>NZ_CP051428.1:660000-732500 GCF_012676905.1 Paenibacillus albicereus | reverse complement strand
AGACAAGACGCGAGATGAATTCGTTCTATGTATTCAACGGGCGGAAGATCAGACGGTACTTCTTTCTGTTCGCCGCCGTCGTTTTCGCCGCAGGAGTCATCTATACGGAAAAGGATCACATCACCGTGTTCGCAGACGATCAGCCGGCTGCCATCTACAACGTTCCGACCGACAAGAAGGTGATCGCGCTGACTTTCGACATCAGCTGGGGCGACAAGCGCGCCGAGCCGATCCTGAACATTCTGAAGGAAAAAGGCGTCAAGAACACGACCTTCTTCTTGTCGGCGCCGTGGGCACAGACCCATCCCCAGCTGGTGAAGGCCATCCAAGAGAAAGGCTTTGAAATCGGGAGCCATGGCAACAAGCATGACAACTACAGCAAGCTGACGGATGAGGAGCTGCAGGCTCAGCTGCAGACGGCCCATGCGATCCTGACCCAAGAAACGGGAAAAGCACCGCAGCTGATCCGTCTCCCCAACGGAGACTTCGACAAGCGGGTGCTTCAAGCATCGGAAAATATGGGCTATAAGGTCATTCAATGGGATACCGACTCTCAGGACTGGATGAACATCGGTACCCAGAATATCGTCGATCGCGTCATGAAGCGGGCTCATCCCGGCGACATCGTGCTGCTGCATGCCAGCGATTCGGTCAAGCAGACGCATGAGGCGCTCCCCCTCATCATCGACCAGCTGCGCGCTCAAGGCTACGAGTTCGTCAGCGTATCGCAGCTGATCAGCCAGACGGAAGCGAGCGGCAAGGAAGTTCGGGACAATGGCGTCACGACAGAGCCTCAGCCGGTCAGCTTCGACATGTAGCTTGCTTCCTTCAAGCCGTCTTCGCGCCGCGCGCGGAGGCGGTTTCTTTTTTGTCCGGGGAGGACGTAATGCGCTGAAGGGTCAGAATCTGGTAGGCATTGCACGCGGCAAGCGGAATCATCATAAACCAGATGGCGCTGGCGCTGACCTCTCCCCCCTCGCCCTGGAAGCTCGGCCAGGCTTCGAGGGAAGTAACGACGATCATAAGGAAAAGGGTGGGAATGAATGCCTTGTTGTTGGTCAGACGCGTCTTCCAGTAGCCGACGCCCCAGGCGACAACCGCCAAAACGATCGGCAGCACCCAAAACAGCACCATGCCGGTCTGATCGCGGGACTGATACAGCACGTAGACGAGAAAGCCCAGCGCGAAAATACTCGTATACGCTTGCAAGGCGCTCCATAGGTAGGACTTGCGGAAAACGCTGAGGGCAATGTAATTGACGGTCAAATAAGCGAAGAAGCCCATCTGGCTGAACGCTCCGATCAGCAGTCCGACAAGCACCATGTTGAAGGTATTGAAGCCGGCGCCCGACCAGCCGTAGGCGCGAAGCGTCTGATCCATAAGCTGCATCGCAAGACCGGTGACGAGCGTGGCGCCCGCTCCGATGGCCATCGTCGTCCAGAACAGGAAAAACCACTTGCGTATTGTCATTGTTGCTGCATCCTCCCAAACCGAGTTCACTCTCTCCCCATTATCTTACCATGAACGGGTGAAAAAGCTAAGGCTAGGCCTGATATTCCCCCGCGCCTCCGCGCATACTGTACGTATCCCCGGCCGGACCCAAGCTCCACGGAACCGGCAAGCGAAGGAAAGGAGCTTCAAGCGCATGAATGTGAAACTGGCCTTGTACGGTATTTTACTCGCTGCCTTGTCCGCAACCCTTCTCTCCGGCTGCGGCGCCGAGCCGCAAGGCAGCGGCGGTCAGCAGCTCAGCTATAAGGACATGAAATCGATGGTGATCGACATCCTGAAGACCGAGGACGCGCAAAAGGCGCTTCAGGAAAGCCAGATGAGCGCCTCCGGCACGAGCGAGAGCGGCATCAAAATGCTGTCGATGCAGGATGCCGAAAGCGTACGGATGGCGGTTAAGGAGACCATTACTTCGCCTGACTACGATAAGGTCATCAAGACGATGATGACCGATACGCGCTTCGCCGGCGAATTCGCCAAGGCCGTAAACAAGCAGAACAAGGATATCCACAAGGAGCTCATGAAGGATCCGGCTTATCAAAAGGAGCTCATCAGCGCCATGAAAACGCCGGAGATGGACAAGATGATCCTTGAGGTGCTCATGAGCAGCCAATACCGCAAGCAGGTCATGACGATCATGCAGGAATCGATGTCCAATCCGCTCTTCCGCGTGGAAATTCTGGATCTGCTCAAGAAGGCGGTTCAGGAAGAGCTGCGCGTCAAGCCGGAGGAAAAGGTCGATACGAAGTCCTCTTCCGGGGGCGGACAGGAAGGCGAAAGCGGCGGCGGAGAGGGCGGCGAGGAAGGCGGCGGAGAGGAAGGAAGCGGCGAGGAGAGCAGCGAGGAATCGTCGACGTAACGCATCCTTTGGATGCTCAATAAACAACGCGAAAAAGCAGTCCCCGGCGGGGACTGCTTTTTTGGAATCCGCAGCGGCGCCCGTTACCAGGTGCGCGCGATGACCCGGTCGGCCAGCTCAAGATAGAGCTGCCCGGTTTCGGTTTCGGCTTTGTAGACGGACGGGGAAAAATCAGGCTCCGACACATGGTTGTCCGGCGCGCCGAGCGGAATTTGCGCCAGCAGGTCGGTGTGGAGGTTTTCCGCCAGACGGGCCCCTCCTCCTTTGCCGAACACGTACTCCTTCTCGCCGGTCGAAGGGCTCAAATAGTACGACATGTTCTCGACGACGCCAAGAATCTCATGCTCCGTATGCAGCGCCATCGCGCCGGCTCGGGCGGCGACGAATGCCGCGGTCGCATGCGGGGTCGTGACGATGATCTCCTTGCTCTGCGGGAGAATCTGATGCACGTCAAGGGCCACGTCGCCCGTACCCGGCGGCAGATCGAGCAGCAGATAGTCGAGCTCCCCCCACTCGACCTCTTGGAAGAAGTTGCGGAGCATGCGGCCGAGCATCGGTCCGCGCCATACGATCGGGCTGTTGTCCTCGACGAAAAAGCCCATGGAGATGACTTTGACGCCGAAGCGCTCGATCGGCTGGATGCGGCCGTCGACGACTTCAGGCCGCTCCTCGATGCCCATCATGTCGGGCACGCTGAAGCCGTAGATGTCGGCGTCGACCAGTCCGACGCGCTTGCCCCTGCGGGCCAGCGCCACCGCGAGGTTGACGGTGACGGTCGATTTGCCGACGCCGCCCTTGCCGCTGGCGATGGCGATGAATTCCGTGCCGCTCTCCGCAGCCAGCAGCGGCACGCCCTCCAGGCCCGCCCCGTGGCCTCGCACGGGGGCGGCGCCTGAAGCGCCTGAAGCGGCGGCAGCGCTCGGCGCCGCTTCAGGCGGAGGCCCGGCAGGGGCGGCTGGCTGCGCCGCCGCTGCCGGGCCTTCCAGGGGCCGGAACCGCAGATGCGCGGTGTCGGCCCCTGCCCGCGCGAGCGCTTCGCGCAGCGCGGCTTCCAGCGGCGCGCGCTCGGCGCCGCTCGGGATGAGGACCGTCAGCGAAGCCTGGCGGTCCTTCACCATAATGTCGCGGACGGTCGATCCGTCCGCGAATCGAGCCGTGACAGCATTCACGGCTTCCAATACTTGTTCGCGTGTGAGCATAGTTGCGGTCTCCACCTTCCGGCATGCATGGAAGCGGCGGCGGAGGCGCCGGCCGCTTCGAATGGATCTGCATCTAGTATAGCATACCGGAAGCTACGCTTTCCTCAAGGCGCCGCCTTGCCTCCCCCTGCGGCAGGGCGCTCCCCGCTGCTGTAGCGCAGGATGCCCTTGTAGATGGAGGCCGCGACCTGCCGCTGGTAGGTGCCGTCCGCAAGCCGCGCCGCCTCCCCCGGATGGGAAAGGAATCCGACCTCGACAAGGGCGCTCGGAGCCGTCTTGACCGCCTTCAGCAAATAGACCGTGTTCGGCGCCTTGGCCGCGGAGCGGTTCGTATTCTCCAGGTTGATCCTGATCTCTTCCTGGATCAGATAAGCCAGCGCCGAGTTGCCCTCATAGTTCGGATAGTAAAACGTCTGCGCTCCCGACCATTTCGGCGAAGGAATGCTGTTCATGTGGATGCTGACCATGAGGTCGGCTTTCTTCTCCTCGACGAAACGCGCCCTGGCGACGAGATCCTCCGTCTTGCGGCTTTTGTACCCTTTCGTCTGCATACCAGCCAGATCCTGGTCAACTTCCCTCGTTACGTAGACGATCGCGCCGGCTTGCTGCAGATAGTCCCGCAGCTGGAGCGTAATCGCCAGATTGAGGTCTTTCTCGATCAGTCCGCTTTTGCTCACCGCCCCGCCGTCGGGGCCGCCATGACCGGCGTCCAGCACGATCGTCCTGCCGCTGAGCGGCAACGACCATGTCGTTCCGATGCTTGGCGAAGGCAGCTGCGTCATGAGCAGCCCTCCAAGAACAAACAGCATCAGCGCGGCGATGCCGATCCGGGACCAGCCGCGCGAGCTGATCCAGACGACGAGGCGCCGACGGGTCGGATATAGACCATGCCTGCCTTCGCGGCTACTCTCTCGAACATCCTTCATGCAAAAAACACCCCATCCCGAGTCGATGATCGGATCAGGCTTATCCAAGCCTATCGCTATCATCCACTATATGGGACAGGGTGCTGCTTCATGCCTCGCAGAAGGCGATGCGGCCGCTCTAAGAATGCGCCGGCTGCTCCTGCATGCCCTCGATCAGAATTTGCGCGACTTCTGGACGCGAAAACTCCGGAGGCGGGCAGATGCCGCCGCGCAGCATCTCGCGGACTTTGGTTCCGGACAGCGCCACATGCTCCGACTTGTCGTGCGGGCAAGTCTTGCTCGTCGCCATGTTGCCGCATTTCTTGCAGAAGAAACTGTGTTCGAAATACAGCGGCGTTATGCCGAGCTCCTCGGCGGAGAACGTCCTGAGCAAATCCTGCGCCTCATACGTTCCATAGTAGTCACCTACGCCCGCGTGGTCGCGTCCGACGATGAAATGCGTGCAGCCGTAGTTCTTCCGCACGAGCGCATGGAAAATCGCTTCGCGCGGGCCGGCGTAACGCATCGCGGCAGGGAATACCCCGAGGAACGTGCGGCTCTCCGGATAATAATGTTCGAGGAGAGCCAGGTAGCTTTTCATACGGACGTGGGCCGGCACATCATCCGACTTCGTCTCGCCGACGAGCGGGTTCAGGAATAAGCCATCGACAATCTCCATCGCGCATTTCTGAATGAATTCATGGGCGCGGTGCACCGGATTGCGGGTTTGGAAGCCGACGACGGTCTTCCAGCCCTTTTCGGCAAAGAGGCGTCGCGTGTCGGTCGGGTCGAAATAGAAGTCGCCGAACTTCTCGGGCTGCGGACGATTCAGAACGGTGATAGGACCGCCCACATACGTGCTGGAGCGGGAGAACAGCTTCTTGACGCCGGGATGCTCCAGGTCGTCGGTCTTGAACACCTGCACGGCTTCTCGGCGCTGATCGACGGCGTAGAGGCTCTCTACGTCGAGCAAGCCGTAGATGATGCCGTCCTCTCCTCTCAACGCGACACGCTGGCCGATCTTCAGCTCGGCTGCTGCCTGCTCGTCGATCGGAAGCGTAATCGGAATGCTCCATACGATGCCGTTCTCGAGCCGCATCCGTTCGACGACCGAGTTGTAGTCAGCTTCCGTCAGAAAGCCGGTGAGCGGAGAAAAGGCTCCGACGCCGATCAAGTCCAGATCCGAGACGGTCCAGCTGTCTACGGTCAGGCTCGTCAGATGAAGCGATTCTTCGAGCAGCCGCTCACGCTGCTCGCCGGCGGCGATCCGGTTGACCAGTGTTCCGCCATGGGGATTGATGCTAGACATGATTCCGTTTTCCTCCCTCAAGTCACTTATGCAGGCCGCATTCGGTTTTGTCGTTGCCCGACCAGCGCCCGGCCCGTGGATCTTCGCCCGGAGCGACCTGTCGCGTGCACTGCTCGCAGCCGATGCTAGGGAAGTTGCGGTCATGGAGCGGGTTGTAGATGATTTCGTTGTTGCGGATATAATCCCAGACGTCATCCGAAGTCCAATGGGCAATCGGGTTGAACTTGACGAGGCCGAATTTGGTATCGTACTCGATCTTTTTGGCGTTGGCGCGAGTCGGGGCTTGATCTCGGCGAATACCGGTAATCCACGCCTCGTATTGCGAGAGGATCCGTGTCAGCGGCTCGACCTTGCGAATGTTGCAGCATGCGTTCGGATCGCTCTTCCACAGCTCCTCGCCATGCTGAGCGGCCTGTTCGTCCGGAGTCAACACCGGCTTGACCTGAACGAATTTGATTCCGTAGCGCTCCTCCATGCGATCCCGCGTCTCGTACGTCTCCTTGAAATGGAAATCCGTATCGAGATAAAAGACATCCGTCTTCGGGCTGACTTTGTGCAGCATGTCGACCAGCACGACATCTTCGGCTCCGAAGCTGCAGGCAAACGTTATATTCGGAAACGTCTCGACGGCGAATTTCAGAATCTCTTCCGGCGATGCAGATTCAAGCTTCACGGCTTGTTCGGCGATCAGCGCCTCTTTCTCGAGCAGATTCAACATCCGGTCCCTCCCTAGGTTAAAACCAAGTAAGCTTCTATGGTTTTAATTATAAAGGTTCGACCTTTAATGTTCAATCGCTTAATTGAGGGCAGATGTACCGTTTTTCCGCGCCAAATAAGGATTTTTTATCCCTGAGATAAGACGTTCTTATACGATGCGGTACACTCCGTCGCGGTCTGCTCCACGAGCCAGATCCGTCAAGTAGCCGAAGAAGGCAACCGGATCGACATCGTCCACGACGGTCACGATGCGTCCTTCATCTTTGCGGATCGTCCTTCCCTGGGAGGGCCCGTCCGGCAGCACGTCGCAAGCGACCTCATGCGAGGATACGAGCTCAGGCTTGCCGATGATGGCTGTCGTCAGCACATCCCACAAGTAATAGGTCGAGTTCGTCGCGAAATGCACGAGTGGAGGAACGGTCGCATAGCATTGACCCAGGAAGTCGAGGCCTTCGAATCGGCGGTTCTGCGCCCATTCCTTGCGTGTATCCACGGTAAGAGGGACCTTGTTCGTGCTTTCAAGCGCGACCATGTCGATTTGGATGCCGCTGTCCCAAACGCGCTTTGCCGCCTCCGGGTCCCAAAACGAGTTCCACTCCGCCGTCCCGTCATGTTCCGGCTCATGCACGTTTCCATCCGGCAGGAACGTACCGCCCATCCAATACAGCTTCTCGATCTTGGCTTCGATGGATGGATCGGCGTCCAGGGCACGCGCCAGATCGGTCAAAGGCCCCGTGAACAGCAGCGTCACCTTGTCGGAACTCTTCGACACCTTCTCAATGAGGTCCAGATGCGCCGGCCGGTCTGCTTCTTTCGTCACGACGGCGGGACGTTCGTTGAGCAGGGGCATCGCGTCGACGTAAAACGCATGCATCCGCCAGTCTTTCGGAAACGGGTTTTTGCCTCGCGAGTTGCTGCGTGCTACCTCCAGTCCTTTGAGCTCGGCGCGGCCGTAGCGGTCGATGATCTTGCGGCTGGCCGATACGGCCGGCTCGACATAGCAGTCCGCATCAATGACCGATACGCCGATAAGGTCGACCTGCTCCATTTGCAGCAAAAGAAAAAGCGAGACCAAATCGTCTACGCCACCGTCATGGTTGAAATAAACCGGTAATGCCTTCGTCATCGTATGTACCTCCCGTGATGTTGGTCGTTCACATGCGGATGCAAACCATCCTTGCTTATTATAGCCTGCCCATAAAAGGCTGTCGAAAAAAGAAAAAGCCTTTCCCGTCGAAGCGGGAAAGGCTGTGTAGATTCGATTAACGCTTGGAGAACTGAGGAGCACGGCGAGCTGCTTTGAGGCCGTATTTCTTCCGTTCTTTCATCCGCGGGTCGCGCGTCAGGAAGCCAGCGCGCTTCAGGGAAGGACGGAATTCCGGATCTGCCTTGAGCAGAGCGCGGGAGATGCCGTGGCGAATCGCACCGGCTTGGCCGGAAGTGCCGCCGCCGTGAGCCAGTACGATGATATCGTACTTGCCGACGGTTTCCGTCAGAACGAGCGGTTGCTTCACGATCAGCTTGAGCGTTTCGAGACCGAAGTACTCGTCCAGCTCGCGCTTGTTGATGATGATGCGTCCTTCACCCGGCACGAGACGTACGCGTGCTACGGAGTGTTTACGACGACCAGTGCCATAATATTGGACTTGAGCCATTGTAGAGTCCTCCTTCGATTAACCGCGCAGCTCGTAAGCTACCGGATTTTGAGCTTGGTGCGGATGCTCCGAACCAGCGTATACTTTCAGCTTCAGCTTCATTTTGTCGCCCAGACGGTTTTTCGGCAGCATGCCGTGTACCGCATATTCCACGAGGGATTCCGGCTTCTTTTTCAGCTGGTCCTTGGCGGGCGTAACTTTCAGGCCGCCCGGGTGCATGGAGTGACGGTAGTAGTTCTTGTCGTTCCATTTGTTGCCCGTCAGGACGATCTTCTCCGCGTTGATGACGACGACGAAGTCGCCCGTGTCAACGTGAGGAGTGAATTGAGGCTTGTGCTTGCCGCGGATCAGGCTAGCGACTTCGCTGGCCAGACGGCCAAGCGTTTGGCCGGATGCGTCGACGACGTGCCAGTCGCGTTGAACTTCGTTCGTCTTCGCCATATAAGTGGTGCGCATGGGAGATCCTCCTTCAATGGTTGGCTTTCGTTTATGGTCAAACTTCGGTTACGGTTCGTAGTCGTGTTGGGTGCTGCGGTCTTACAATTTTCATGGATGTAGGTGCTGTTCTTATGCGGGGCTGTGGGAGAGCCAATAAGAAAGCACAAGTTATATATTACAATAAAGGAGCGCCCAGCGCAAGGATTATTCCTCGTCCGACTCGCCATAATCGACATCGACCAGCGTCAATCCATGGGCGACAGCGGTCGGTCCTGCCAGCAGCCGATTCCGTCCATGCAGGATGTCCGATATCGCTGCCTCGCCGATCTTCCCTTGACCGACTTGGATGAGCGTGCCGGCCATGATGCGCACCATATTGTAAAGGAAGCCGTTGCCCGTCCAGTAGAGATCAAGCCGTCGATCCTCTACCCGCAGCTCCGCGCTGTAGATCGTCCGCACATGCGATTTCTCGTCGGCATGATTCGTCGTGAAGGAGGTGAAATCATGCTCGCCCTGCAGGCGAAGGAGCGCCTCTCGCATCGCGTCCACATCAAGCTTAGGCGAAGGATGATGGAATTCAAAGTTCCGGCGGAAGACGTCGTGGAACTTGCCGATACAGATGGAATAGCGGTAGGTCTTGCGCTTCGCCGAGAATCGGGCATGAAAATCGTCCGGAACTTCCGCAGCCGTCTCGACGACGCGGATATCCTCGGGCAGCCGGCTGTTGAGCGCAAGCGCCCAGCGCTCGACCGCGATCCGAGATTCGGTGTGGAAATTGAACACCTGGCCCTCCGCATGGACTCGCGCATCCGTCCGTCCGGATCCGACGATTCTCGTCCGGGCTCCCGTCAGCGTCTCGAGCGCCGATTCGATGACGTCTTGGATCGTGTTGCCCCCCGGCTGCGTCTGGAAGCCGTTATAGCGAGTTCCATCGTAGGCGATCTTCATCCGAATGTTTCGCAAGCGGCATATCTCTCCTTGCTGCAATCTACTCCTTGCTCCTGTCCATGAAGCCTGATTATGGGCAAAAGAAAAAAGGTGGCCTCATCGGTCCACCTTTTGCCTGCTGCCCGCGAGGGCGGCAGTCGCTGGATTAAGCGCGGTCAACCAGTTCCAGGTAGACCATAGGCGCAGAGTCGCCGCGGCGAGGTCCCAGCTTGAGGATCCGGGTGTATCCGCCCGCGCGCTCCGTGTAACGGCCCGCCAGTTCGCCAAACAGCTTTTGGATCGCGTCCTGCTCTCCGTCGATCGTTTCGCGGCGCACGTATGCAGCCACTTGACGACGAGCGTGGAGATCTCCGCGCTTTGCCTTCGTAATGAGTTTCTCTGCGATCGAACGCACTTCTTTGGCTTTCGCCTCCGTCGTTTGAATGCGCTCGTACAGGAAAAGGTCGGTCACAAGGTCACGGAACAGAGCTTTCCGAGCGCTTGCGTCGCGTCCCAGTTTCGAGTATGCCATCGATTTCCCCTCCTTGATGCTATTCTTCTGTGCGGAGGCCCAAACCGAGTTCTTCGAGCTTCTCTTGAACTTCCTCCAAAGACTTGCGGCCCAGGTTGCGGACCTTCATCATGTCTTCTTCGGTTTTCATCGTCAGCTCTTGCACGGTATTGATGCCTGCACGTTTGAGACAGTTGTAGGAACGAACGGACAGGTCGAGCTCCTCGATCGTCATCTCGAGAACCTTTTCCTTCTTGTCCTCTTCCTTCTCAACCATAATTTCCGCGTCTTTGGCTTCATCGGTCAGTCCGACGAACAGGTCCAAATGCTCGGTCAGGATCTTAGCGCCGAGGCTCACAGCCTCTTCGGGACGGATGCTGCCATCGGTCCACACTTCAAGCGTCAGCTTGTCATAGTTGGTGACTTGGCCGACGCGAGTGTTTTCGACGCTATAATTGACACGGGTAATGGGCGTGTAGATCGAATCAACGGGAATGACGCCAATCGGCTGGTCCTCGCGCTTGTTGCGGTCGGCTTGCACATAACCGCGACCGCGATTGGCGAAAATCCTCATATGGAGCCGTGCGCCGGAAGCTAAGGTTGCGATATGAAGATCAGGGCTGAGAATCTCGACATCGCTGTCCGCACGGATGTCGCCCGCGGTAACGTTCCCTTCGCCTTCCGCGTCAATTTCCAATACCTTCTCTTCGTCGGAATGGATTTTGAGCGACAGGCCCTTCAGGTTCAGGATCATTTCGGTCACGTCTTCCATGACTCCTGGAACCGTGGAAAACTCGTGAAGCACTCCGTCAATCTGAACGGACGTCACTGCCGCGCCGGGAAGCGACGAGAGCAGAATGCGGCGAAGCGAGTTTCCGAGAGTCGTCCCGTAGCCCCGCTCGAGGGGCTCGACGACAAATCGGCCATACGCTCCATCGTCACTCAGCTCTACGGTTTCGATTTTCGGCTTTTCGATCTCAATCACTAGTGTACCCTCCTTCAAAACGTCGCTCCGTATCTATAACGTTCCATGGCGTCAAATCTTGTAGTATGCCAAACCTTCACAACCATTATTCACAAGTTGCCCCAATTTGATACCACAGACTCGGACGAACTATACGCGACGGCGTTTCGGCGGACGGCAGCCGTTGTGCGGAACCGGCGTTACGTCTTTGATCAGGTTGACTTCAAGGCCAGCGGCTTGAAGGGAGCGGATCGCGGCTTCACGGCCTGCGCCCGGACCTTTAACCATGACTTCGACGGCTTTCATGCCATGCTCCATAGCGGCTTTCGCAGCGGCTTCGGCAGCCATTTGAGCGGCGAAAGGCGTGCTTTTGCGGGAGCCCTTGTAGCCGAGGTTGCCGGAGCTCGCCCAGGAGATCGCATTGCCGTGCGGATCCGTGATCGTAACGATCGTGTTGTTGAACGTGGAACGGATGTGGGCAACGCCGGATTCGACGTTTTTCCGATCGCGACGTTTCGTACGTACGACTTTTTTAGCTTTAGCCATTGTTCGTTATCCCCCCTTATTATTTCTTCTTGTTCGCTACCGTGCGACGAGGACCTTTGCGCGTGCGCGCGTTCGTCTTCGTACGTTGTCCGCGAACCGGCAGGCCGCGACGGTGGCGGATACCGCGATAGCATCCGATTTCAACGAGGCGCTTGATGTTGAGGGAAATCTCGCGACGGAGATCGCCTTCCACTTTGACGGATTTGTCGATGACTTCACGCAGCTTGCTCACTTCGTCTTCCGTGAGGTCGCGTACGCGAGTCGCAGCGCTGACGCCCGTTTCGGCCAGAATCTTCTGAGCCGTCGTCTTGCCAATACCGAAGATGTATTGGAGCGCGATTTCAACGCGCTTGTCGCGCGGCAAGTCTACACCAGCAATACGTGCCATGAATCGTTTCCTCCCTTCTTATCCCTGTCTTTGTTTGTGCTTCGGATTTTCGCAGATGACCATGACGTTGCCTTTGCGGCGAATGACTTTGCATTTTTCGCAAATCGGCTTAACCGAAGGTCTGACCTTCATTGTGAATTACCTCCCGAATCCTTCCTCTGCAGGCACTGGGCCTACTTCCGATAGGTGATGCGTCCTCTGGACAGATCGTAAGGCGACAACTGGATAACCACTTTGTCTCCGGTCAGAATACGGATAAAGTGCATTCTGAGCTTGCCGGATACATGAGCGAGAATCTGGTGGCCGTTCTCCAGTTCAACCTTGAACATGGCATTTGGCAACGGTTCGATTACCGTACCTTCGACTTCAATGACGTCTTCCTTGGCCATCCTCATTCTCCTTTCGGCTTGTGTACTTCTGTATGGCGAATCGTAGCTTGGCGTTGGTCACCCGGCCCGTCTCGGACATGCTGTCCGAAACTTCGCTGCTGAGAGCCGGAAGTAACTGAAGATGCTGCATGTTCTTCTTCTTCGGCGAGTCGAAGCGGCGCCCGTCTCCATCCGCGATCATGACGAATTTCTCGTCCAGGATGCCGATGATGACCGCATGGCTGCCCTCGTCCTTGCCTCGAAGCACTTTGACGAGCCGGCCGATCTGAGCAAGCGGATCCAAGACCCTACTTTGCCTCCGGCAGCTTCGTCAAAATCTCGCAACCGTTCTCCGTGACCGCTACCGTGTGCTCGTAATGAGCGCACCAGGAGCCGTCAACCGTTACAACCGTCCAATTGTCCGACAGGGTCTGGACGTAGCGCTCCCCGATGTTCACCATCGGCTCGATGGCCAGCACCATTCCAGGCTTCAGCCGGGGTCCGCGATCCGGAATGCCGTAGTTCGGAATTTGCGGCTCTTCATGAAGATCCTTTCCAATTCCGTGTCCGACATACTCGCGTACAATGGAAAAGCCCGCATCTTCCACCACTTTTTGAATGGCGTGCGAGACCGTATACAGCCGAACATCCGGTTTGACCAGCTCAAGCCCGGCGTACAGCGATCGTTCGGTCACTTCCAGCAGACGTCGAACTTCTTCCGTGACGTCGCCTACCGGATAGGTCCAAGCCGAATCTCCGTGGTAGCCTTCAAACTGGGCGCCGATATCCAGCGTGATGATATCGCCGTCCTTGAGCTTGCGGCTGCCCGGAATGCCGTGCACCAGTTCTTCGTTGACAGAAGCGCAAATGCTGCCAGGAAACTGATTGTAGCCTTTAAACGATGGAAGCGCGCCCTGACTGCGAATGTAGCGATCCGCAATGTCATCCAGCTCGCGGGTCGTAACGCCGGACCTGACCGCATCCGCCATCAGGCGATGCGTCTCGGCCACGATGCGTCCCGCTTCTCTCATGAATCGCAGTTCGGCTTCAGACTTGCAAATTATCATTCGTTCGAACCCCGCAGACGACCGGCGATGTCGGCGGTGACTTGATCGATTTCCTGCTCTCCGTTCACTTCACGCAGCAGACCTTTGCCGCTGTAGTATTCCAGAAGCGGAGCCGTCTTGGAGATGTATTCATCCAAGCGGGTGCCGACCTTTTCTTCCGTGTCATCCGAACGCTGGTACAGCTCTCCGCCATCCTTGTCACAGATGCCTTCCACCTTCGGAGGATTGAACATCACATGATAGGTAGCGCCGCAGGATTTGCAGATGCGGCGTCCGGTGAGCCGGGCGAGCAGAAGTCCGCGATCGACATGAAGATTGACGACATGATCGATGCCGCGGCCCATTTCGGCCAGCATGGCGTCAAGCGCTTCGGCTTGCTGCAGCGTCCGCGGAAAGCCATCCAGCAGGAAGCCCTTCTCGCAGTCGGCAAGCAGCAGTCGCTCGCGTACGATGCCATTCGTAATTTCATCCGGAACAAGCAGTCCTTGATCGACGAATTCCTTCGCTTTCTGACCAAGCGGCGTGCCCTGCTTCATCGCCAGCCGGAATGCGTCTCCGGTGGAGATGTGAGGAACGTTGAACTGTTCGACGATTCTCTCGGCCTGGGTACCCTTGCCGGCTCCCGGAGGGCCCATGAAAAGAATGTTCATTCTGTCGTCCTCGCTTTGGCACTATAGGCACGCGCGGGCTGACCTGCAGCTCCCCAAGTGGAGCCGTCAAGCCGCCCGTTCGAAGCCTCGTGTTATTTATTGATGAACCCTTTGTAGTGGCGCTTGATCAGCTGGCTTTCGATCTGCTTCATCGTGTCGAGCGCGACGCCGACGACGATCAGCAGCGACGTGCCGCCAAGCTGAATCGAGCGGTCAAGACCGAACATAGAGCCGAAGAACACCGGCAGGATCGAGATGATGGCCAGGAACAAAGCCCCGAACAACGTAATTCTCGACATGACGCGCGTAATGTAGCTCGAGGTCGGCTTGCCCGGACGAACGCCAGGGATGTAGCCGCCATTCTTCTTCATCTGGTCCGCCATCTGTACAGGATTGATCTGTACGAAGGTGTAGAAGAAGGTGAAGCCGATAATCAGTATAACATAGATCACCATGCCGAGCGCCTTATCCGGTGCAAGGTGGGTGATGATCCATTGAGCCCAATCGTGGCTGGCCCAGAACTGCGCAATTGTGGATGGGAACATCAGCAGCGAAATCGCGAAGATGACCGGGATGACGCCCGCGCCATTCACTTTGAGAGGAATGTGCGTCGATTGTCCGCCGTACATCTTGCGTCCGACAACACGCTTCGCGTATTGAACCGGGATCTTGCGAATCCCTTGCTGGACGATGATGACGCCGATAATCATGAGGATGATCCCAACCAGAATGGCCAGCACCTGGAGGACGCCCAGAAACACCTGGTCCGTCTTATCGACGAAGTACGTCGTGTAGATTTTGCGGATATGGCCCGGCAGGCCAGCGATGATGCCCGCGAAGATAATCACCGAGATGCCGTTGCCGATGCCGCGTTCCGTAATCTGCTCTCCAAGCCACATCAGGAATGCCGTACCTGCCGTCAGGACAATCGCGATCATCGCGTAGACCGCGAAGTTCGCATCTTGAACCATCTGGTAGTTGTACATGCGGTTGAAACCAACTGCCGTTGCAAAACCCTGGACAAGACCCAACCCAATCGTACCGTAGCGAGTGATCTGCGCCAGCTTGCGCTTGCCGTTCTCGCCCTCTTTCGCCCACTCCGCAAACTTTGGAATGACATCCATCGAAAGCAGCTGGACAATGATCGACGCCGTAATATACGGCATGATGCCGATCGCGAAGATCGAGAACTGGAAGAGCGCGCCGCCGGAGAACGTGTTCAGCAAGCCGAAGAGGTCAGAGCCCTGGCTGTCGATCTGGGAGAAGACGTCCTTGTCGATGTTGGGCACCGGAATAAAGGAACCGATGCGGTATACAAGCAAAATGAAAAGGGTAAAGAGGATTCTCCGCCGGAGGTCCTCCACTTTCCAAATGTTTGAAACCGTCTTGAACAATTAGATCACCTCGGTTTGACCGCCGGCAGCCTGGATTTTCTCTACCGCAGATTGAGAGAACTTGTTTGCTTTGACCGTCAGCTTAACCGTTACTTCGCCGTTGCCCAGGATCTTGATGCCGGCTTGAGGATTTTTTACGATCCCTTTAGCGACAAGAATTTCCGGAGTAACTTCGGAGCCAGCTTCAAATACATTGAGCTCTTCGATGTTGACGATCGCGTACTCTTTGCGGAAAGGATTGTTGAAACCACGCTTTGGCAGACGACGATAAAGCGGGTTTTGACCGCCTTCGAAGCCCGGACGGACACCGCCGCCGGAACGCGCGTTTTGACCTTTGTGGCCTTTGCCTGCGGTTTTGCCGTTGCCGCTGCCGATACCGCGGCCTTTGCGGTATGAAGCTTTGCGGGAACCTTCAGCTGGTTTGAGTTCATGCAGTTTCATCGTTCGTTGCACCTCCTTGTTGCTCTTTGTGAATCTATGGATAGACGATGCTGAGTCGTCTCTATACTTCTTCCACTTTTACCAGGTGACTCACGTGGGTCACCATGCCGCGGATTGCGGGGCTGTCGTTCAGAACAACCGTTTGGCGGATCTTGCGAAGACCGAGCGACGCGACCGTAGCGCGCTGCTTCTCGTTGCGGCCGATCAGACTGCGGACGAGGGTGATTTGCAATTTAGCCATCGTGTTCCCTCCTTAACCCAGCAGCTCTTCAACCGTTTTTCCGCGAAGCTTGGCAACGTCCTCAGCGCGCTTCAGGCGGGAGAGCCCTTCGAGCGTTGCGTTTACCATGTTCATGGAATTGGAAGAACCGAGGGATTTGGTCAGGATGTCGCCGACTCCTGCCAGCTCGAGCACGGCACGCACAGGACCGCCGGCGATAACGCCGGTACCTTGCGAAGCCGGTTTGAGCAGAACTTGACCAGCGCCGAAGTGACCGAGCACTAGGTGCGGGATTGTCGTGTTGACGAGCGGGATCGAGATCATGTTTTTCTTCGCATCTTCAATCCCTTTGCGGATCGCGTCCGGAACCTCTTGAGCTTTGCCGATACCGGCGCCTACATGGCCTTTGCCGTCGCCGACAACGACCAGAGCGCTGAAGCTGAAGCGGCGTCCGCCTTTGACTACTTTCGCTACGCGGTTGATGTGAACCACTTTCTCTTGCAGTTCACCCAGCGCATTTGCATCAATACGCAAGTCGATATACCTCCCTTGTCAGAAAATTAGAATTGGAGACCAGCTTCGCGAGCTGCGTCAGCCAGAGCTTGAATCCGTCCATGGTACAGGTAGCCGCCGCGATCGAATACGATCGACTCATGGCCCTTTTCCTTGGCACGCTTCGCGATCAGTTCTCCGACCAGCTTCGCGGATTCCACGTTGCCGCCATTGCTTACTTTTTCAGCAAGCTCTTTGTCCAGCGTGGAAGCCGATGCGATCGTCACTCCAGCCACATCGTCGATCAGTTGAGCGTAGATGTGCTTGGAGGAACGGTATACCGACAGACGAGGACGCTGTACCGTGCCGTTGATTTTCTTGCGGACACGCAGATGGCGTTTCAGACGGGCTTTGTTCTTGTCGCCTTTGGTGATCATTGAGGGATCCTCCCTTCTTCGTTCGTAATGCTGCTATCGTCAGCATGCGATCATGCTTACTTTTTCTTGCCGGCCTTGCCTTCCTTGCGGATGATCCGCTCGCCTTCGTACTTGATGCCTTTGCCTTTGTAAGGCTCCGGCTCGCGTACGGCACGGATTTTTGCAGCCGTCGCGCCGACAAGCTCCTTGTCGATGCCGCGAACGGTGATCTTGTTGTTGCCCACGACTTCGAACTCGATGCCTTGAGCAGGCACGATTTCAACCGGGTGGGAGTAGCCGACGTTGAGGACGACCTTCTCGCCTTGCTTCGAAGCGCGGTAGCCGACACCCACGAGCTCAAGGTTTTTGGAGAAGCCATCCGTTACACCGCTGACCATGTTCGCGATGATGCTGCGGGTCGTTCCGTGCAAGGAGCGGTGCAGCTTGTTGTCGGAAGGACGCTCCACGAGGATCGTGCCTTCTTCCAGGTTAACTTTCATATCTTTATGGACCGGACGGCTAAGGGAACCTTTCGGTCCTTTTACCGTGATCACCGTATCGTCCAGGGAGACGTTCACTCCGCTAGGGACAGTAATGGGTTTGCGACCAATACGGGACATTGTTGCACCTCCTATCGTTGTAGCTTTAGATTACCAGACGTAGCAGACGACTTCGCCGCCAGCTTTGCCTTGACGAGCTTCCTTGTCGGTCATAACTCCCTTGGACGTGGAGATAATCGCGATGCCGAGGCCGCCGAGGACGCGCGGGATTTCGCCCGATTTCGTGTAGACGCGCAGGCCAGGCTTGCTGATGCGCTTGAGGCCGGTGATGACGCGCTCGTTGTTGGAGCCGTACTTCAGGAAGATACGGATCATCCCTTGCTTGTTGTCCTCGATATATTCAGCGTCACGAATGAAGCCCTCGCGCTTGAGAATATCAGCGATTTGCTTCTTGATTTTCGAAGCGGGCATTTCAACGGTTTCATGACGGACGAGATTCGCATTGCGGATACGGGTAAGCATATCTGCGATCGGATCAGACATAACCATTCTTGTGTACCTCCTTCCCTAACTAAGACGAATTACCAGCTGGCTTTTTTCACGCCAGGAATCTGGCCTTTGTATGCTAATTCACGGAAACAAATCCGGCAAATTTTAAACTTCTGCAGAACCGAGTGAGGACGTCCGCAGCGCTCGCAGCGCGTGTAGGCGCGAACCTTGAACTTCGGCGTGCGTTGTTGCTTAACTTTCATCGAAGTTTTAGCCACTTTGGTATTACACCTCCTGATTCGCGATTACTTCGCGAACGGCATTCCCAGTTGGGTCAGCAGCTCACGGGATTCTTCGTCCGACTTCGCCGTCGTTACGATAACGACGTCCATGCCGCGGACTTTATCGACTTTGTCGTATTCGACCTCCGGGAAGATCAGCTGCTCTTTAAGACCGAGGGTGTAGTTGCCGCGACCGTCGAAAGCTTTGGTCGATACGCCGCGGAAGTCACGTACGCGCGGCAGCGCGGTGTTGAACAGTTTGTCGAGGAAGTAGTACATGCGGTCGCCCCGCAGCGTTACTTTTACCCCGATCGGCATGTTCTCACGAAGCTTGAAGCCTGCGATCGACTTCTTCGCGCGCGTGATGACCGGCTTTTGACCCGAGATGAGGCGGAGATCTTCGACAGCCGTGTCAAGCACTTTGGAGTTGGCGACTGCTTCGCCTACGCCCATGTTGATGACGACCTTCTCGATCTTCGGCACCTGCATTACAGTCGAATAGTTGAACTTCTGCATCAGAGCAGGAGTTACGTCGTTCAGGAAACGCTCTTTCATTCTTGCTGCCATGGTAAAGGGTCCTCCTTTCCGTAAAGAATAATTAGTCGATAACCTCGCCGGAGCGCTTCGCAACGCGGACTTTCTTGCCGTTGTCCAGCACTTTGTAGCCGATGCGGGTTACGTTGCCGCTCTTTGGATCCACGTGCATCACGTTGGATACATGGATCGGAGCCTCTTGCTCGATGATGCCGCCCTGAGGGTTCGCTTGGGAAGGACGCGAATGCTTCTTCACCATGTTCACACCTTCGACCAGAACGCGGTTCTCACGAGGGTAAGCTGCGATGACGCGGCCTTTTTTGCCTTTATCTTTGCCCGTGATGACGATAACGGTATCGTCTTTCTTCACGTGCAGCTTGTTGTTGTGGGATTCCAGAACTTTTTTAACCTTTGGCATGTGTTACACCTCCTGCTCCTTGAATCACGCAGCTAGATTAGATAACTTCCGGTGCAAGCGATACGATCTTCATGAAGTCTTTCTCACGAAGCTCGCGCGCAACCGGTCCGAAGATACGAGTACCGCGAGGGGATTTGTCTTCCTTCACGATTACAGCTGCGTTCTCATCGAATGCGATGTAGGAACCGTCCTTGCGGCGAACCGTACGCTTCGTACGAACGATAACCGCTTTGACTACATCGCCTTTTTTGACAACGCCACCGGGTGTTGCTTGTTTGACCGAGCATACGATCAGGTCTCCGATGTGTCCTACACGGCGTCCCGTACCACCCAGTACGCGGATGCACATCAGTTCTTTCGCGCCGGAGTTGTCAGCAACCGCAAGGCGTGTAAAAGGTTGAATCATTGAAATGTCCTCCTTTCAAACTTGATGGTCGAATCGTATTAGAGGATTACGGCTTCTTCTACGACTTGAACCAATCTCCAGCGCTTGTCTTTGGACAGCGGGCGAGTTTCCATGATTTTAACCGTATCGCCGATTTTGGCGGTGTTGTTTTCGTCATGGGCCTTGAATTTCTTCGTGTACTTGATGCGTTTATGGTACAGATCATGTTTTTTGTAGGTTTCTACAGCCACCACGATCGTTTTATCCATTTTGTCGCTGACCACTTTGCCAATCTGAACTTTGCGGTTGTTGCGTTCGCTCATGTTCTTCCTCCTTCCTCAGGCTGGGCGTGTATAGGCACGCGGCTGATTTAGCTGCTGATTCCCAGTTCTCTTTGGCGCAGTACCGTTTTGGCACGTGCGATTTCTTTCCGAACAACGCTGATACGCGTCGGGTTGTCCAGCTGGCCCGTAGCCAGTTGGAAGCGGAGGTTGAACAGCTCTTCTTTAAAGCCGGCAACCTTTTGGTTGAGTTCGTCAGTGGTCAGGTTGCGGAATTCACTAGCTTTCATTTGCTTCACCACCCACTTCTTCGCGTTTCACAAACTTCGTTTTAACCGGGAGCTTGTGGGCCGCAAGGCGCATGGCTTCGCGAGCGATTTCCTCGGAGACTCCGGCAAGCTCGAACATCACTTTGCCAGGCTTCACGACGGAAACCCATTTCTCGACGTTACCTTTACCGCTACCCATCCGCACCTCGAGAGGCTTTTGTGTGATCGGCTTGGAAGGGAAGATTTTAATCCAAACCTTACCGCCACGCTTGATGTAACGGGTCATGGCGATACGGGCGGACTCGATCTGACGGTTGGTGACCCAACCCGGCTCAAGCGCCTGCAGGCCGTATTCACCGAAGTGAACTTCCGTGCCGCCTTTAGCGCGACCTTTCATGTGACCGCGTTGTTCTTTGCGGTGTTTGACGCGTTTAGGTACCAACATGATTAGTTGCCTCCTTCCTGGACGGCTGCTTTCTTTTTAGAAGGAAGGATTTCACCGCGGTAGATCCACACTTTTACGCCGATGCGGCCGTAAGTCGTATGGGCTTCAGCCGTGCCGTAGTCGATATCGGCGCGGAGCGTATGAAGCGGAACGGTGCCTTCGCTGTATCCTTCTTGACGAGCGATCTCTGCGCCGCCGAGACGGCCGCTGACCGAAGTCTTGATTCCTTTTGCGCCTGCGCGCATGGAGCGCTGCAGAGCTTGCTTCATGGCACGGCGGAACGAAGTCCGGCGCTCCAGCTGCTGAGCGATGCTTTCAGCAACGAGCGTTGCATCCAGATCCGCTTGCTTGATTTCGGAGATGTTGATGTGGACTTTCTTGCCGCCCGTAATGCGAGTCAGCTCGCTGCGGAGGTTCTCCACCTCGGAACCGCCCTTGCCAATGACCATGCCCGGCTTCGCCGTGTAGATCGTGACGTTGACGCGGTTTGCTGCGCGCTCGATCTCGATGCGGGATACAGAAGCGTCCTTCAGTTTTCCTTTAAGGAATTCGCGAACTCGAACATCTTCCATCAGAAGAGTGCCGAAGTCTTTACCCGCGTACCATTTGGATTCCCAGTCCCGGATGACTCCGATCCGAAGACCAACCGGATTTACCTTTTGACCCACTCGTTATCCCTCCTTATTTTTCGGATACGACCAGCGTGATGTGGCTAGTACGTTTGTTGATGCGGCTTGCACGTCCCATAGCGCGCGGCATGAACCGTTTCATCGTCGGACCTTGGTTGACGAATACCTGGGATACGACCAGATTGTTCACGTCCATCTGGTAGTTGTGCTCTGCGTTGGCGATAGCCGAATTCAGCAGCTTCTCGATGATCGGCGATGCAGCACGTGGTGTGTGACGCAGGATCGCGATCGCTTCACCGACTTGCTTGCCGCGGATCAAGTCAACGACGAGTTGAGCCTTGCGAGGCGCGATGCGAATTTGGTTAGCATGTGCTCTTGCTTCTGCCATGACAGGTACCTCCTCTCAAACAGCTTGATTATGGAAAGGCAGCGGCTTAGCGTCTGCCCGTTTTCTTGTCGTCGTCGTGACCTTTGTAGGTACGAGTCGGTGCGAATTCGCCGAACTTATGTCCGACCATGTCTTCCGTCACATAAACCGGCACGTGCTTGCGGCCATCGTAAACAGCCAGCGTGTGTCCGATGAATTGCGGGAAGATCGTGGAACGGCGGGACCAGGTTTTGATCACCGTCTTTTTGTTCGCAGCGTTGAGTTCTTCAACTTTCTTCAGCAGGTACCCATCGATGAAAGGACCTTTTTTCAAACTACGACCCATGAATTGGTTCCTCCCTTCCTCAAGACGTTAGCGTGACGCAGACGACGTCACGCACAGTCGCTCAAGCGATTATTATTTCGTACGGCGACGAATAATATATTGGCTCGATGCTTTTTTCTTCTTCCGCGTTTTGGCGCCGAGGGTCGGTTTGCCCCAAGGAGACATAGGCGATTTGCGTCCGATTGGAGCGCGGCCTTCACCACCACCGTGCGGGTGATCGTTCGGGTTCATGACGACGCCGCGAACTTCAGGACGCTTGCCCAGCCAACGGGAACGGCCGGCTTTACCGATTTTCACGAGCTCGTGATCCTCGTTGCCGACAGAACCGATCGTAGCACGGCAAGTTTTGAGGATGCGGCGAACTTCGCCGGAACTCAAGCGGATGACCGCGTATGCATCCTCTTTACCGAGGAGCTGAGCTTCCGTACCGGCAGCGCGAACGAGTTGTCCGCCTTTGCCAGGCTTCATCTCGATGTTGTGGATCAGCGTACCGACTGGGATGTTCTCCAGTGGAAGAGCGTTGCCCACTTTGATGTCAGCGGATGGACCGGAAACGATCTGGTCGCCGACCTTCAGGCCTTTAGGTGCGATGATGTAACGCTTCTCGCCATCGACATAGTGGATCAGCGCGATGTTCGAGGTGCGGTTCGGATCGTACTCGATCGTCGCTACGCGGCCTGCGATGCCATCTTTGTTGCGCTTGAAGTCGATGATGCGGTATTTGCGCTTATGTCCGCCGCCGTGGTGGCGAACCGTGATCTTGCCCTGGTTGTTGCGGCCGGCTTTTTTGAAGAGCGGCGCCAGGAGCGATTTCTCCGGTACGTTCGTTGTGATCTCTTCGAATGTCGAGACCGACATGCCGCGACGGGCCGGGGAAGTCGGTTTGTACTTCTTGATTGGCACTTTGTTTCCCTCCTTGTCTCGTCAGATTAGACCGACTCGAAGAATTCCAGCTCTTTGCTGTCCTCGCTCAGTTGAACGAAGGCTTTCTTCCACTCGGACGTATAACCGGAATGACGGCCGTAGCGCTTCGGCTTAGCCGGTACGCGAAGCGTGTTAACGCTGCTGACCTTTACATTGAAGATCTGCTCGACAGCAGATTTGATCTCGGTTTTATTGGCACGGATATCGACTTCGAACACATAGCGCTTCGAGGCCATGAGCTCCGTCGATTGTTCCGTGATGACCGGGCGCTTGATAATATCGCGTGGATCCTTCATTACGCAAGCACCTCCTGTACTTTCTCGACCGCATCCTTGGTGATGATGAGTTGGTCGTGCGACAGCACATCCAGAACATTGATGCCATCAGCTGCGACGAACTTCACGCCAGGGATATTGCGGGCGGACAGAGCCACGTTGTTCTCGAATTCAGCCGTAACGACGAGCGCTTTGCGGCCGACTTTGAGGTTGTTCAGCACGGCTTTGAATTCCTTCGTCTTCGGAGCTTCGAAGCTCAGTTGATCCAGAACGATCAGCTCGCTTGCGATGACTTTGGAAGACAGTGCCGAACGGATCGCCAGACGGCGAACTTTCTTAGGCAGCTTGAAGCTGTAGCTGCGCGGAGTCGGTCCGAAGACAGTGCCGCCGCCAACCCATTGCGGGGAGCGGATCGAACCCTGACGAGCACGGCCGGTGCCTTTTTGTTTCCAAGGCTTGCGTCCGCCGCCGCGTACTTCGGAGCGTCCTTTCGTCTTGTGCGTGCCAGCGCGCTCGGCTGCTTGCTGAAGCAGAACGGCGCTATGCAGGACATGCGAGTTAGGCTCGATGCCGAAGACATGCTCGGAAAGCTCGATGTCGCCGACTTGGGAGCCGCTCACGTTGAAGATAGCTACTTTAGGCATAGCTTGTTCCTCCTTTCTTCAGGCGGTGCTTATTTCTTCACCGTTTGTTTGATTTTTACGAAGCTGTTTTTAGGACCCGGAATGGAGCCTTTAACCAGCAGGACGTTGCGCTCTGCATCGACGCGTACGACTTCAAGCTTTTGAATCGTAATCGTCTCGTGGCCCATGTGGCCTGGCAGGCGCTTGCCTTTAGGAACGCGGTTCGCTTGGATGGAGCCCATCGAACCAGGTCCGCGATGATAGCGGGAACCGTGCGCCATCGGGCCGCGGCTTTGTCCCCAGCGCTTGATAACGCCTTGGAAGCCTTTGCCCTTGGATACGCCAGTTACGTCAACGAATTCGCCTTCCGTGAATACGTCGGCTTTAATTTCTTGGCCAACTTCATATTCGCCCAGGTTAATGCCGCGAATTTCACGAATGTAGCGCTTAGGAGCCGTATTGGCTTTTTTCGCGTGGCCGATTGCAGGTTTCGTCGCGTTCTTCTCCTTTTTGTCGGAGAAGCCGAGTTGAACCGCCTCATAGCCGTCGTTCTCTTGGTCTTTCTTCTGCAGGATGACACATGGACCGGCTTCGATAACCGTGACTGGCACGACGTTACCTTCAGCTGTGAACACTTGCGTCATACCGATCTTTTTGCCTAAGATACCCTTCATGTTGACACCTCTTTTCGTTCTCACTTAGCTTTCGCTTGTGGATAACTTACAGTTTGATTTCGATATCGACACCGGACGGCAGGTCCAGACGCATCAACGCATCAACCGTTTGCGGAGTCGGGTTCACAATGTCGATCAGACGCTTGTGCGTACGCTGCTCGAACTGCTCGCGCGAATCCTTGTACTTGTGTACTGCACGGAGAATGGTGATGATTTGCTTTTCCGTCGGAAGCGGAATCGGTCCAGAAACACCTGCTCCGGAACGTTTTGCGGTTTCCACGATTTTCTCTGCAGACTGGTCAAGAATGCGGTGATCGTATGCTTTCAAGCGAATACGAATCTTTTGCTTTGCCATATAAGTCCCTCCTTCTATCGCCCAATTTAGTATCGGACATACTCCGCGAGAACTCCTCCCACACGCTCCATGGCAAAGGAGCCGGGTGTGTCAGCAACCTCCCGCATCATCGCAACGTCACAGACCAACAGACAATAGTTTATCACGTTGCATGGGCGATTGCAACATGGAAATGCCAAATGAACGAGCTGCATTTGATGTACCGACTAGTTCCGTGAGTTGTTTCGCCCTCTATCCATTCGGTTGATCGAGTTTCTTCTATAGAATAAGAACTAAAAAAGCCTCTGCCGGAGGCAGAGGCTCTTGCCGTCCGCAGCTAACGCTGCAGAGAGCTTATTTTTGGATCGTTGCAACGGCGCCGGCACCAACCGTACGGCCGCCTTCGCGGATCGAGAAGCGCGTGCCTTCTTCGATTGCGATTGGAGCGATCAGCTCAACCGTAACGGTGATGTTGTCGCCAGGCATAACCATTTCCGTACCTTCCGGCAGGTTGATGATGCCCGTTACGTCCGTCGTGCGGAAGTAGAACTGTGGACGGTAGCCCGTGAAGAAAGGCTTGTGGCGTCCGCCCTCTTCTTTGGTCAGGACGTAGATTTGAGCCGTGAAGTTCGTGTGCGGCTTAACGGAGCCTGGCTTGGCCAGAACTTGTCCGCGCTCGATGTCTTTACGGTCAACGCCGCGCAGCAGGGCGCCGATGTTGTCGCCAGCTTGTGCGGAATCCATCAGCTTACGGAACATTTCAACGCCCGTAACGACGGATTTGCGGGATTCTTCGGCAAGACCGATGATTTCGATCTCGTCGGAGACTTTGACCGTACCACGGTCGATACGGCCGGTAGCAACCGTACCGCGGCCCGTGATCGTGAACACGTCCTCGACTGGCATCAGGAAAGGCTTCGCCGTGTCGCGCTCAGGAGTCGGGATGTACGTGTCGATTTGCTCGAAGAGCTCGACGATTTTTTCAGCCCAAGGGCCGTCTGGGTTTTGCAGGGCTTCACGAGCAGCGCCGCGGATGATCGGCGTGTCGTCGCCTGGGAACTCGTACTCGTTCAGCAGGTCGCGTACTTCCATCTCAACCAGCTCGAGGAGCTCTTCGTCTTCAACCATGTCGCATTTGTTCAGGAATACGACGATGTAAGGAACGCCGACTTGGCGGGAGAGCAGGATGTGCTCGCGCGTTTGCGGCATAGGGCCGTCAGCTGCGGATACAACCAGGATCGCGCCGTCCATTTGAGCTGCGCCGGTGATCATGTTTTTAACATAGTCGGCGTGGCCTGGGCAGTCAACGTGAGCGTAGTGGCGGTTTGGCGTCTCGTACTCGACGTGTGCCGTCGAGATCGTGATGCCGCGCTCGCGCTCTTCTGGAGCTTTGTCGATTTGGTCGAACGCGATTGCCGCGCCGCCGTATTTTTTGGAAAGAACCGTCGTGATGGCAGCCGTCAGCGTCGTTTTGCCGTGGTCGACGTGACCGATGGTGCCAATGTTAACGTGGGGTTTAGTACGTTCAAATTTAGCCTTTGCCATTGAACTTAATCCTCCTTCAAGGTCAGGAAAGTTTATGTTAGGTGACAGACCGTTCACCGCTTGAGCGGCAGGCACGGCCTGTCACAGCGAACCTATCTTGAGATTACTCCGATTTGCTCTTGGAGACAATCTCTTCCTGGATCGATTTTGGAACTTCTTCGTAGTGCGAAAGTTCCATGGAGAACACGCCGCGTCCTTGGGTACCGGAACGCAGGGTCGTGGAGTATCCGAACATCTCGGCAAGCGGCACCTTGGCACGAACGATTTGCGCGCCTCCGCGCGAATCCATGCCTTCGATGCGTCCACGACGGGAGTTCAGCATGCCCATGACGTCGCCCATGTACTCTTCCGGAATCGTGACTTCGACCTTCATGATCGGCTCGAGAATGACAGGCTTACATTTGTCTTTCGCAGCTTTGAGGGCCATGGAGCCTGCAATCTTGAACGCCATCTCCGAGGAGTCGACGTCATGATAGGATCCGTCGAAGATCGTCGCTTTGATGTCAACCAGCGGGAAGCCAGCGATGACACCGTTTTTCATGGACTCTTCGATACCCGCTTGAGTCGGGCCGATGAATTCGCGAGGCACGACGCCACCGACGACTTTGTTTTCGAAGACAAAACCGCTGCCTGGCTCGAGCGGCTCGAATTCGATCCATACGTGGCCGAACTGACCGCGGCCGCCGGATTGACGAACGAATTTGCCTTCGACCTTAGCCGCTTGACGGAAGGTCTCACGGTAAGCGACTTGCGGTTTGCCTACGTTCGTCTCAACTTTGAATTCGCGGAGCATACGGTCAACGAGGATCTCCAGGTGAAGCTCACCCATGCCCGCGATGATCGTTTGACCCGTTTCTTCGTCCGTATGAGCGCGGAACGTCGGATCCTCTTCCGAGAGCTTCTGCAGAGCGATGCCCATCTTGTCTTGGTCAGCCTTGGTTTTCGGCTCGACCGCGAGCTGGATGACAGGCTCAGGGAAGTTCATGGATTCAAGGATGACCGGATTCTTCTCGTCGCAAAGCGTGTCGCCCGTCGTCGTATCCTTGAGGCCTACGGCTGCGGCAATGTCGCCGGCGTAGACCGAATTGATCTCCTGACGGCTGTTCGCGTGCATTTGAAGAATACGGCCGACCCGCTCGCGCTTGTCCTTCGTCGCGTTGACAACGTAGGAACCGGAGTTCAATACGCCGGAGTAAACGCGGAAGAAGGTCAGTTTTCCGACGAAAGGATCCGTCATGATTTTGAATGCGAGAGCCGCGAACGGCGCTTCGTCGGAAGACTCGCGAGTCGTCTCGGTTCCGTCTTCAAGGGTACCTTTGATCGCTGGAACGTCGATCGGAGCCGGCAGGTAGTCGACTACGGCATCCAGCATCATTTGCACGCCTTTGTTCCGGTAAGAAGAGCCGGCGATGACTGGGAAGATCTTCACTTCGACAACGCCCTTGCGGAGCGCTGCTTTAAGTTCTGGAATGGAGATTTCTTCGCCTTCCAGATACTTCATCATGAGTTCTTCGTCCAGCTCGGCTACTTTCTCAACCAGTTCCGCACGGAGCACTTCGGCTTGCTCGACCAGATCGGCTGGAATCTCAACTTGCTCCGGATCCTTGCCGAGGTCGTCTTTGTATTTGTAGGCGACGCGCTCCACCAGGTCGACCACGCCGACGAAATCGTTCTCGGCGCCGATCGGCAGTTGGATCGCAACAGCATTGGCTTGCAGGCGTTCCCGCATGTCCTTGATGACATTCAGGAAGTCTGCGCCGATGATGTCCATTTTGTTGATGTATGCAATCCGAGGAACGTTGTAACGGTCAGCCTGACGCCATACGGTTTCGGACTGAGGTTCTACGCCTTCTTTCGCACTGAATACGCCAACCGCCCCGTCCAATACGCGCAGGGAACGCTCGACTTCAACGGTGAAGTCGACGTGTCCCGGGGTGTCGATAATATTGATGCGGTTGCCCTTCCACTGAGCCGTCGTCGCGGCAGACGTAATCGTAATGCCGCGCTCTTGTTCCTGCTCCATCCAGTCCATCGTCGCTGCGCCT
Source organism: Paenibacillus albicereus (assembly GCF_012676905.1). Taxonomy (NCBI): domain Bacteria; kingdom Bacillati; phylum Bacillota; class Bacilli; order Caryophanales; family Paenibacillaceae; genus Paenibacillus; species Paenibacillus albicereus. Next base: position 704,161 of record NZ_CP051428.1, on the reverse strand, counting down.
TCGTGCACTTCGCCGATTTTGTGGGTACGGCCTGTGTAGAACAGGATCCGTTCCGTGGTCGTGGTCTTGCCCGCATCGATATGCGCCATGATCCCGATGTTACGCGTATTTGCCAAGGAGAACTCTCTTGCCATTGGAATGTCTCCTTTCAAATTGGTGCTGCTTTAGAATTCTACCAGCGGTAGTGGGCGAACGCTTTGTTCGCTTCTGCCATCTTGTGCGTGTCTTCGCGCTTCTTAACCGCAGCGCCCGTGTTGTTGGAAGCGTCGAGGATTTCAGCCGCCAGACGCTCTTCCATCGTTCTCTCGCCGCGATTGCGGGAGTAGTTCACGAGCCAGCGGAGACCGAGAGCGGTACGGCGCTCAGGCTTGACTTCGATCGGCACCTGGTAGTTGGAGCCGCCTACGCGGCGAGCTTTGACTTCCAGTACAGGCATGATGTTCTTCAGGGCTGCTTCGAACACTTCCATAGGATCTTTACCGGAACGTTCTTGAATCAGCTTGAAGGCATCGTACAGCAGTGTTGCAGCAACACCGCGTTTGCCGTCGATCATGATGCGATTAATGAGACGCGTAACGAGCTTGCTGTTGTAAATCGGATCCGGCAGTACGTCGCGTTTTGTTACAGGACCTTTGCGTGGCATTGGAGCAAGTCCCCCTTTCCCTCAGTTTTATTGGTATAGATGAAGCGAATCTTATTTCTTCACTTTCGGACGCTTCGCGCCGTACTTGGAGCGAGCTTGCTTGCGGTTGTTCACGCCTGCTGTATCGAGCGCGCCGCGAACGATGTGATAACGTACGCCTGGAAGGTCTTTTACACGTCCGCCGCGAATCAGCACGACGCTGTGCTCCTGGAGGTTGTGACCGATACCCGGAATGTAAGCCGTTACCTCTACTTTGTTCGTCAGACGAACACGGGCATACTTACGAAGCGCGGAGTTCGGTTTTTTCGGAGTCATCGTACCTACACGGGTGCAGACACCACGTTTTTGAGGAGCGCTGATTTCCGTAGCCTCACGTTTCAGGGCGTTGAAGCCCCGTTGCAGTGCTGGCGATTTGGACTTGACCACTTTTGCTTGACGGCCTTTGCGGACCAGTTGGTTGATAGTTGGCATGTCGGTTGCCACCCCCTTCCCATAATTCATGAAACGCTGAACTGCATTCTGCTCATTATTTAAGCCCACAGGTCCAGGCGGTTCATCTTTGGACAAACAAAAGTTTTTGCCTGCGCAAGTCGCTCGATCAATCGATCTCCCTGCCGACAAAAACATCGTTCCTACTTTTCATCCAGTACGACCGCGGCCATCGCAGCTCCGACGTCGATCCCGCATTCCTTGCCGAGATCCGCCATGCTGTCGAACCACTTGATCGGTATGCCATCCTTCTCGCTCTGCGCGACAATGCCGCGAGTAAGCTTCGGATCCGCATCCCGAGCCACATAAACGCAGATCGCTTGACGCGATTCCAACGTCCTGGCCGTCTGCTTGGTGCCAATCTTGTAAGCCAAGGGATTCACCATCCTTAACCAAGTACAAGAGATAAGCCACAGGCACACTTCGATATACTACCACTAGTCGAATGTCCGTGTCAAGAAGACTTGGCCATTCTTCCGCCCCTCCAGCCTTGAAGCCTCGCAGCAGCGGCAGCTGACCGATATCCGGTCAGCTGCCGCTCTGGAGAAGCTTGGAGCCTTGCCTTAAGACTCGACCGCTACGGACTCGCCGACTTCCTCGCCGGTCGTCTCGATCTCGTCTTCCTGGCCGACGAAGCGGATGCTGCGGTACCGGTTCATGCCCGTTCCCGCTGGAATCAGCTTGCCGATGATGACGTTCTCCTTGAGTCCAAGCAGCTGGTCGACCTTGCCTTTGATGGCGGCGTCGGTAAGGACGCGGGTCGTCTCCTGGAAGGAAGCTGCGGAGAGGAAGGAGTCTGTCTCCAGGGAGGCTTTGGTGATGCCGAGCAGCACTGGCTTGGCGACCGCCGGCTCGCGGCCGGACAGCAGCACCTCGCGGTTGGCTGCCTCGTATTCGTGCACGTCGACGAAGGCTCCCGGCAGAAGTTTCGTGTCGCCCGCATCGACGATACGGATTTTACGGAGCATCTGCTTGATCATGACCTCGACGTGCTTGTCGTTGATTTCTACGCCCTGGTTCCGGTAAACGCGCTGGACTTCCTGCAGGATGTAGTTCTGTACCCCGCGGATGCCTTTGATGCGCAGCATTTCCTTCGGATCGATGGAGCCGTCGGTAAGCTCGTCGCCGGCTTCCAGGTGCTGGCCTTCGATGACGCGGATGCGGGAACCGTAGCTGACCGGGTAGACTTTCGACTCGGCTTCGCCTTGAACCTCGATTTCGCGGCGGTCCTTCGTCTCGCGGATGCTCTTGACGACGCCGTCCAGCTCGCTGATGATCGCTTGGCCTTTTGGATTGCGGGCCTCGAACAGCTCCTGGATACGCGGCAGACCTTGCGTGATGTCGTCTCCGGCAACGCCGCCGGTGTGGAACGTACGCATCGTGAGCTGGGTTCCCGGCTCGCCGATCGATTGCGCCGCGATGATGCCGACCGCTTCGCCGATCTCGACATGCTTGCCGGTCGCCAGGTTGCGGCCGTAGCAGATCTTGCAGACGCCGTGGCGGGCGCGGCAGCTCAGCACGGAGCGGATCTGCAGCTTCTCGATGCCGGCGTTGACGATCGCATCGGCTTTCGTCGCATCGATCAGATCGTTGCGGGCGACGATGACTTCGCCTGTCTCCGGATGGCGGACGGTCTCGAACGAGTAGCGGCCCTCGATGCGGTCGAACAGGTCCTCGATGACTTCCTTGCCGTCCTGGATCTTGGAGACGGTGATGCCTTTGTCCGTGCCGCAATCGTCCTCGCGGACGATGACGTCCTGCGCGACGTCGACGAGGCGACGGGTCAGGTAGCCCGAGTCAGCGGTACGAAGAGCCGTATCGGCGAGACCTTTGCGCGCGCCGTGAGTCGAGATGTAGTACTCAAGGACGGTCAGGCCTTCGCGGAAGTTCGACTTGATCGGGAGCTCGATGATCCGTCCGGACGGGTTCGCCATCAGGCCGCGCATGCCGCCGAGCTGGGTAATCTGCGATTTGTTACCCCGCGCCTTGGAATCGACCATGAGCATGATGGAGTTGTAGCGGTCCATCGATTTCATGAGGATATCCGTGATCTGGTCCTTCGTCTTGCTCCAAATCTCGATGACGCGGTCGTAGCGCTCTTCGTTCGTAATCAGGCCGCGGCGGTACTGATTCGTGACGATTTTGACCTTCTCGTCGGATTCCTTGAGGATCTCGACCTTCTCCGGCGGCACGATGACGTCGGAGACGGCGACCGTGATGCCCGCGCGGGTGGAGTAGGTGAAGCCAAGCTCCTTGATCTTGTCGAGGATTATGGACGTCCGCGTCGTATGGTACAGGCGGAAGCATTCGGCGATGAGCAGGCCGAGATACTCTTTGCCGACAGCGCCCATCTGCGGCACGTTCTCCAGGAACGAGTTCAGGTCCGCGCCTTTTTCGTAGACGAAATATTTATCCGGCGTTCCATCCATCAGGTTGGTCTTGGTCGCCTCGTTGATGTACGGGAACGAGCTCGGGAAGATCTCGTTGAAGATGACCTTGCCGACCGTCGTCGAGATGAGCGAGCGGTTCTGCTCTTCCGTGAAGGCGTCCTTACGAAGCACCTTGGCCGGAATGAAGATGCGCGCATGCAGCGAGACGATGCCGCGCTGATACGCGGAGATCGCTTCGTTGACCGTGCCGAACACGGAGCCGGAGCCGAGAGCTTCCTTGTTGTCCATCGTCAGATAGAAGGAGCCCAGGACCATATCCTGCGAAGGCGTGACGACCGGCTTGCCGTCCTTCGGGTTGAGGATGTTGCCGGCGGCCAGCATGAGCAGGCGCGCTTCGGCTTGAGCCTCGGCGGACAGCGGCACGTGGACGGCCATCTGGTCGCCGTCGAAGTCGGCGTTGTAGGCCGTACATACGAGCGGATGAAGCTTGATCGCCTTGCCTTCGACAAGGATCGGCTCGAACGCCTGGATGCCGAGACGGTGAAGCGTAGGGGCGCGGTTCAGCAGGACCGGATGCTCCTTGATGACTTCCTCGAGCACATCCCAGACCTCGGCGCTGACGCGCTCGACTTTGCGCTTCGCGCTCTTGATGTTGTGCGCGAGGCCTTTGTTCACGAGCTCCTTCATGACGAAAGGCTTGAACAGCTCCAGCGCCATCTCTTTCGGGAGGCCGCACTGGTACATCTTCAGGTTCGGGCCGACGACGATAACCGAACGGCCGGAGTAGTCGACGCGCTTGCCGAGCAGGTTCTGCCGGAAACGGCCTTGCTTGCCCTTCAGCATGTGGCTGAGCGATTTGAGCGGACGGTTGCCCGGTCCGGTGACCGGGCGGCCGCGGCGGCCGTTGTCGATGAGGGCATCGACGGCTTCCTGCAGCATCCGCTTCTCGTTCTGCACGATGATGTCCGGCGCGCCCAGGTCGAGCAGGCGCTTCAGACGGTTGTTGCGGTTGATGACCCGGCGGTACAGGTCGTTGAGGTCGGAGGTCGCGAAGCGTCCACCGTCGAGCTGGACCATCGGACGAAGCTCCGGCGGGATGACCGGGAGCACGTCAAGGATCATCCAGTCCGGCTTGTTGCCGGAGTGGCGGAACGCCTCGATGACTTCCAGGCGCTTGATGGCGCGGTTGCGGCGCTGGCCTTGGGCCGTGCGCAGCTCTTCCTTCAGCTGGTCCAGCTCGCGTTCCACGTCGATGTCCTGAAGCAGCTTCTTGACCGCCTCGGCGCCCATGCCGGCATGGAAGCCGTAGCCGTACTTCTCGCGGTAGCTGCGGTATTCCTTCTCGGAGAGCAGCTGCTTCTTCTCCAGCGGCGTCTCGCCCGGATCGGTGACGACGTAGCTGGCGAAGTAGATGATCTCCTCGAGCGAACGGGGCGACATGTCGAGCGCCAGCCCCATCCGGCTCGGGATGCCTTTGAAGTACCAGATGTGGGATACCGGAGCGGCGAGCTCGATATGGCCCATGCGCTCGCGGCGCACCTTGGCGCGCGTCACTTCGACGCCGCAGCGGTCGCAGACGACGCCTTTGTAGCGGACGCGCTTGTACTTGCCGCAGTGGCATTCCCAGTCCTTGGTCGGTCCGAAGATCTTCTCGCAGAAAAGACCTTCTTTCTCCGGCTTGAGCGTCCTATAGTTAATGGTCTCCGGCTTCTTGACTTCTCCGCGGGACCAAGAGCGAATCTTTTCCGGCGATGCGAGGCCGATCTTCATGTACTCGAAGTTGTTCACGTCCAACAAGGAGCAACCCTCCTTCATTCAAGTATGGCTCTTATTCCACGCCTGCTTCGGCGCCTTCCAGGTTGAGGTTGAGCTTGTCGCCCGTGCCCTCTTCCTCGTCGTCGATTTCCTTCATCTCGATCTCGTCCTCGTTCTCGTTGAGGATCTTGACGTCCATGCCGAGGGACTGCAGTTCCTTGATGAGGACCTTGAACGACTCCGGAACGCCTGGCTCCGGCACGTTCTCGCCCTTGACGATCGACTCGTAGGTCTTGACGCGGCCGACGACGTCATCGGACTTGACCGTAAGAATCTCTTGCAGGGTATACGCCGCGCCGTAGGCCTCCAACGCCCACACTTCCATCTCGCCGAAGCGCTGGCCGCCGAATTGGGCCTTGCCGCCGAGCGGCTGCTGCGTGACGAGGGAGTACGGACCGGTGGAGCGGGCGTGGATCTTGTCGTCGACCATGTGCGCCAGCTTGATCATGTACATGACGCCGACCGTGACTTCGCGTTCGAAGCGCTCGCCGGTACGGCCGTCGTACAGGATCGTCTTGCCGTTGCGCTGCATGCCGGCCTCTTCCATCGTATCGAATACGTCGTACTCGCGGGCGCCGTCGAATACCGGCGTAGCCGCGTGGATGCCGAGGCGCTTGCACGCCATGCCGAGGTGGACTTCGAGCACCTGGCCGATGTTCATCCGGGAAGGAACGCCCAGCGGGTTGAGGACGACTTCGACCGGCGTGCCGTCCGGCAGGAACGGCATGTCTTCTTCCGGCAGGATGCGGGCGATGACGCCCTTGTTGCCGTGGCGTCCGGCCATCTTGTCGCCTTCGGAAATCTTCCGCTTCTGCGCGATGTAGACGCGCACCAGCTGGTTGACGCCCGGCGGCAGCTCGTCGCCGTTCTCGCGGGTGAATACCTTGACGTCGACGACGATGCCGTCGGTGCCGTGCGGCACGCGCAGGCTCGTGTCGCGGACCTCGCGCGCCTTCTCGCCGAAGATGGCGTGCAGCAGGCGCTCTTCCGCCGTCAGCTCCGTCACGCCCTTCGGCGTAACCTTGCCGACGAGGATGTCTCCGGCGCTGATTTCCGCGCCGACGCGGATAATGCCGCGCTCGTCGAGATTCTTGAGCGCCTCTTCGCCGACGTTCGGGATGTCGCGAGTGATCTCTTCGGGTCCGAGCTTCGTGTCGCGCGCCTCCGACTCATATTCCTCGATATGGATGGACGTGTACACGTCTTCCTTGACGAGCTTCTCGCTGAGCAGGATCGCATCCTCGTAGTTGTAGCCTTCCCACGTCATGAACGCGACGACGACGTTGCGGCCGAGCGCCAGCTCGCCCTGTTCCGTGGACGGGCCGTCCGCGAGGATGTCGCCTTTTTTGACGATATCGCCTTTGCGGGCGAGCGGACGCTGGTTGATGCACGTGCCCTGGTTGGAGCGGGTGAACTTATGGAGCTTGTGCTTCACGAGGTCGCCCGTCACCGGCTTGCCGTCGACGTTCTCGACGCGGCGCACCCAAATCTCGTTGGCCGAGGCACGTTCGATGACCCCGTCGTGCTTGGACACGATGCAGACGCCCGAGTCCTTGGCCGACTTGTGCTCCATGCCGGTGCCGACGAGCGGCGCCTTCGGAATGAGGAGCGGCACCGCTTGACGCTGCATGTTGGATCCCATGAGCGCGCGGTTGGAGTCATCGTTCTCAAGGAACGGAATGAGCGCCGTGGCGACCGATACGACCTGCTTCGGCGAGACGTCCATGTAGTCGACGCGCTCCGTCGGCATCGTCAGGATGTTGTCGGCCTGCTTGTTGTAGCGGACGATGACCTGGTCGTCGATGAAGCGGCTGTCTTCGCCGAGCAGCGCGTTCGCCTGGGCGATGACATAGTTGTCCTCTTCATCGGCTGTCAGGTACGCGATCTGCTCCGTGACGACGCCCGTCTTCGGATCGACCCAGCGGTACGGCGCTTCAATGAAGCCGTACTCGTTGATCCGGGCGAAGCTGGAGAGGGAGTTGATGAGTCCGATGTTCGGACCCTCCGGCGTCTCGATCGGGCACATCCGGCCATAGTGGGAATGGTGGACGTCGCGAACTTCCATGCCGGCGCGCTCGCGCGTCAGGCCGCCCGGTCCGAGAGCGGAGAGGCGGCGCTTGTGCGTCAGCTCGGCAAGCGGGTTCGTCTGGTCCATGAACTGCGACAGCTGCGAGGAGCCGAAGAACTCCTTGATCGACGCGATGACCGGACGAATATTGATGAGCGCCTGCGGCGTGATGGCGTTGGCGTCTTGAATCGACATGCGTTCGCGCACGACGCGCTCCATGCGGGAGAGGCCGATGCGGAACTGGTTCTGCAGCAGCTCGCCTACGGAACGCAGGCGGCGGTTGCCGAGATGGTCGATGTCGTCCGTGCTGCCTACGCCGTGCAGCAGGTTGATGAAGTAGTTGATCGACGAAATGATGTCCGCCGGCGTGATGTGCTTGACGGACTTGTCGATGACGTCGTTGGAAATGACTTTGATGATTTTGCCATCTTCGTTCGGCGCGAATACGCTGATCGTCTGGAGTGGGATACTATTGGCATCCATGACGCCGCCGGCGACCTGATGGACCTTGCTGCTGAGCTTGTTCTCCAAGTGCGGCAGCAGCTCGTCAAGCAGGCGGCGATCGATCATCTGGCCGGCTTCAGCCAGAATCTCGCCCGTAGACGTGTCAACGAGCGTCTCGGCCAGACGCTGATTGAAGAGGCGGTTCTTGATATGGAGCTTTTTATTGATCTTGTACCGGCCGACATTGGCCAGATCATAGCGTTTCGGGTCGAAGAAGCGCGCGACGAGCAAGCTTTTGGCGTTGTCCAGCGTCGGCGGCTCGCCCGGACGAAGGCGCTCGTAGATCTCGATCAGAGCTTTTTCCGTCGAGTCGGTGTTGTCCTTGTCCAGCGTGTTCTTGATGTACTCGTCCTGACCGAGCAAGTCCAGAATCTCGGCATCGGTACCGAAGCCGAGGGCGCGAAGAAGCACCGTTACCGGGATCTTCCGGGTACGGTCGATGCGCACATAGATGATGTCCTTGGCGTCGGTCTCGAGCTCCAGCCACGCGCCGCGGTTCGGGATGACGGTAGCCGTGTAGGTGCGCTTGCCGTTCTTGTCGACCTTCGTGCTGAAGTAGACGCTGGGTGAGCGTACCAATTGGCTGACGATGACGCGCTCCGCACCGTTGATGATGAAGGTGCCCGTATCGGTCATCAGCGGAAAATCGCCCATGAACACTTCCTGTTCCTTGACCTCGCCCGTTTCCTTGTTAAGGAGCCTTACCTTAACGCGCAGCGGCGCGGCATACGTAACGTCGCGTTCTTTTGACTCATCGACCGAATACTTCGGCTCTCCGAGACTGTAGTCGATGAATTCCAACGAAAGATTTCCCGTGAAGTCCTGGATCGGCGAAATGTCCTGGAAGAGCTCCAGCAGATCGCTTTCCAAAAACTTCTCGTAAGACTTTTGTTGGATTTCAATCAAGTTCGGAACCTCGAGCACTTCGTGAATCCGGTTATAGCTCCTACGCGTGCGTCGACCATACTGAACAAGTTGTCCTGCCAACTTAACCTCACCCCTCATGTCTGCTTCTCAGCTTGATAAGCGCACTCATGACTAGACCGCACAGCCCGTTCACCGCGATCTCCCTGCTTGAAATCAAGGATCGGCGTGGTAAATAAAGAAAAGCCCTTATCGAATAGGGTTCGAAAAAAGAGCATGCATCCGGCCTGGAACCTCGGCCTCTCCACGGATGAGCCACCGCAGGAGAGACGGTCTCCTATCATGTAATTTTGCCCAAAATCTAAACATTATACGTCAAAAACCAGATTTGTATGCGCACGGCATCAAATAAAAAATTCTTGACATTTTAGCGGACTAAAGAGAATCCGCCTATTTTAATGCTGACATTTTATAATATTAACACAACGGTTTGGGCGAGTCAAGAAAAATGAGAATCAGGTCCCTTGATCGCTTTGAAAATACGAAAGCCCTTGTCTTTGCCGACCTCGATGACTTTGGCGAACAGCTGCTGGAGCTTGGCTTCCGCGGATGGAGCTCCCTGCTTTTTCTGAATGACGACCCACATGCTGCCGCCTGGCCTCAGCAGCTCTGCGCCTTCTTCGAAGATTCGGTGCACGACCGCCTTGCCGGCGCGAATCGGCGGGTTCGTCAGGATGACGTCGAACTTTTCCATGCCGGCAGCGGCCTCATATAAATCGCTCTGCCGAATCTCAACGTTCGAAATGCCGTTGCTGCGCGCATTGTCCCGAGCCAGCTCGATCGCACGCTCGTTGATATCGAGTAACACCGCCAGCCCTTTGGGAGCGAGACGGGCCGCGGTGAGTCCGATCGGACCGTAGCCGCAACCGACATCGAGCACCCGGTCCGCTTCTCCGATCTGCATTTCTTCAATGAGAAAACGGCTCCCGTAATCGATGCCCCCTTTGGAAAACACGCCGTTGTCCGTCCAAAATTGGAACGAAAAACCGCGCAGCGACGTCTCATGCCGCTGCCGGTTTGGTTTGGCATCGGGCGTTTTGGAGTAGTAATGGTCCGCCATGCCGATGGCTCCCTTCGCGTTAATTAGAAAGAGAACCCCTTGGAGCCGGTAAGGTTCCAAGGGGTTCCGTACTGCAAGGAGCAGAAATTACTTCACTTCTACAGCTGCGCCTGCTTCTTCGAGCTTGGCTTTAACTGCTTCAGCGTCTTCTTTGGACACTTTTTCTTTGATCGCTTTCGGAGCGTTGTCAACGACTTCTTTCGCTTCTTTCAGGCCCAGGCCCGTCAGTTCGCGAACGACTTTGATGACGTTGATCTTGGAAGCGCCTGCGCTCGTCAGGATGACGTCGAACTCGGATTGCTCGGCCACTTCTGCAGCGCCGCCGCCAGCAGCAACAACCGTAGGTGCAGCAGCCGTTACGCCGAATTCTTCTTCGATTGCTTTAACGAGATCGTTCAGTTCCAGAACGTTCATGCCTTTGATGGCTTCAAGGATTTGCTCTTTGCTCATGGTTGAACCTCCATTGGGGTTTTAGTTTTGGGTTTATCCGATGCCGGCTAGGCCGGCCTGGTTCTGCTTTCGCTTACGCTTGCGCCTCTTGCTTTTCTCCGACAGCTTTGACCGCGAGGGCGAAGTTGCGCACAGGAGCTTGGAGGACGCTGAGGAGCATGGACAGGAGACCGTCGCGGGACGGAAGCTCAGCCAGCGCCTTGATTTGGTCCGCGCCGACGACTTGACCTTCGAGCACGCCGCCTTTCAGTTTCAGGGCGTCGTTCTTTTTGGCGAAATCGTTGAGGATCTTGGCTGGAGCGACAACGTCGTCGCCGCCGAAGGCGATTGCCGTCGGGCCGGTCAGAACTTCGTTCAGCGCAGCCATTTCAGCCGATTCCGTCGCGCGGCGGACGAGGGAGTTTTTGAGAACCTGGAACTCGATGCCCGCTTCGCGGAGCTGCTTGCGCAGTTCCGTTACTTGAGCCACGTTCAGTCCGCGGTAGTCAGCTACAACCGTCGTCGTGCTTGCCTTCAGCTTGGAGGAGATCTCTTCCACCTGCTGCTGCTTGGACTCGATTACTTTTGCATTTGCCATTTTGGTGTACACCTCCCGTAGTAATATCTGATGCATCCTTCGATCGGTCGACCTTCATCATGCCGGGCATGAATAAAGGCCTCCGCCAAGACAGCGAAGGCCATGATGGTCCGTTTCCGAGAAACGTTTATCATAACACCTCGGTAGGAGATTAAGCCCGGAGGGCGCCTACTGTCTTAGGCATGCGTGTTCTGAAGTTGGAATCGCAGCTCTTAGCGGAAGTTGGACACGTTGACGCGAGCGCCAGGTCCCATCGTCGAAGATACAGCGATGTTTTTCAGGTAAATCCCTTTGGCCGAAGCCGGCTTTGCACGGTTCAGCGCGTCAAGCAGCGCCTTGAGGTTCTCGTTCAGCTTTTCCGCATCGAACGATACCTTTCCGATTGGAGCATGGATTTGACCTGCACGGTCAAGGCGGTATTCGATCTTACCGGCTTTGATCTCCTGGACAGCCTTCGTCACGTCGAACGTTACCGTACCGGCTTTCGGGTTAGGCATGAGGCCCTTGCCGCCGAGGATACGTCCGAGCTTGCCGACTTCGGCCATCATGTCAGGCGTAGCCACGCAGACATCGAATTCGAACCAGCCTTGCTGGATTTTGTTGATCATGTCTGCATCGCCGACGTAGTCAGCGCCTGCAGCTTCGGCTTCCTTCGCTTTGTCGCCTTTGGCGAATACGAGGACGCGCTTCGTTTTGCCGGTACCGTGCGGGAGTACGACGACACCGCGTACGGCCTGGTCTTGTTTCCGCGGGTCTACGCCCAGACGGACTGCCACTTCGACGGACTCGTCGAACTTGGCGGTTGCAGCTTTTTTCACGAGCTCGATCGCTTCGGCCGGCTCGTAAGTCGCTTCGCTGTCGATCAGCTTGGCGGCTTCCAGGTACTTCTTGCCATGCTTGGCCATGTTGAACTTCCTCCTTGTGTGGTCATTAGCGGAACGCTCTTCGTGCAAACGTTCCTCCCACGGCGAAACCGATCGTTTCACTCAGGGCGGCGACGCGAGTCGCCATGGCGCGATTAGTCGACGATCGTGACGCCCATGCTGCGGGCGGTGCCTTCGACCATGCGCATTGCAGCTTCTACGGATGCAGCGTTGAGATCCTGCATTTTCTGTTCCGCGATCTCGCGAACCTTGGAACGGTTGACCGTAGCGACCTTCTTCTTGTTCGGCTCGCCGGAGCCCTTCTCGATGCCTGCTGCTACGCGGAGCAGTACGGCAGCTGGAGGAGTCTTCGTCTCGAACGTGAAGGAGCGGTCTTCGAATACGGTGATGACGACCGGAATGATCAGGCCGGCTTGATCCGCCGTACGCGCGTTGAATTCCTTACAGAACGCCATGATGTTGACGCCTGCTTGACCGAGTGCAGGACCGATTGGCGGAGCCGGGTTGGCTTTGCCTGCCGGAACTTGCAGCTTGACCAGCTTGATGACCTTTTTTGCCATGAGTTACACCTCCTGCGATCCAACTATAACGCAGCGCGATTGCTCGCGCCCCGACCTCCAGAGAACCCCCGGATAGCCGGAAACAACCGGTTCATTATACCTTCTCGACCTGCGTGTAGTCAAGTTCAACCGGGGTTTCCCGTCCGAACATGTTGACATGCACCTTGAGCTTGTTCTTGTCGAGCTGAATCTCTTCGATGACTCCGACAAAATTGGCGAACGGACCTACGGTCACGCGCACGGTTTCCTTGAGCTCGAATTCCATCTTCGGCTTCGGTTCCGACATCCCCATATGGTTGAGGATCGCGTCCACTTCCTCCGGAAGCAGCGCGGTCGGCTTGGAGCCGGATCCGGTCGAGCCTACGAATCCCGTTACGCCAGGCGTATTGCGGACGACATACCACGAATCGTCGGTCTGAATCATCTCCACCAGGACGTAGCCTGGATAGACTTTGCGCATGACGGTCTTCTTCTTGCCGTCCTTGTTCACGATCTCTTCTTCCATCGGAACAAGCACGCGGAAGATCTTGTCCTCCATGCCCATGGATTCGACGCGGCGCTCGAGGTTGGCCTTCACCTTGTTCTCATAGCCCGAGTAAGTATGAACCACATACCATCGTTTTTCCATTCCAATCCACCTTTGGACCCTTCTTAAACAATCAGTTCAACCAATGACGAGATCCCGATGTCAAGAAGCCAAAAGTAAATCGTCACAAACACGATCGTCACGAGAACGACGAGCGTATAGCTTGTCAACTCTTTACGGTTTGGCCAGCGTACTTTCTTAAGCTCAGCCCAGCTGTCTGCGAAGAAACCGAATGTTGACCCGAAGTTCTGCTTGATCTTAGCAAGAAAAGCCATCTGGTCCCACCTCCATGACTATCTCGTCTCGCGGTGAGGAGTATGTTCGTTGCAGAACTTGCAGAACTTCCTCATCTCCATACGGTCGGGGTGATTGCGCTTGTTCTTGGTGTTGGTGTAATTCCGCTGCTTGCAGCTCGTGCAAGCCAGGGTAATGATAACCCGCATTAAAGTCACCTCCCGATTGAGAATAATGAAAAGACGCACAACGTGCGAACGGACTCAAAGAGGCCTCAGGCCTGATCCGAGTCACTCTAAGTACCTTATCATACGAGATTCTTGCATGTCAATGCAATTCCTAGGGGTCAAAAGAGCCGGGAAGCCGCGCCGCAAGCGCGAAGTCAGCCTCTCGTCCGTGCTCGCTTCGGAAGCGGATTGGAAGCATCGGGTTTTCCAGCTCCGCTCCTCGGGAGCGGTTCCTCGCCGTACCAGTATCGACAGCCTCGTTGGATTCTAAAACCAAAAAAAGACCCCGCAGGGTCGATGCCGGCTCGAAGGCCGGCCGTTCAGATGCTGACGTTGCGCAGCTCCAGGTACTTCTCCAGCTTGCGCTTGACCCGTTGCAGGGCATTGTCGATGGACTTGACGTGGCGGTCCAGGTCGACGGCGATCTCCTGGTACGAGCGCCCGTCGAGATACAGCATGAGCACCTTGCGCTCGAGATCGCTGAGAATCTCGGACATCTTGTCCTCCAGGCCGACGAACTCCTCCTGGTTGATGAGCAGCTCCTCGGGATCGCTGACGCGCGTGCCGCATATGACGTCGAGCAGCGTGCGGTCGGAGTCCTCGTCATAGATGGGCTTGTCCAAGGACACGTAGGAGTTGAGCGGAATATGCTTCTGGCGGGTCGCGGTCTTGATGGCCGTAATGATCTGCCGGGTGATGCATAGCTCGGCGAAAGCCTTGAAGGAAGCGAGCTTGTCCCCGCGGAAGTCGCGGATCGACTTGTAGAGCCCGATCATGCCCTCCTGCACGATGTCCTCCCGGTCGGCGCCGATGAGGAAGTACGAGCGGGCTTTGGCCCGGACGAAATTCCGGTATTTGTTGATCAGGTATTCCAGCGCCTCGCTGTCGCCCAGTCGCACCGCCTCGACGACGTCCTCATCCGTCCGGCAGTCATAATCATGCGTACTCCATTCTCTGAGGTCGATGCTCACAAACAATCCCTCCGGCCTGCAAAGCGTGCACAGCTAGTCTATTAGTAGCAGTCGATGCGGTCATATTTCCCAAAAAAAGAATAAGCCAAGTATACAAGACGTCTCTTGACATCGTCAACGCAAACGAGCGTTCTATAATGGATAAAAGTGCCTAGAATTGGGCTCCGATGGGTTGAAACCGCTATCTTGGCGGCAATATTGTTTACATGTTTTTAACACTATGGCGATTATTTCTCGCCCCGCCTCATCCGTTCGAGCTTCATTCGGGCGTCCAGGCTGAGATTCCCGTCGATCGTGTTGCGGCTCTTGGGCGCATCGTCCTTCAGCGATCGCGCGATCTGCCGCCGGTTCTGGTCGAGCTCGAGCTGCAGCTCCCGCGCGGACAGCCGGAGCGCGCCCTTGCCGAAGGCGACATGCTGCTCGACCGAGTCCGACGTCGCCACGTAGATGCTGCGGCTGCGCTTGCGCAGCTCTCCGGACAGGCGCTCGATGCACTCGTCGGCCGTCTCTTTTTCTTTGGTGAAGACGACCGTGAGCTTATGCTGCTTGTAAGCCGAGCGGCTGCCCGCCACCTGATGGGCGTCGAACACGACATAGACTTCCATGCCGGTAAAGCCTTGATAGTCGGCCAGCAGATGGAGCAGCCGCTCCCTCGCCTCCTCGAGATTCGTTTCCTTGAGGCGCTCCAGCTCGGGCCAGGCCCCGATGATGTTGTAGCCGTCCACCAGCAGGACGTCCGGCTGACGTGCCACGGCGGACTAGACGCTCCCGCGCTGCCGCACGACCTCGTACATCAGCACGCCGGCGGCGACGGAGGCGTTGAGGGAGTTGAGCTGGCCGAGCATCGGCAGCTTCACGAGGAAGTCGCATTTCTCGCGAATGAGGCGCCCCATGCCCTTGGCCTCGTTGCCGATGACAAGCGCAAGCGGCAGGTTGAAGTCGGTCCGGTACACGTCCTGGCTCGCGCTCACGTCCGCGCCGGCGATCCAGATGCCCTCTTCCTTGAGCGACTCGATCGTCTGCGCCAGATTGGTCACGCGCGCCACCGGCACATGCTCGGCCGCTCCGGCGGAAGTCTTCCAGACCGTGGCGGTCAAGCCTGCGGCGCGGCGTTTCGGGATGATGACGCCGTGCACGCCGGTGCACTCCGCGGTGCGGAGGATCGAGCCGAGGTTGTGAGGGTCCTCGATCTCGTCGAGGATCAGCAGCAGCGGCGGACGTCCGCTCCCTTTGGCCCGCGAGAGCAGCTCGTCCACTTCCGCGTAGCGGTACGCCGCCGCTTGAGCGACGACGCCTTGATGCGCGACGCCGAGGCCGAGCTGGTCGAGCCGGCGCTTGTCGACGAACTGCACGACGATGCCGGCGTTTTTCGCCTCGGCGAGGATCGGGCCGACCGACGGCTTCTGCACCGTATCGGCGATCCAGATCTTGTTGAGCTCGCGCCCGGAGCGGAGCGCCTCGAGCACGGGGTGCTTGCCGGCGATCCAATCCTGCGCCGGCTCGGTTTCTTGATTCGGTCTGTTAGTGCTCATGCATGGTCTCCTTCTGGCGGTCCGCCTCGAGCGCTGCGAATACGGCCGCCATCAATTCCCGGAGCCTCTCGGTCCGGCCTTGGTAGTATAGATAGCCGACCAGCCCTTCGAGGGCGGTGGCCAAACGATAGTCATGCGGATCGGCATTGCGCGGAGGCTGGCCGGACTTGGCGTTGCGCGCGCGGCGCACGATGTCCTGCTCCTCCTCGTTCAGCAGCGGGGCCCACAGCTCGAGCCAGCGGCGCTGCGCCTTGGCCGAGACGATGCCGGTCGCGGCGCGGTGCAGCTGCTGGGGCTTGAGCCGCTCGCCGGCGACGAGATGCTGGCGGACGAGCAGCTCGAACACCGCGTCTCCGGCATAGGCGAGCACGACCGGATTCAGCAGCTCGGGACGCTTGGAAGGCGCCTCGTACGGCATCGGCTGGAACGGCTGCTCCCCGGCATGGGATGCGGCGGCAGGGGATGCGGCGGCAGGCTTCGGATCGATGGCGCCGCTCATTTGCGCCGCCACCGGATGCCCTGCGGCGTATCCTCCAGCAGGATGCCCTGCTCGGCGAGCTGGTCGCGGATCTCGTCCGCCCGCTTCCAGTTCTTGTCCGCGCGCGCCTGCGTCCGCTCGGCGATAAGCGCGTCGACCTCGTCATCAAGCAGCCCGGCCGCTAGGTCCGGCTGCGGCAGCAGGCCGAGCACGCCATCCATGACGTCCATCAGGCCGAGCAGCGCGCGCAGCGCCGGGGCCGGGGCGACCGGCAGCTGGAGCAGCGCGTTCGCCTCGGCGACGAGCTCGAACCAGGCCGTGATCGCGTCCGGCGTGTTGAAATCGTCGTCCAGCTTGGCGGCGAAGCGGTCGCGCAGTCCGCGCAGGCGCTCGTCAAGCGCCTCGTCGCCGGTTAGCGGCTCATAGCGGAGCACGCCGATCGGAGCGCCCTCGCGCGCATGCCAGCCTGCTGCGCCGGCGCCGTCCGGAGCGACGGCGCCGAGCCGATGCTCCAGGTTGATGCGGCAGTTGGCGATGCGCTCCACGCTGCCGAGCGCCTGCTCCACCGTGTCGTCGCTGAAGTTGAGCGGAGCGCGGTAGTGGCCCGACAGCATGAAGTAGCGGATCGCCTCCGGCTTGATGCGCTTCAGCAGCTCGTTCACGGTGATGCCGTTGCCGAGCGATTTCGACATTTTCTGGTTGTCGATGTTGATGAAGCCGTTATGCATCCAGTAGCGCGCCAGCGGCTTTCCCGTCAGCGACTCCGACTGCGCGCACTCGCATTCGTGGTGAGGGAACTGCAGGTCGTTGCCGCCGCCGTGGATGTCGAGCGTATCGCCCAAGTATTCGCGGGCCATCGCCGAGCATTCAATATGCCAGCCCGGCCGTCCCGGTCCCCATGGGCTGTCCCAGCTGATCTCTCCCGGCTTGGCGCCTTTCCAGAGCACGAAGTCCTGCGGGTCCTCCTTGCGCTCGTCGATGCCGATACGGATGCCCAACTGCAGCTCCTCCAGGTTCTGATGGGAGAGCTGGCCGTACGCGGCGAACGACTTGGTGCGGAAATACACGTCGCCGCCGCTCGGATAGGCCGAGCCCTGCTCGACCAACTCGCCGATGAAGGCGATGATCTGCGGAATGTGCTCCATGACG
This sequence comes from Paenibacillus albicereus, assembly GCF_012676905.1. NCBI lineage: Bacteria > Bacillati > Bacillota > Bacilli > Caryophanales > Paenibacillaceae > Paenibacillus > Paenibacillus albicereus. The sequence continues at coordinate 686,620 of NZ_CP051428.1, read as the reverse complement.
CGCGGATTGCGCGTCGCCCGGCGGACGCCCAGCCCCTCCGTGTCTTCGTAGAACGCCTCGATGAAGCGCTCCGCCACCTCCGGCACCGTCGATCCGAGCTGCTCCGCCTTGCGGATCAGCTTGTCGTCGACATCCGTGAAGTTGACGAGGTAGTCGACCTTGTACCCGACGGCCTCCAAGTAGCGGCGAACGACGTCGAAAAAGATCGCCGGACGCGCGTTGCCGATGTGGATATAGTCGTATACGGTCGGACCGCACGCGTACATCTTTACTTTACCCGGCTGCTGAGGGATGAACTCCTCCTGCTTCCGGCTCATCGTATTGTAGATATGCAGACTCATCGCTGCTGCTCCCCTCCGCCGACCGGCAGCTTGACCTGCCGCTCTTGATGCTCCCGGACTTCCCGCTCCGCCGCGCTCTCGCGCAGCTCGCCTACTTGCGCCCTCAGGAGATTGATTTCGTTCTGCATGCTTCGCAACATCTCGATGACCGGATCGGGCAGCTTCGCATGGTCCAGCCGGTCCCCGACCTTGAGGCCGTTGCGCTTGACGATCCGTCCCGGATTGCCGACGACGGTGCTGTTGTCCGGCACTTCCCTCAGCACGACCGAGTTGGAGCCGATGTTGCAGTTGTCTCCGACCCGGAACGAGCCGAGCACCTTGGCGCCGGAGCCGATGACGACGTTGCTGCCGATCGTCGGATGCCGCTTGCCCTTCTCCTTGCCCGTGCCCCCGAGCGTGACTCCCTGATAAATGACGACATCGTCGCCGATCTCGCAGGTCTCCCCGATGACCACGCCCATGCCGTGGTCGATGAACAGCCGATCGCCGACGCGGGCGCCGGGATGGATCTCGATGCCGGTCATGAAGCGGCTGACCTGCGAGACGATGCGCGCCAGCGTGAACAGCCGGCGCTTGAACAGCGCGTGCGCGATCCGGTGCGCCCAGATCGCGTGCAGGCCCGAGTAGGTGAAGACGACCTCAAAGACGCTGCGCGCGGCGGGATCGTTGTCGAATACCGCCCGGATATCGGACTTGATATGGCGAATCATGTCTCTAGCCCCCCACTTGAGCCTTGCCTTGCGGATCGGAGATGCGTCTGGATATAAAAAGCCCCTGCAGCCGAAAGGCTGCAGAGGCGTCGATGGCGCGGTTCCACTCTGCGGTTCAGGGCCGTCCGCAGCGCGGGCGGTCCTGACTCATGGGCCTGTAACGAAGGCCGGACGTTGCCGCCTACCCCCGGATTCCCTGCGGCGGACGCGCGAGGCGCGGACCGCGGGGAGCGGGCTCGGAGCAAGGCTCGCAGGTGCAGCGGATGCGCCGCCGGGATGGACGCTCTCGCAGCCGCCTGGCATTCGGCGGCGCCGCGAAGTCGGCGTGCCGGATGCATGGCGGAGGTCCTCTCTGCAATCCCGGGCATGGCGTTCCGATCCTGTTCAAAGCCTTTCGGTATCGGTGCTTGAATTACCTTTAGTATACTCCATAAGCGGCAAAGCGCAAGGTGTCCGCGCCCGGCTCAGCCCTGCAGGCGCGCGCGCAGGCGGCTTTCCACTTTTTCCTGCCCGAGCAGCACGATCGTGCGGTTCAGGTCCGGTCCGTGCGTGTGGCCGGTGACGGCGGCGCGGATCGGCATGAACAGCGTCTTGCCTTTGCAGCCGGTCTCCTTTTGAACGGACTTGATGAGCGCCTTGACGCCCTCCTCGTTCCAGCTCTCCGGATCGAGCGTGCCGATGCCCGCGAGGAACGCCGACAGCACCTGCGGCACCGTCTCCTCCGCCAGCACCTCGCGCGCCTCCGCTTCGTCCTCGAAGGCATCGAGGAAGAACAGCTCGGTCAGCGGCACGATCTCCGCGCCCCAGCGCAGCTTCTCGCGGTACAGGGCGATCAGGTCAGCCGCCCATTCGCGCTCGCGCGCGTCCGGCTCCGCGCTGACGCGGCCGGCCTGCTGCAGATGCGGCAGGCACAGGTCGACCAGGCGCGGCAGCTCCAGCTGCTTGATGTATTCGCCGTTCATCCAGGCGAGCTTGTTCGTGTCGAATACCGCCGGGCTCTTGCTCAGCCGATCGGCATCGAACGCCTCGACCAGTCCCTCGCGCGTGAACAGCTCCTGCTCGCCCTCCGGCGACCAGCCGAGCAGCGCGATGAAGTTGAACAGCGTCTCCGGCAGGTAGCCGAGCTGCTCGTACTGCTCGATGAACTGGATGATCGACTCGTCGCGCTTGCTCAGCTTCTTGCGCTGCTCGTTGACGATCAGCGTCATGTGCGCGAACAGCGGCGGCTCCCAGCCGAGCGCCTCGTAGATCATGAGCTGGCGCGGCGTGTTGGAGATGTGGTCCTCGCCCCGCAGCACATGGGAAATCTTCATCAAATGATCGTCGACCGCCACCGCGAAGTTGTACGTCGGGATGCCGTCCTTCTTGACGATGACGAAGTCGCCCGTCTCGCTCGTATCGATGCGGATCATGCCCTTGACCATATCGTTCCACTCGTAGGTCCGGCTGTCCGGCACGCGGAAGCGGATGCTGGCGACGCGGCCCTCCGCCTCGAACGCCGCCTGCTGCTCCGGCGTCAGGTTCCGATGGCGGCCCGAGTAGCGCGGCGTCTCGCCGCGGGCGGTCTGCTCCTCGCGCTCCTGCTCCAGCTCCTGCTCCGTGCAGTAGCAGCGGTAAGCGAGGCCGCGGTCGAGCAGATCCTGCCAATACTCGCGGTAGATGTCGAGGCGCTCCGTCTGCCGGTACGGGCCGTAGCCGCCGCCGACGTCGACGCTTTCGTCCCAAGAGATGCCGAGCCAGGCCATGAACTTGAGCTGGCTCTCTTCCCCGCCGGCCACGTTGCGCTTGACGTCGGTATCCTCGATGCGGACGACGAACTTGCCTCCGTGGCGGCGGGCATACAGATAGTTGAACAGCGCGGTGCGTGCATTGCCGATATGCAGATGTCCCGTCGGCGACGGAGCGTAGCGGACGCGGACTTCGTTTTGTGCCATGTCGGTTTCCCCTTTTCGTTCTCCGCGCCGGGCTCTCCTCCCGGCACGTTCGTTATGGATGCGATCGATCCCCGGTCAGGTTTTTGAAATAAGTGCCATCATAGCACACCCTGCACGAGGCAGACAACCGCCTGCGCGGCGATGCCCTCGCCCCGACCCGGGAAGCCGAGCTTCTCGGTGGTCGTCGCCTTGACGTTCACCTGGTCGGGCTGCGCCTCGAGCGCGCGGGCGATGATCTCGACCATCGCCGGGATATGCGGCGCCATCTTGGGCGCCTGGGCGATGATCGTGCAGTCGAGGTTGCCGAGGCGCCAGCCCCGCTCCTTGATGAGCTCCCATACCCGCTCCAGCAGCTTCAGGCTGTCCGCGTCCTTGAACGCCGGATCCGTATCGGGAAAATGCTTGCCGATGTCGCCGAGCGCAAGCGCGCCGAGCAGCGCGTCCGCCACCGTATGCAGAAGCACGTCCGCATCGGAATGTCCGAGCAGCCCCTTTTCGAACGGAATCGTCACTCCGCCGATGATGCACGGACGTCCCTCCACCAGCTGGTGCACGTCAAAGCCTTGTCCGATCCGAATCATGAATCCGTTCCCCTCTCCCGCTGCGCCAGCAGGAACTCCGCGTACGGCAGATCCTCCGGCGTCGTGATCTTGATGTTCGTATACTCGCCCTCGACGACCGACACCGGATCGCCCAGCCGCTCCACGGCCATCGCGTCGTCCGTGCCGAGGAAGCCGCTCGCGAGCGCCTGCTCGTGGGCTTCCAGCAGCCGGACACGGCGAAAAGCTTGCGGCGTCTGAATCGCCCACAAGCTGCTTCGGTCCGGCGTGGCGACGATGACTCCGTGCTCGTCCGCCTGCTTGATCGTGTCCTTGACCGGCACGGCCAGCACGGCCGCTCCCGTCTCCTCGGCCCGCCGCAGGCAGGCCCGCACGGCCGCCTCCGTCGCGAGCGGACGCACGCCGTCGTGGACGAGCGCCCATTCCGTCGCAAGTCCGCGCAGCCCGAGCCGCACGCTGTGCTGCCGCTCGCTGCCGCCCTCCAGCACCGCCGTCACCTTGGACAAGCGATAGGAGCGGCACCAGTCGCGGCACCGCTCCACATCCGAAGCTCCGGTCACGAGCACGATCTCGGCAACCTCGTCCATCCCCTGCAGCAGCTCCAGCGAATGGATCAGCACGGGCTTGCCGCCAAGCTCCAGAAACTGCTTGCTCTCGGCCGTGCCCATGCGCGTGCCGCGTCCGGCCGCCACGACGACGGCTCCCCAACGGGGCTCCGAGGCGCGAAGCTCCGCTTCCGCTGCGCCGGCGTTCGCCGCGCTCCGCGGACGAAAAGCCGAATTCGGCTCCGCCGGCTCCTTGCCGTCACTCATTCCTGTTCACATCCCGCCGTAACGTTCCTTTCCTTATCATACCTCGTTACAGCGCTTTTTCCAACAGCTTGGGCTTGGCGAAGATCATCCGTCCCGCCGACGTCTGCAGCACGCTCGTCACCAGCACTTCCATCGTCATGCCGATGTAGTCGCGCCCGCCCTCGACGACGATCATCGTGCCGTCGTCGAGATACGCGACGCCTTGGCCATGCTCCTTGCCGTCCTTGATGATCTGCACGACGATCTCCTCGCCCGGCAGCACGACGGGCTTGACGGCGTTGGCCAGATCGTTGATGTTCAGCACCGACACGCCCTGCAGCTCGCATACCTTGTTGAGGTTGAAGTCGTTGGTCAGCACCTTGCCCCGCAGCAGCTTGGCCAGCTTCACGAGCTTGCTGTCCACCTCGCTCACGTCCTCGAAGTCGCCCTCGTAGATGAGCACCTTCACGTCGAGCTCCTTTTGGATCTTGTTCAGGATGTCCAGGCCGCGCCGGCCCCGGTTGCGCTTGAGCAGATCCGACGAATCCGCGATATGCTGCAGCTCCTCCAGGACGAACTCCGGAATGACGAGCGTGCCCTCGATGAAGCCGGTCTTGCAGATGTCCGCGATCCGGCCGTCGATGATGACGCTCGTGTCCATGATCTTGTGCTCCTCGAAATTGACCGGCTCGACTTTCTCCGGCTCCGGAGCCGCTTTCGGCTGCAGCAGCGCCGTCAGGCCGGCGGCCAGCTCCTCCTTCTTGCGAAGGCCGACCGTCAGGCCGACGTAGCCGAGGCCGAGCGTCAGCAGCGCCGGCGCGATCATCGCCGCCGACTCCGGCAGGCGCGAGACCGACGGGTAGAGCAGCGCCGACAGCACGAGGCCGCAGGTCAGTCCGGCCGCCCCGGCGAGCAGATCGGCCGCAGGCAGCTCAGCGGCGCGCCGCGCGCCTTCGCCGAGCAGGCGCTGCGCCTGTCCGGCGAGCGCGGTCGCGAGCAGCAGGCCGCAGAACGCTCCGACCGCCAGTCCCAAGTAGTAGCCGAAGGAGCCGTAGCCCCCGGCAAGAGCGCTGTAGCCCATGCCTGCCGGGAGGCTGCCTCCGGTGCCGATGCCCGCCTGGGAGCCCAGCATGCCGCCAAATACGAGTCCAAGTAATTGCAGAATCCGTTTTACCATAGCTTGTTCGCCACCTCCATTAGCCAGTATGTTCCAATTCGCCGAAGGCTAAACCGCCCGGGCGCACCGGCTGCCGACGGCCCGGCCAGGGGCGGGAAGCGCCCGTTTCCCAAGCGTCATGAAGGATTTCTCATAATGGGCAAATGCTTTTTGTTTTCGGGAGGCGGGGCTGTATAATGGGAGTAGCCTTTACTAAAAAAACGAAACCTTCGCGAAAGAGGTGGGTACGATGAGCGCACCAACGCTTCATGATTTTCAGGAGCAGGTATCGGAACTGATATTGCGCCACCGCAGCGTGCTGGACGTGCTGTCCAAGTTCGGCCAGACTGGAGCGGCGGTGAACCGCGCCGTGGCCAAGGCCGTCACGGAATGCGGCTGCATCGAGATCCAAGCGTCCAAGCAGCATTATTCCGAGGAGCCGGAGCTGGAGACGGCCAAGCAGCTGCTGGAGTCCCATATGGACGGCGCCGTATGCGAGAATTGCCGCGACGTGCTCAAGGCGGAGCTGGGACGCAATCTGTTCTACATGTCCGCCCTCTGCAACCTGCTGGAGATCGACCTCGACGAGGTCGTCAAGGCCGAATCGGACAAATGCTCCACGCTTGGCGTATTCAACCTCACCTAGACGCCTTCGCCCGACAACAGATAGGCCCGCTCCTCCCCGAGGATGCGGGCCTGTTCGCGTTCGCTTCGACTTCCGGGGGTTCCGGGGATCCGGAAGGCTCCACGAGACGATGAAGATACGAACAAAGACAAAATCGGCACGAAGAAAGCCAAAAACATCCAGGCCGTCCGCGAGCAGCGGTTGCCTGGATGTTTCTGCGTTTCGAACACCATATTTGCTAGACGCTGCGCCGCTTGCGGCGGCGCTCCTCCTGCTCCTCGCCCTCCTGGGCGCGCCGTTTGCGGCGGCGAAGGCGGCCCTGCACATTAACGTTTTTTTTTTAGGCCGTAGAGCGCGTACAGCAGCAGCGGCACGAAGATGATCTTGCTCAGCTGGTCCGGGAACGCGATGCCCAGCACGACGGCGATGCCGACGACGATCGGGATGCTCCAGATCGCGCTCTTGGGCAGGCCGAATTTTTTGAAGTTCGGGTACTTCACGGTGCTGACCATCAGCAGCGCCAGGCCGAGCGTGCTCGCCATGAGCACCCACGGCTGGATGTCGTGATGGAACAGCGCCAGCGTCGCCAGGATGCCGCCTGCGGCCGGAATCGGCAGGCCGATGAAATAGCCCGGCGCGACGCTGCTGACGACGTTGAAGCGAGCCAGGCGAAGAGCGCCGCAGATCGGGAAGATCGCGGTGACGATCCATGAGGCGGCGTCGGAGTTCAGCTCCTGGAAGGCGACGACATACATGATGAAGGCCGGGGCGACACCGAAGGAAATGACGTCGGACAAGGAGTCGAGCTCCTTGCCGAACTCGCTCGAGACTCCGAGCGCTCGCGCGACGCGTCCGTCTACGCCGTCGAGCAGCATGGCGATGATGACCATCATGGCCGCCATCTCCGGTTTATCATTGAACACGAGAATGATGGATACAATCCCGAGGAACAGATTTCCGATCGTAAAAAGACTCGGCAACGATTTTGCAAACACTGTGGTTCCACCTCATCTCTACTATGCCCGGCGAAGCGTGAAGTCAGGCATGGAATATTTTCCACCTTCATCCATTTCTTCCGCATGGCATTCCCCCATTCTAGGGGAATCAGATTTGCCTGTCAATGAACATTTGATCTTGAATGCGGCGCAGTCCTTCCTTGATGGCGCGGGCCCGCACCTCGCCGATTCCGTCCACTTCGTCCAGCTCCGCGATCGTCGCCATGACGATGCTCGGCAGGTTGCCGAAGCGCTCGATCAGGTTGTTCATGATGACCAGCGGCAGGCGGGGAATGCGGTACATCTGGCGGTATCCCCTCGGCTGCACCGCCTCGTCGGCGATGGAAGCTCCCTGCGGATAGCCGAGCAGCCGGATGACGTGCGGCGCGTCCATCAGCTCATCGTTGCTCAGCTTCTTGAGTCCCGCGCGAATGTCACGCAGCCGCTCGTCGCTGTTGTCGCGGGCGTAGTCCTTGAGCAGGAACCACGCATCCTCCTCGACGCCGCCGATCAGCTCCTCCATCTGCATGCTGATGAGACGTCCTTCCGTGCCGAGCTCGTTGACGTAGCGCTTGATCTCCATCTTGATCCGCAGCACCATCTCGACGCGGTGGATGACATGCGCGACCTCCTGGAGCGTGACGAGCTCCTCGAACTCCAGCGCCGACAGGTTCGTGAACGACTGCTTGAGCACCGCCTTGTATTTCTCCAGCGTCTGGATCGCCTGGTTCGCCTTGGTCAGGATGACGCCCATGTCCTTGAGCGAGTAGCGCAGGCTGCCCATGTACAGCGTGATGATGTTGCGCCGCTGCGAGATCGAGACGACGAGGCGTCCGGTCTGCTTGGCGACCCGCTCCGCGGTCCGGTGGCGGATGCCCGTCTCGATCGACGGGATCGACGAGTCGGGGATGAGCTGCGTATTGGCATAGAGGATGCGCTTGAGGTCCTCGCTGAGGATGATCGCGCCGTCCATCTTGGCCAGCTCATACAGATAGTTGGGCGAGAACTCGCAATTGATCGAAAAGCCGCCGTCGACGACCTCCATCACCTCGGGGCTGTAGCCGACGACGAGCAAGGCGCCGGTCTTGGCCCGCAGCACGTTGTCGAGCCCGTCGCGGAACGCCGTGCCGGGCGCGACCAGCTGCAGCAGCTGGTTCGTGATTTCGTTCTCCTTGGTTTCCTTCATCGGTATGGTAGTCCCCCTATTCAAGCGCCGCGCGGAGCGCTTCGGCAACCGTATTGACGCCAACGATCTTGATATCGTCCGGCGGCTTCCAGCCCTTGAGGCTCTTCTCCGGCAGGATGACCCGCTTGAAGCCGAGCTTCTGGGCTTCCTTGACCCGCTGCTCCGCCCGCGAGACGGCCCGCACCTCGCCGGTCAGGCCGACTTCTCCGAAAATGACGTCGTCCGGCTTGGTCGGCGCGTCCTTGAAGCTGGAGGCGAGGGCGACCGCCGCGGCCAGATCGACCGCCGGCTCGTCGAGCCGCACGCCGCCGGCGGCGTTCAGATAGGCGTCCTGCGTCTGCAGGAACAGGCCGATCCGCTTCTCCAGCACGGCGATGATGAGCGCCATCCGATGATGGTCGAAGCCGGTCGACATGCGCCGCGGAGAAGGGAAATGCGTCGGCGCCACCAGGGCCTGCAGCTCCACGAGCACCGGACGCGTCCCCTCCATGCTGGCGACGACGGTCGAGCCGGAGACGCCGAGCGGGCGCTCCGACAGGAACAGCTCGGACGGATTGGCGACCTCGCGCAGGCCGTCCTCGCCCATTTCGAAGATGCCGATCTCGTTGGTCGAGCCGAAGCGGTTCTTGACCGCGCGCAGCAGCCGGTAGGAATGATGCCTCTCTCCCTCGAAATAAAGGACGCAGTCCACCATATGCTCCAGCAGCCTCGGGCCGGCGATGGCGCCTTCCTTGGTCACGTGGCCGACAAGCACCGTCGCGATGCCGTCGATCTTGGACTTGCGCATGAAGTGCGCCGTGCACTCGCGCACCTGGGCGACGCTGCCTGGAGCCGACTGCACGCCCGGATCGTAGACCGTCTGGATGGAGTCGATGACGAGGAAATCCGGTCCTACCGACTCGATCGCCTCGTTAATATGCTCCATATTGGTCTCGCACAGTACATACAGCGACTCGGCGAGCGCGCCGAGCCGGTCGGCGCGCAGCTTGGTCTGGCGGACGGACTCCTCGCCCGAGATGTACAGCACCTTGAGTCCGGCCGAGGCCAGGGCATGGGAGGCCTGCAGCAGCAGCGTCGACTTGCCGATGCCGGGGTCGCCTCCGACGAGGATGAGCGAGCCCGGCACGACGCCGCCGCCGAGCACGCGGTTCAGCTCGCCGATGCTGCTCTCGATCCGCGGCTCCTGTCCCGTATTGATATCTATGATGGAACGCGGCTTTTCTTTCGTCCCGCGCGACATCGGGGCGGACAAGCCGACCCCGGCCGTCTTGACAACCGTTTCCTTTTCCTCTACCATCGTGTTCCATTCGCCGCAGCCGGGACATTTGCCCAGCCACTTGGGCGATTCCGTGCCGCACTCCGTGCAGGCGAACTTGATTTTTACCTTGGCCACATCAGGCTCCTTGAACGTAAGACGTATCCTTCAAAGTTTACCATTTCGAGCCTCTTCCATAAAGGCGAACGGGCAAAAAACCTGATCGCGCCGGCAGAAGGCCTACAACGGAAAGGAAGTCGAACGCCTGTGAACGAGCAAACGGTGCTGATGGTCGACGACGAGGCCGAGATCATCAAGCTCATCAGCCTTTATCTCCAGTCGGAGAAAGTGCGCCTGCGTACCGCCGCGAGCGGGGAGGAAGCGCTGGCGATCATCGAGAGCGAGCCGATCGACCTCGTCGTGCTGGACATCATGATGCCCGGCGTCAGCGGCATCGAGGTCTGCCTCGCCATCCGCGAGCGCCGGCAGATGCCGATCATCTTCCTATCGGCCAAAAGCGAGGAGATCGACAAGATCCACGGCCTCAGCGTCGGCGCGGACGACTACGTGACCAAGCCGTTCAGCCCGCTCGAGCTCGTCGCGCGCATCAAGAGCCAGCTGCGGCGCTATGCGGCCCTCCGCCCGGCCGCACCTGGAGCGGCGGCGATGCCGTCCTCGGTGCTCCGCCACGACGGCATCGCGCTGGATACGCTGACGCGAGAGGTGACCGTCGAGGACGCGGAGATCCGCCTGACACCGCGGGAATTCAGCATCCTCGAGCTGCTGCTGCGCCACCCCGGCCGCGTCTACAGCATGGAGCAGCTGTACGAGCTGGTCTGGCAGGAGCCGTTTTACGAGTCGGCCAACACCGTGATGGTGCACATCCGCAAGCTGCGCGAGAAGATCGAGGAGAATCCGCGTCAGCCCCGCTACATCAAGACTGTCTGGGGCGTCGGCTACAAGCTGGAGAAGCTCGGCCGATGATGACCCGCATGCTGCAGACGTTCCTGTGGAAGCTGCTGCTGCGCTTCGCGCTCAGCCTGGCGGCGATGGCCGCGCTCGTCTGGCTCGGCTACTTCCTCTCGGAGCTGCTGCTGCGCTACAATCCGAGCCGCTCCTTTCCTCTTACCCGCCTGCTCGTCGCCGCCATCAACGGAATCGGATCGCTGCCGATCATGCTCGCCGCCGGGACCGCGCTGTTCCTCGGCTTGTTCTTCTGGATGTCGCGGCGCTTCCTCCAGCGGTTCGACGCCATTACGGAGGGGCTGCAGCAGATCGCCGGCGGCAACCTGGCGCATCGCATCGAGGACGGCAGCGCCGACGAGCTCGGAGCCGTCTCCCGCAGCGTCAACGAGATGGCCCGCCGGCTGGCGATCGCCCAGCAGGAGGAGCGCGCGGCCGTGCAGGCCAAGAACGACCTCATCACCGGCGTCTCGCATGACCTGCGCACCCCGCTCACATCGATTCTCGGCTTCCTCGAATACATCCAGAAGGACCGCTATCGCGACGAGCTGGAGCTGCGCCAGTATGTCGACATCGCCTACGACAAGGCGCTCGCGCTGCGCAAGCTGATCGACGATCTGTTCGAGTATACGCGCGTCGCCGGCGGAGGCCTGCCGCTGCAGACGGAGCCGGTCGACCTGAATCCGTTCCTCGGCCAGCTTGCCGACGAGTACGAGCCGCTGCTGGAGGAGGCCGGCCTGACCTGCCGGGTCCATCCCTCCGATCCGCCGCTGCTCGCCCAGGCCGATCCGGAGCTGCTGCTGCGCGTGTTCGAAAATCTGCTGACCAACGCCATCCGCTACGGGGCGTCCGGCGGCGCGGTCGATATTTATGTACGTCCGGCAGCCGGATCGGCTTCGCCGGATGCAGAAGAGGATGCCGTGCAGGCGCCGCAGCCATCGCCGCCGAGCGGGAACGAGGCCGCGATGGCTGAAGTCGTCTTTCGCAATTACGGAGAGCCGATCCCTCCGAGCCACCTGCCGCGGCTGTTCGACCGCTTCTATCGCGTCGACGCCTCGCGCTCGCGGCAGACCGGCGGCAGCGGCCTCGGCCTTGCCATCGTCAAAAGCATCGTCGATCTGCACGGCGGAGCGATCGAGGTCAGCAGCTCGAAGCGCAAGACCGAATTCGTCGTGCGCCTGCCGCTTTAAGAATTTCCTAAGAACTTCAAAAGCCTCCCGTTAAGAAGCGCCGATTAGACTACCTCTATCGACTTCTTCCCGGGAGGTTTTCTGCATGCAAGTATTCCTGCTCTTGAGCGCCATCCTGCTCGGAGTCGGCGCGGCGCTGCAGCTGCGCAGCCGGCGCCGCCCGCTCAAGGCCGGCCTGCTCTGGGCCGCCGTCGCCGCCGCGCAGCTGCTCGGAGCCTTGTCTCCGCTGTGGCTGGCGGGCTGACGCCAGAAGCCGGATGGCGGATGGATGGCGAATGGCGAATGGATGGCGAATGGCTAATTCCCGGACAACGCCAAAAGGCTGGACAGGGAGCTCCATCGTCATGGAACTCCCCGCCCAGCCCTCAGCCCGCGGTCGCGCTGCTGCCGGCCGGCTTGGCGGCGAAGCCGTTGTCCGGCCTTCTCAGGCCGAGGCGGTCGCGCAGCGTCTTGCCCTCGTACTCCGTCCGGAACAGGCCCCGACGCTGCAGCTCCGGCACGACGAGGTCGACGAAATCCTCGAGCCCGCCCGGCAAATACGGCGGCATGATGTTGAAGCCGTCCGCCGCTCCGTTCTCAAACCATTCCTGGAGCTGGTCGGCGATCTGAGTCGGGGTGCCGAGAATCTCGCGATGGCCGCGCGCTCCGGCGACGCGCTGATACAGCTGGCGGATCGTCAGCCCTTCGCGGTCGGCGAGGCTCTGCAGCAGCTGGAAGCGGCTCTTGCCGCCGTTCACCTGCTCCAGCTGGGGCAGCTGAGGCAGCGGCCCGTCGACCGGGTAGGGGCTCAGGTCGAAGCTAATGAGACCCGACAGCAGCGCGACGCCCGCCTCGACCGGGATCAGCTCCTCGAACCGGGCTTTCTTCTCCCGGGCTTCCTCCTCCGTGCGGCCGATGATCGGAAAGACGCCCGGCATGATCTTCAAATCCGCCGGCTGCCGTCCGTAGCGGGCGAGCCGTCCTTTCACGTCGCGGTAAAACGCCTGCGCCTCCTCCAGCGTCTGCCAGGCGGTGAAGATGACCTCGGCCGTACGGGCGGCCAGCTCCTTGCCCGGCTCCGAAGCGCCTGCCTGGATGACGACGGGATGGCCCTGCGGCGGGCGGGCGACGTTGAGCGGCCCCTGCACCTGGAACCATTTCCCTTGATGGTCGGTCCGATGGATTTTGGAGCGGTCGGCGAACCGCGCTCCTTCCTTGTCCGCGAGCAGCGCGCCGTCCTCCCAGCCGTCCCACAGCCGCCGGACGACGTCGACGAACTCCTCGGCCCGCTCGTAGCGCAGCTCATGCAGCAGATGCTTGTCGCGGCTGAAGTTGCGCGCCTCGTCCTCCGTGTTGCTGGTCACCACGTTCCAAGCCGCCCGACCTTCGCTGATGTAGTCGAGCGAGGCGAACTTGCGCGCGACGTGGAAAGGCTCGTTGTAGGTCGTCGACACGGTGCCCGCAAGCCCCACATGCTCCGTATCCGCCGCCAGCGCCGACAGCAGCGTCAGCGGCTCCAGCCGCACCTGCACCGCCTGCTCCAGCGCCTGCGGAAAGCGCTCATGGACGGCGTAGCCGTCCGCCAGGAACACCATGTCGAACTTGCCCCGCTCCGCCGTCTTCGCCGCCTGGCGGTAGAAGCCGTAGTCCAGCACGCCCTCGGCGTTGCTGTGCTCGTATCTCCATGATGCGACATGATGGCCCGGAATCATCAGGAATGCGCCGAGGCGCAGCTTCTCTTTTCTCGCCATATCGATCGTTCCTCCTCGTTTGGTCCGCCTGTGTCCCGACATGCCGCGGCGCTTAAGCGCTCCCTGTCAACGCTCGGCGTTCGCCTTCCAGCCGGAGAACCGGCGCTCCAGCAGCACCAGCCCTTGGTTGATGAGCAGGCCGAGCGCGGAGATGGTCAGGATGCCGGCGTACATCTCGGGAATTTGGAAGTTGTACTGCGTGTAGTTGATGAAGTAGCCGAGCCCGGCTTTGGCTCCGACCATTTCGGCCGCGATCAGCACGAGGATGGACGATGCGCCCGCGAGCCGAATGCCGGTGAACACCGACGGCAGCGACGCCGGCAGGATGACCTTATAGAACAGCTTGAACGGCGGCAGCCCGAGCGAGCGCGCCGACTTGACGAGCAGCGGATCGACGCCGCGCACGCCGCTGACGGTATTCAGCAGGATCGGCCAGGTGCAGGCGAACAGCACGATCGAGACCTTCGACGTTTCTCCGATGCCGAGGATCAGGATGAAGACGGGCAGCAGCGCCAGCGCCGCCGTGTTGCGAAAAAGCTCCAGCACAGGCCCGAGCAGCGCCGCCGCCGTCCGGGAGTAGCCGATCGCAAGTCCGAGCGGGATCGCGATCGCCACTGCCAGCAGCAGCCCGCCGAGCGACCGGGCGATGCTCGCCTGGAAGTTTTCCAGCAGCGATCCCGAGACCGCCAGCTCTCCCCATGCCCGCAGCACCTCCGACAGCGGAGGCAGGAACGTCGCGTCCACCAGGCCGAGGCGGGGAGCCGTCTCCCAGACGAGAGCCAGCGCGAGGATCGCCGCCGACCCCCGCAGCGCTTTCGCGCCCGCCTTGCCGATTGTCCATGCCGCCGATCGGCGCGGCGCTGCCGCTGGCCGAGCCGCCCCAACCGCGGACGCGGCCCAACCGGCCGCCGCTGCTTCCCTGACCGGAGCCGATCCGGCTTCCGACGCTGTTCCCGATCGGGACGGAATGCCTCTTGCCGCCGCCTTGTTCACGCTCATCTCCATCGCTCTCCCTTCGCTTGTCGGCGCGTCCGCGAGGTCCGCGCCCGATCCCCATCTTCATCGCCCGTCCGGCCGATCCGCTCCAAGCCGTCGGCGCTCCCCGCCGCGCGAACGGTTAACGGACGGCGCGCCCGCCTGCCGCCGAGGGAACCGCCTGCGTCTGCGATAGCCGCACCTCCTCGCGCAGCTCGTTCCAAATCTCATGGCGGAGCTCCCCGAAAGCCGCCGCGGAGCGCACGTCCTCTTCCTCGGAGCGGCGTCCCAGCGGTATGTCGACGATTCGCTTGATGCGTCCCGGCCGCGCCGTCATCACCGCGACGCGCTGGCCGAGATAGACCGCCTCGTCGATGCCGTGCGTGATGAACAGGATCGTCTTGCCCGTCTGCTCCCAGATGCGGAGCAGCTCCGCCTGCAAGCTCTCCCGCGTCTGCGCGTCGAGCGCCGCAAACGGCTCATCCATGAGCAGCACCTCAGGATCGAAGGCGAGGCTGCGCGCGATCGCCACCCGCTGCTTCATGCCGCCGGACAGCTCGTGCGGATAGCGGCCCTCGAAGCCGCTCAAGCCGACGAGCGCCAAATAATGTCGGGCCAGCTCGCGCCGCTCCCTGGCGCCGATTCCTTTCGCCTCCAGACCGAACTCGATGTTCGCCTGCGCGGTCCTCCATGGGAACAGCGCATATTGCTGGAAGACGATGCCGCGGTCCATGCCCGGTCCCGTCACGGGCCGTCCGTCCAGCAGGATCTGCCCCGACGTCGGACGGGACAGGCCGGCGAGCAGGTCGAGCAGCGTGGACTTGCCGCAGCCGCTCGGTCCGACGACCGCCATGAACTCTCCCGGACGCACGTCGAGATCGAGGCCGTCCACGGCCGTGAATTCCTTGACCTCCTTGCCCTCGCGCACGCGGAACCGCTTCGTCACGTCCTGGAACCGGATTTTGGCCGCTTCCCCTTTCGCCCCCGTCGCCGCCTCCGGACGACCTGCCGCCCTCCGGGCTGTTTCCGTCAAGCCGCTGCCCCGCTCTCCCATGCTCATCCCGCTCCTCTCCCGCTTTGCCTCGCTTACTTGCCGGCCTTCCGATCTTCCTCCGCAAAAGGATTGAACTCGTTGGTGAAGAGCTCCTCCAGCTTCACGCCCGCCGCCTTTTCGTCGCCGCTCTCTTCCAGCCACTGGCGCCAGATTTCGAATTCCTCCGGACGGATCGCGCCGCCCTTGCCGGCGACGCTCGTCGACTTCCAGAACTTCAGGTTGTCTCCGCTTTCCTCCCGGCCGCGCTTGGCCACGATGTCCTGAGCGCGCTGGATGACCGTCTCCCTCGGCTGCGTGCGCGCCCATTCGATCGCTTTGGCCGTTCCCTCGACGAACTTGCGCACCGTATTCGGATTCTTCTCGATGAACGTTTTCGTAAACACGATCGTGCCCGCGCTCTGCGCCCCGAACAGCTCATAATCGCTGAACAGCTTGCGTATGCCGCCCCGCTCCAGCGCACGCTCCCGCAGGATGCCGCCAAGCACGGCGACGTCGATCTGACCGGCGCGCAGCGACTGTTCCGTATTGACCGGCGGCAGCGCGACGAGCGTCACCTGCTTGATCTCGTCTTCGCTCAGCCCTCCGCGCTTCAAGTATTCCTTGAGCACGAACTCGGCATGGGCGCCGATCGTATTCATGCCGACCTTCTTGCCGATCAGGTCGCGAGCGCTCTGGATCGGACTGCCCTCCAGCACGAAGTACCCGTTGTAGGTCAGCTCATCCATGCCGTAGTAGCTGATGACCGAGCGGATCGGCGCACCGGCCGAGATCAGCTTGATGATCGCGCCGTTGAAAGCCCCTCCGAAATCGGACTGGCCCGTCGCCGCCGTCTGGATATCCTGTGGGCCGCTCGTCGTATTGCCGATCCACTTGAGCTTGACCGGGGCGAGATAGCCGAGATCCTCGGCCAGCTCCGGAAACGTCACCGCTCCGACCGATCCCTGGTACCTCAGCTCCAGCGTCTCCGGCTCGCCGTCCTGTCCGGAAGCGGTTGCCGTCTTGGGCTCATTGCCGCTGCCGCAGCCCGCCAGCAGCACCGCGGCCGACAGCACGGTCGCCAGCGCGACAGCCGTGCGGCTCCTCCTGCGGCTATGGCTCGCGGACGATTGTCCCCGGGCCGCTACGTTCCATTGCATCTGCATCTGCTCCATCTCCATACCCCTCTCTTGGCAAGGCCGGCCGGAAACGGCAGAAGCCTCCACGGCGCATGGCCACATGAAGCCGCTACGTCCGGGAGACCTCCTCAGCATAGGGTCGGCTCCTTTTCCAGGAAGCAAAAAAGACGCATAGCAGCAGGGCACATGGCGCTGCAGGCTTGCGTCTCCGGTTGCTCCGGTCGATTGTATATAATTCCTATATATTTACTATGAAAAGAATCATAGCATCGCTCCCGCGATCCGTCAATACGAATATTTCGCTTTCGAATGGGCGATGCTGAAAGCAAATACCCGCTCCGCCGTCCCGGCCGGAAGCGGAACCGGGAGGATTGCGCTCATGCCGCTTATGTCCGATCTGCTCCAGCTCGCCCTTATCGCTCTTGCTCTTCTTTTCACCGGCCTGGTGCTTCACTGCATCCGCAAAGGCGTCCTGCGCCAACGCTACGCCCTGCTCTGGCTCAGCATCAGCGGCGGCTTCCTCGGCATGCTGGCGCTGCCGTTCCTCGTCTAGGCGAAAACGAGCCTGCACGCCTCGTCATCGGCTGCAAATGAAAAGGCCGCCTCCTTTCCTTGGAAGGAAAGAGGGCGGCCTTTTTCTCGCAGCCTGAATGCATGCGGAGCCAGCTTGAAGCTGCCGAGCAGTCTTAAAGCGAATCCGGCTTCAGCGCGAACAGCACTTCGTGCACGGACAGCTTCGCTCCCAGCATGAGCGAGCGCGGATCCGGTCCCGCCGCCTCGCTACCATGCCTGCCGGCTCCAGCCGCTTCCGAGCCTCCGCTCGCAGGATGGCCGCCGTCGCCGACAGAGCCGCCGGATCCCTCCGCCGCATCGGCCGCCGTTTCCGCACCGACCGGGTTGCCGTCCATCGCCGTGCCGCCCATCGGCTGCGCCGGATCGGCCGGCGCCTCGCCCTCCGCTCGCGCGGCTGCCGGCTCCGGCGCTCGCCGCGCATGAGCCTGCTTGAACGAGTCGCTCGCCACCCAGCCGTCGAAGCTCTCCTTGTCCTGCCAATGCGTCACGACCTTGAGCTCGTCCGCTTCCTCGGCGCGAGCGAGCAGCAGCTCCATGCCGATGAAGCCGGGCATCGACTGTACGCCCCGCGCCTGCTTAAACCGCTCGGATACCTGCTCCCCGTACCCGCTTTTGATCTGAATCGTATTCGTCACCACGATCATCGTCCATCTCTCCTTTTCCGTCTGTTCCTTGCTGCATCCCTACTCCTTACCCATCAGCCCGGCCAAGCCAAAAGCCCCCGACCCGAAAAAGGGGCCGGGGGCTTTCCGCAAGAGCCTCTCGCGCCAGGAGCGGATGGAAGATCCTCGCCTGACGCCGCCCTTGATGCCGTCCGCTTACTTGGCGGCCGGCTCCTCCTCCGGCAGCTTATGCTCCGGATGAGGCTTGACGGTTAGTCCGCCATCCTCCTCGTCGATGACGAGCATGTAGCCTTTTTTGATCGTGCCCATCAGCAGCTCCTCGGACAGACGGTCCTCGATGTGCTTCTGGATGGCGCGGCGCAGCGGACGGGCGCCGTACGCCGGATCGAAGCCTTCCTTGGCGAGGAATTCCTTCGCCTTGTCGGTCAGCTCGAAGTCCACCTCCTGCTCCCGCAGCCGCTTGCGCAGGTCGTCGGACATGAGCGTCACGATCTGGGCGATATGCTCCTGCTCCAGCGAGTGGAACACGATCGTCTCGTCGATCCGGTTGAGGAACTCCGGACGGAAGCTCTTCTTGAGCTCGCCCATCACTTTGTCCCTCATCTGGTTGAACTCGCGGCCCGCGTCGTGGCTGGCCGTGAAGCCGAGCGTCGAGTTGCGCTTGATCTGATCGGCGCCGACGTTGGACGTCATGATGATGAGCGTGTTGCGGAAGTCGACGACACGGCCCTTGGAGTCCGTCAGACGGCCGTCCTCAAGCACCTGCAGCAGGATGTTGAACACTTCCGGATGCGCCTTCTCGATCTCGTCGAGCAGGACGACGGAGTACGGCTTGCGGCGCACCTTCTCGGTCAGCTGGCCGCCCTCTTCGTACCCGACGTAGCCCGGAGGCGCTCCGACCAGGCGCGAGGTCGAATGCTTCTCCATGTACTCCGACATGTCGATGCGGATGACGGCGTTCTCGTCGCCGAACATCGCTTCGGCCAGCGCGCGGGCGAGCTCCGTCTTGCCGACGCCCGTCGGGCCGAGGAAGATGAAGCTGCCCATCGGCCGCTTCGGATCCTTGAGGCCGGCGCGCGAGCGGCGCACGGCGCGGGACACCGCTTTGACCGCATCGGACTGCCCGATGACGCGGTCATGCAGAATTTCTTCCATCTTGAGCAGGCGCTGCGTCTCCTCCTCCGCCAGCTTGACGACGGGGATGCCGGTCCAGCCGGCGACGACCTGCGCGATATCGTCCGGCGTCACCTCGGAATCGGTGCGCCCCTGCTTTTCCTTCCAGCTGTTCTTCGTCGTGTCGAGCTCTTCCCGGATCTTCTGCTCCGTATCGCGCAGGGCGGCCGCTTTCTCGAACTCCTGGCTCTGCACGGCCGCGTCCTTCTCCTTGCGCACTTCGTCCAGCCGGCCTTCGAGCTGCTTGAGATCCGGCGGAATCGTGTACGTGTGAAGCCTTACCTTGGAGCTGGCCTCGTCGATCAGGTCGATCGCCTTGTCCGGCAGGAAGCGGTCCGTGATGTAGCGGTCCGACAGCTTGACAGCCGCCTCGATCGCCTCGTCGGTGATCTTCACGCGGTGATGCGCCTCGTAGCGGTCGCGCAGGCCGTGCAGGATCTGGATCGCCTCATCCGGCGTCGGCTGGTCGACCGTGATCGGCTGGAAGCGGCGCTCGAGCGCGGCGTCCTTCTCGATGTACTTGCGGTATTCGTCCAGCGTCGTGGCGCCGATGCACTGCAGCTCGCCGCGCGCCAGCGCCGGCTTGAGGATGTTGGAGGCGTCGATCGCACCCTCCGCGCCGCCTGCGCCGATGAGCGTATGCAGCTCGTCGATAAACAGCACGATATTGCCGGCCTGGCGGATCTCATCCATGATCTTCTTGAGCCGGTCCTCGAACTCGCCGCGGTATTTCGTGCCCGCCACGACGGAGCCCATGTCGAGCGTCATGACGCGCTTGTCGCGCAGCGTCTCGGGAATTTCGTTGGCCACGATCTTCTGGGCGAGGCCTTCGGCGATCGCGGTCTTGCCGACGCCCGGCTCGCCGATCAGCACGGGATTGTTCTTCGTGCGGCGGCTGAGCACCTGGATGACGCGCTCGATCTCCTTGCTGCGGCCGATGACCGGATCGAGGTTGTTCTCGCGGGCGGACGCCGTCAGGTCGCGCGCCAGGCCGTCAAGCGTCGGGGTGCTCACGTTGGCCGGAGCGCCGTGGTTGCTGGAGACGGCCTCGCTGCTGCCGAGCAGCTGGAGCACCTGCTGGCGCGCCTTGTTGAGACTGATGCCGAGGTTGTTGAGCACGCGCGCGGCGACGCCCTCGCCCTCGCGGATCAGGCCGAGCAGGATATGCTCCGTCCCGACATACGTATGGCCGAGCTTGCGGGCTTCGTCCATCGACAGCTCGATGACCTTCTTGGCGCGCGGCGTATAAGCGATGTTGCTCGGCTGCTCCTGGCCGCGTCCGATGAGCGACTCCACCTCGTCCTGGATCTTCTCGAGCCCGAGGCCGAGCGCGATCAGCGCCTTGGCGGCGATGCCCTCGCCCTCGCGGATCAGTCCGAGCAGGATGTGCTCCGTTCCGATATTGTTATGTCCAAGCCGCACCGCCTCTTCCTGGGCCAGTGCAAGCACCTTCTGCGCGCGTTCCGTGAATCGTCCAAACATCATTCGTAAGCACCTCCGTCTTGGGATCGGGATGCCAGCTGCCCGCGGATGAGCTCCGCGCGCCGCATGTCCCGCTGCTCCGTATTCATCTTTTCCTCGAATGCCTGCTGCAGAAAGCCGGGTTGCGTCATGACCATCAACTCATTCATAACCTGCGGGGATACGTGGCCAATCAGGCCCAGGTCGATGCCGAGCCGCACGTCCGACAGGCGCTGCGCGGATTCCTTGGAATCCATGATCGCCGCATGCGACAGGATGCCGTAGGAGCGCTTCACGCGATCCTCCAGGCGAAGCCGGGACTCCTGGAGCAGCCGTTGCCTCGCCGCCTTTTCATGCTCGATGATCTGGCGCACGACGCCGTGCAGGTTGTCGATGATCTCGTCCTCCGACTGGCCGAGCGTGATCTGGTTCGAAATCTGGAACAGATTGCCCAGCGCCTCGCTGCCTTCCCCGTACAGCCCCCGCACCGCCAGGCCGACCTGCGTGATCGCCGACAGGATGCGGTTGATCTGCTGCGTCATGACCAGCGCCGGCAGATGCATCATGACGGACGCCCGGATGCCCGTGCCGACGTTCGTGGGACAACTGGTCAAGAAGCCGCGCTTCTCGTCGAAAGCATATTCCGTTGCCTCTTCATAGATGTCGTCGATCCGGCTGGCGAGCCGCCAAGCCTCCTGGACCTGAAAGCCCGGATATAGACATTGGATGCGAAGATGGTCTTCTTCGTTAATCATGATGCTGATCGCTTCGTTGTCGCTTACGACGACGGCTCCGGCTCGCGAATCGCCGGCCAGCGCCGGGCTGATCAGATGCTTCTCCACGAGCACTCGGCGCTCCAGCTCGCTCAGCTCGGCCAGATCCAGCGTCTCGAACGTGCCGACGGCATCCAGCTTTCCTTCCTTCGCGACTGCGGCCAGCTTGTTCTTCACGTCCGCCGCATGCTGGCCCGTAGCCAGAATCGGGAAGGGAAAGCCTTTGAGGTTGCGCGCAACCCGCACCCTGCTGCTGAAAACGATGTCGGAGTCCGGACCTTCGCCCTTCATCCATTCACTCAGCGCGTTCTGCGCGAAGCGGCTTGCTGCCACGTTCCCATCCTCCTCTCGATCTAGCGAATCCCGGATCGGCCTGCTTATCCGCTCAGTCGGGACTGGCGCCCTGAAGCTGCTTTTCCAGCAAACGGATCTCGTCCCGAAGCTTGGCTGCCGTCTCGAACTCTTCCTTCTGGATCGAGCTCTGCATCTCCTGCCGCAGTCGATCGATTTCGCGCCGGGTCTTGATGAGGCCGCCCGAGCGCTGCGGAATTTTGCCCACATGCGCCGTGCTGCCGTGCACCCGCTTGAACAGCGGATCGAGACGATCTCCGAAATGCTTGTAGCACGAGCTGCAGCCGAAGCGTCCGAGCTTCTTGAACTGGGGATAGGTCAGCCCGCATTCCTCGCACCGGAGCGGCTGGGCGGGCGCTTGCCCCTGCCCGCTGCCCTTGCCGGCCGGATCGAAGTCCATGAGCCCCGACAGAAGGCTGTGGATCGAAAAGCCGTTCGGCGCGCCGGGCAGCCCTTCTCCCCGTTCCCGGGCGCAAGTCTCGCAAATGTGGAACTCGTTCTTGTCCCCGTTGATGATTTTCGTAAAATGAAGCGTAGCCGGCCTTTTGCCGCATTCCTGACAAAGCATGCCGTCATCCCTCCTTGACGCTCCCTATTCCTTACCCAAAAGCGAGATCAGCATCGCCTTGAGCAGCCTGGCCCGAAGCTCGTCGCGCTGCGGCAGCTTGACCGCGATCGTCTCCCTGCATACGGCCGCACGCAGCAGATTGCCCTCTCGCCTGGAGATGATCGTCGCTTCCTCCAGCTGATAGATCAGGCCGTCCGCCGCATTCTGGTCGACATGCGAGCCGATCGTATGATGGATGTGGCCGTGGATCGCCTTCATCGCCGGCAGCTCGATGCGCTGGATGCGGATGTAGCCTCCGCCTCCTCGCTTGCTCTCGACGAGATAGCCCTTTTCGAGCGTGAACCGCGTGCTGATGACGTAATTGATCTGGGACGGCACGCAGGAAAACCGGTCCGCGAGCTCGTTGCGCTGGATCTCTACCGCGCCTTCGGGACTTTCCTGCAGCAGCTGCTTCAAGTGCTGCTCCAGGGCATCGGAAATATTTCGCATATCACCAACCTCCCTATGCCTGGCACCTGTACGTTAAAAAAATGGCGGTAAGCCAAAAAGCCAATGCCCGAATTGCATCCCTGTAGCATTCCCCTGAAAGCGTGACGAAACATCCGCTGGTACGAGAAAGCTTCGCCGGCTCTCCGGAAGCTTCCGGGAGGGCGAGACGCCGCAACTGACTTTGACTTTCTTTGACTTATAACTTAATTATACGCTTTTTTCCGGAGACGTCAAGCGCTCCATGAACCGACGCTGCGGCGATGCGGCTTGTCCCTTGCCTTTACCAGCTTGGGACAAGTCGCTCCGCTTTATACCTAGAAAAAGTCCATTAGATTCGGCAGCCGCGGCTCGATGCGCTCGGCCAGAGCGTTCAGCTCCGCCGACGGCCCCGTCAGGCCGCCTGCCGCCGACAGCTCCCGCGGCCCGGCGTAGCCGGTGAACAGCGCCGTCCAGCTGCCGATGCCGCCCCTCAGCGCGGTTGCCGCAGCGCTCCCGTCATGTACCGCAGCGCTCCCGGCATGCACTGCTGCGCTCTCGGCAGGTGTCGCCCCGCTGTCCGCCAACTGTCCGGAGAGCTTGCGCAGCGAGCCTTTTCCCTGTTCGTCGATCGTCAGCTCCCAGCTGCCGTCATTCCAGGGCGCATGCTCATCCTCCACGTTCAGCGTCCACGTCCTTGCGGGTCCAGGGAGGAACGGATAAGCATCCAGGAAAGCCTCCGCATCGACGATCCGAGCCATGAAGTATGGATGCACGCTCTGCTCGACGCGCGGATCCGGCAGCAGGAACGGCAGCGGGTCGCCTTTGTAGCTTTCGAACTGCACCTGGTCGATCATCGAGTCATGCTGGGCAAAAAAGGTCCACAGCCCTTCCCGCGCCTTCTCGCTCACGTAGACGAGCTCATGCACGGTCAGCTTGCGCTCCTTGACCTCGTACAGCGCATACCCTTCGGCCGCGCCGCCTTCGGAGCGGTAGATCGCCGCATGCCCCGGCTTGCGCCGCAGCACCGAGTCATCCCACCAGTCGGCCTCCCGCGAGAGCGCGATCTGAAAGCCGGCGGCATACGTCACATAGAGCTCCTGCAGCGTCTGCCGCACGTCCGGACGAACCGGATCGACCCGCTCGACGGAGCCCGGCACCAGCTTGCGCGGGGGCAGCTTGTCCTTCGGGATCGTGAACCGGATCCGGTCGGCACACAGCTCCCAGCCGAAGCGCCGGTAGAACCCGATGCTGAACGGAGCGAGCATCGACAGCGTCTGTCCCCGCTCCTTCATTTCTTCCAGCGATCGGCGCAGAAGCTGCGAGATATGACCCTTGCGCCGCTCTTCCGGCCAGCTCGCGACACCCGCGACACCGCCCATGGGAAATTTGCGTCCCTGCACGTACGCCGTCAAGGGCAGGACAAGGGTTTGCGAGCGGATCCGGCCTTCCTCTACCGCTACCCACAGCTGCTCGGGCTTGCGCGTACGATGGGCCCGCTCCAGCTCCTCCGGCGACATTTCATATTGAAAGGCGTACTGGCTCAGCTTCAGATGCTCGTCCATTTCCTCCGGCCGCAGCTTGCGTATTTCCATGCCAGCTCCTCCTTTTTCGGTCAACGTCCTGCTGCACGACGATCCTCGTTTAAATCCGGCTCTTGCGTACCGCTGCCTATGTAGGTCCGGTCACGGCATGTCGCCGGTTCCTTCGCCTCGGATGCCGCCGCGCAGCCTGCCTCCGTTACTTTGGCTCAGCCTCATCTCGCTGCTTGCCTCGCTGCTTTAGCTCATTCATCCCCGCAGCCTGCCTCCCGGAACAGCCGGTCCAGCAGGACCAGCGCCTGCTCCAGCTTTTCCGGCGGCAAATCCTCGTACCGGTCCCCGATCGACAGCTCGCTCGCGCAGCGATCGGCCGTCTTTTCTTGGACATATCCGACCAAAGCTACTCCCGTCTCCCGGGCGGCCTGCTCGAACAGCCGGGCCGCCTGCTCCGCCGGCAGCGCCGCATGGAGATGGAACATGTTTGATACGGGTGTCTCCGGCACGGTATGCAGCCCGGCGACTTCGTTCAGCCGGCGGGCCAGCTCTTTCGCGCCATCATAATATCGGCTCATTTTCGGCCGACGAAGGTCCAGGTAGTAGTCGGAGCTGACGATATAGGGATACAAGCTGATTAAATCTCCGCCATGCCGCCGTTTCCACACCTTGGCCTCGCCCGCGAGTCCCGCATCCCCGACCAGTACCGCTCCTGCGATACCTCCAAGACCTTTGTAGAAAGAGACATACACGCTGTCGAACAAGCGGCAGATTTCAGCCTCCGAACGCCCGTAGTACGGGACGATCTCGAATAGACGCGCTCCGTCCAGATGAAGCGGAATGCCTTTGTCCCGGCACCAGGCCGAGATCGCCTCCAGCTCCTCGAATGGCGGCAGCTGTCCGCCGATCTCCCGCTGCGGGAGCTCCAGCAGCAGGCAGCCGACCTCCCCCATCTGCTGGACGTCCTGCAGCGTGATGAGCCGATCCTCGCCTCCCAGCAGCACCGGCTGGATGCCGTGCAGCTCATGCAAGCCTCTTTCCTCATGAATCTCCAGATGGCACAGCGGATGGTAAGCTGCCTTGCGGATGCCCTTGCGGTCGCACCAGATCCGCAAGGCGATTTGCTGCGCCATCGTGCCGCTTGGGAAAAAGACTGCCGTTTCCTTGCCGAGCAGCTTCGCCATTTTCGTCTGGAACGCCTCGATTACTTCACCTTTGCCATACATATCGCTTGCCTGATCGCCGTCCACCTCTTCGAACGCCCGCAGCAGCAATCGCATCGAGCGCTTGCTGCTGCCGGTGACGATATGCTCGGCCTGAGCGAAGCTCTCTGCCAGGCCGTTCGTTATCCCCATGCCGATTCTCCTTTCGAATGGAACCCTTTATGCAGGTATACCAGAATCGGACGGGAAGAAGCAAGCGTAAAGGATTGCCTTCAAGGCATCCCCGAGAACGCCGCACCATGCCGAGCAAAGCAAAAAGCCGCCGCATCCGAAGATGCGGCGGCTCCTATGCACGTGCTTGGCGACGTCCTACTCTCCCAGGACCCTGCGGTCCAAGTACCATCGGCGCTGGAAGGCTTAACGGTCGTGTTCGGGATGGGTACGCGTGGTTCCCTTCCGCCATCGCCACCAAACGTCATGCGTGCTCAAGGCGTAGGCTTGCGCCCTGAAAACTGGATCGAACGAAATGCCGTGCTGACCGGCTGTGTCTTGCTTGAATAGGATAAGCCCTCGACCGATTAGTACTCGTCAGCTGCACACGTTGCCGCGCTTCCACCTCGAGCCTATCAACCTGGTCGTCTACCAGGGGTCTTACATACTGGGAAATCTCATCTTGAGGGGGGCTTCGCGCTTAGATGCTTTCAGCGCTTATCCCGTCCGTACGTAGCTACCCAGCGGTGCTCCTGGCGGAACAACTGGTACACCAGCGGTACGTCCATCCCGGTCCTCTCGTACTAAGGACAGCTCCTCTCAAATTTCCTGCGCCCACGACAGATAGGGACCGAACTGTCTCACGACGTTCTGAACCCAGCTCGCGTACCGCTTTAATGGGCGAACAGCCCAACCCTTGGGACCTACTTCAGCCCCAGGATGCGATGAGCCGACATCGAGGTGCCAAACCTCCCCGTCGATGTGGACTCTTGGGGGAGATAAGCCTGTTATCCCCAGGGTAGCTTTTATCCGTTGAGCGATGGCCCTTCCATTCGGTACCACCGGATCACTAAGCCCGACTTTCGTCCCTGCTCGACTTGTAGGTCTCGCAGTCAAGCTCCCTTATGCCTTTGCACGCTGCGAATGATTTCCAACCATTCTGAGGGAACCTTTGGGCGCCTCCGTTACATTTTAGGAGGCGACCGCCCCAGTCAAACTGCCCGCCTGACACGGTCCCTGCACCGGTTTCACGGTGCCAGGTTAGAACTCCGATACGATCAGGGTGGTATCCCAACGGCGCCTCCTCCGAAGCTGGCGCTCCGGATTCCTAGGCTCCCACCTATCCTGTACAGATCGTACCAAAG
>NZ_CP051428.1:127500-285000 GCF_012676905.1 Paenibacillus albicereus | reverse complement strand
AAATTCGCTTTGTTTCCGCCCCGCCTCTCAGCGGCGACTTGGATAATATAACACGCCCGCCCAGATCGATGCAAGTGTTTTTTAAAACTTTTTTGGATTTCTTTTTAAGCAACCCCAGAAACGAAAAGAGCCCCCAACGGGGCTGCCTCAGAGAACGACGGCTTGAATGCCGGCCATGACGGCGACGCCGGGAAGACCAAGGACGACGGCAGTTGCGATCGTGGCCGGATTGAGCGGAATCTCCGCGCCGGGAAGAAGTCCGGAGCCATTCAACAAATACAACCCTGCCGCTGCCGCCGTCAAGTGGAGGGCGAAACGACTGAACCACGACCAAGACAGCTTCGCCCGCAGAAGCGTAAGGACCAGCAAAATGGACGAGAGGCTGAGCATGCTGAGCCAAATCCACTTCATCCTTGCATCCCCCTCTTCTGCCAATCCGGCGAGACGGCGCCGATCCGCTTCGCTTGGCGCAACAGCATCTCGTAGCGCTTCTGCGCCGCCTCGATCGCAAAAACGGCGTAATCGATCTGATCGTGGCCGGACGCCTGCTCGAAGTGATACTGAGCGTTCACCCAGTCCCGATGCGCTTCCTTAATTTCTTCGAGCAGCCTGTCCAAGCTGATCTCCACCGGCTGATCGGACTCTGCGCCCAGCGCCAACACCTCTACGCGGCCGCCTTGAAAAAGCCTAGCTCCCATTCCGCCACGTCCCCCTTTCGGCTTGTCCTCTCCACCTGCCCGCTTGCCTGTACTTATTGTATAAACGGGATTCGCCGTTTAGAACGCGGCAGCGCCGATCAACCGCGGAACTCGGGTAGTGAGGCCGGAACTTGCCGAAACAAAAAAACGACCAGCCGAATATCGGCCAGTCGTTGGCAGTAATAGAAATCAAAGCTCGCGCCGTCCTTCCAGCGCTTTGGAAAGCGTGACTTCGTCCGCATACTCCAGGTCTCCGCCCACCGGCAAGCCGTGCGCGATGCGAGTGACCTTGATGCCGAACGGCCGGACGAGCCGGGACAGATACATCGCGGTGGCCTCGCCCTCGATGTTGGGATTGGTCGCGAGGATCAGCTCCTGCACCCGTTCGTCCTCCAGCCGGCGCAGCAGCTCGGCGATCCGGATCTCCTCCGGTCCGATGCCCTCGATCGGCGAGATCGCCCCTTGCAAGACATGATACTGGCCATTGAACTCCTTGGTCCGTTCCATGGCGACCAGATCGCGCGACTCCTGCACGACGCAGATCGAGGAAAAGTCGCGGGACTTGTCCTGGCAGATGCGGCAAGGGTCCGTGTCGGTAATGTTGCAGCAGACGGAGCAGAAATGAAGGTTGCGCTTGACGCTGACGAGCGCCTTGGCGAAATCGATCACATCGTCTTCCTTCATCTTGAGCACATGGAAAGCCAGCCTCGCGGCTGTCTTGGGGCCGATGCCCGGGAGCCGGGTAAAGGAGTCGATGAGCTTCGCGATCGGTTCGGGATAGTACAAAAGCCCAGCTCCTTCCATAAAAATCGGGACGGCCTCCCGCGAACCGGAAGTCCGTCCCGCCGCCGTACGCTCTCGCACGGCTTGAAAAGCGAAATGAAACGCGTCGGCCTGATCCGGACTAGAAAAGGCCCGGAATCTTCATGCCGCCGGTGAACTTGCCCATGTCCTTGTTGGCGAGCTCGTCGGCCTTGGCGATGGCATCGTTGACGGCCGTCAAAACCAGATCCTGAAGCATCTCGACGTCGTCCGGATCGACCGCTTCCGGCTTGATGGCGATGCTGACAAGCTTCTTGTGGCCGTTGACGACAGCGGTCACGACGCCGCCTCCGGCCGTGCCTTCGACCTGCTTCGTCTCGAGCTCTTCCTGCGCCTTGAGCATCTGTTCCTGCATCTTCTTCACTTGCTTCATCATCTGGTTCATGTTGTTCATATCGGTCACCCCTATTCCGGAATTTGGCCTTGCATGAGCGGACCCGACGCTCTATTCCTTCTTGAGCTCCACCAGGTCCTCTCCGAACATCTTGTACGCTTCCTCGACCCACTCCGGTCTCGCCGGAGGAGCCCCGGGATCGTCATGGGAAAGCTCGAACGGCTCGCCGCCGCCCTCTGCGGCCGGCCCCGAAGCCGCTTGCTGCCAGTCCTTCTGCATGACGGTCGCCAGCTGCAGCGGCTTGCCGAACGATTCTTGCAGCACGCGCTCGATCAGCTCGCGGTTGGCTTGCTTCTCGGTCGTCTCGCGGTGGATCGTGTTCTTGAAGGCGATGAGCGCCGTGTCGCCCGCCCACGAGACCGGCTCGCCGTCGACGAGCCAGGCATGGACGGTGACGCGCGCATCCTTGACGCGCGCGAGCACTTCCGCCCACTTGGCGCGAAGCTGGGCGGTGTCGGGGCTGCCCGACGCGGAGACGAAAGGGTCGAGCTTGACGGTCCGGACGCTGCCCCCGGACCGAGGGCCGAACCCGCCGCCGCCGCGGGCGGGAGCGCCGCGCAGCGGCGCGGCGGCTGCTGGAGCCGCCGCAACTGCTGCGCCTCCGCTGCGCTGAAGCTGCTCGAGCTTGCGCTCGAGCTGGTCGATCCGCTGCTGCAGCGCGGCGACTTCATGGCCGGAGGCGCCTGGGGCCGCTGCCCCTCGCCGCTCCGCCTCAGGCTGCGCGCCCGCTGCGGGAGCGCCGCTCTCCGGCAGGGTGCAAATCTTCAGCAGCGCGACCTCGAACAGCGTCTGCGGATGGGCGGCGTGGCGCATCTCATTTTGATACCGGTTAAGCTCGTCGATCATGCGGAAGATGCGCTCTGCGCTGAAACCTTCGGCCATATCGCGAAAAACGCCGGGGTCGGCCAGCCGCCCCATGCCCTGAGCGCTGTCCGGAGCAAGCTTGAGCACGAGCAGGTCGCGGAAGTAATAAATCAGGTTCTCAAGGCACTTGTCCGGGCTCTTGCCCGCCTGCATGAGGCCTTCGACGAGCGGCAGCACCGCCGCCGCGTCGGAGTCGCGGACCGCGACGGCGATGCCTGCGAACTGGCGGGCGGCGAGGCCGCCGGTGACGTCGACCGCACCCTCCAGCGTGATCTTCTCCGCGCCGAAGGCGGCCGCCTGCTCCAGCAGGCTGATGGCGTCGCGCATGCCGCCATCCGACAGGCGGGCGATGTAGTCGAGCGCTTCCGGCTCGGCCTCGATGCCCTCCTCCTGCGTAATCTCGCGCAGCCGCTCGATCTGCTCCTCCAGCGACACCTGGCGGAAGTCGAAGCGCTGGCAGCGCGAGACGATCGTCGCCGGCAGCTTGTGCGGCTCGGTCGTCGCGAGGATGAAAATGACATGCCCCGGCGGTTCCTCGAGCGTCTTCAGAAGCGCGTTGAACGCTTCCGTCGTCAGCATGTGGACCTCGTCGATGATGTAGACCTTATAGCGCACTTCGGACGGCGCGTAGCGCACGTTGTCGCGGATCTCGCGAATCTCGTCGATGCCCCGGTTGGAGGCGGCGTCGATCTCCACGACATCCATCACCGTGCCGGAGGTGATGCCTCGGCATGCCGCGCATTCGTTGCAGGGCTCGGGCGCCGGTCCGCGCTCGCAGTTGACGGCTTTGGCGAATACTTTGGCCGCCGTCGTCTTGCCCGTGCCCCTCGGCCCGTTGAACAAGTAAGCATGCGCGATGCGCTGCTCGCGGATCGCGTTCTGCAGCGTCTGCCGGATATGCTGTTGTCCCACCATGTCCCGGAACGTCTGCGGACGCCAGGCACGGTACAAGGCGATATGAGTCAAAGGTCGGCTTCCTTTCGCGCCGCCGGATGGCGGCCGTTATCGTTCTTCCATTATACATGACGGGGCGGCCGGGCAAAAGGGAGACGCTCGCTGCCGAAGGAATCGGCCCGAGAAGCGGCGGGGCGCAGAGAACGCAGCGGAGGGAGGAGCGGGAGGAGCGGAAGGAGCAAAGCGGGAGCGGGACGGCATGCAAAAACGCCGGGCGACGTCTGCAATCAGACAATCGCCCGGCGTGCGGGATTAATCGGGTAGGGCCGTGCACCTGCCCTCGATCCATGCGTCCCAGCCGGCACTCCTGTTCCCAGCTCGGGCCAGGCAACCCTCCGGCACATGAAAAAACTTGCTTACGGCTGCTTCCTTCCGGACCTGACCGGGTTCACAAGCGTCCATTGCGGAGGACCCGTCCGTCAACACTGTTCCCAGGCGCCAGACGCTGCAACGCATAACCTACGGCAGGAATTCAACCTCGCTATAGCGGATTGCGAGTTACAGGGCACCGCTACCTCCCCGTCTAGCACGGCAGGGTTTCAGTATAGCCGATTTGCGTGCCTTGCGCAACCGGACAGGGTCCGGCCGAACCGAGAGTCGGACGGCTCGAAGCTCAGGCGCCCGGTCCGCTCGGACCGGAGAACCGTCCGGACCTCGAAGGCGTTCGCCCCGCCGCACTGGAATTCGATCCGATCCGAACCGCCGCCTCCCCCTAGCGGCTAGTACCCTGCCGGGACGTACCCGGCTACTGCGCGAGCTCCGTCACGACTTTGTACCGCGGCATGTTGAAGGCGAGCTGAGATTGGACGCGGGCGCGCATCTCTTCCCGCTGCGCGGAGTTCATCCCGGCGCTCGGCGTTACGTACGCGCGCATCGTCGCTCCGTCGATGACGAGGCGGACGGAGCCGACGCCTTGGACCTCCTTCGCTTTTTGCTTGGCGAAATTGGCGTCCTGCTGGATATTCTGCGCATGCGGCGTATTGATGAGATGCGGATTCGTGTTGGTCAGCCCGAGCTGGCCGTCCCGGCCGTAGCTTTTGCCTTTCATCGAGTCCGGACTGCCTCCGCAGCCGGACAGCAAGGCGGCGCCGAGCGCCAGGGCGGAGACGGACAGCGCGATGCGCCGGGCGAGCGGGCGGAGCGTGGTCGTGTGCATGCAAAAAACCTCCCTTTGGCCATAGGATGGCGAAGGGAGGTTTTTCTATACTGCCAATGGCTGGCAGCTGAAGTCGATTAGATGCCGTATTTCTTCTTGAAACGGTCTACGCGGCCGCCGGCGTCCAGGAACTTCTGCTTGCCCGTGAAGAACGGGTGGCAAGCGGAGCAGATCTCCACGCGCAGGTTCGGTTTTACGGAACCGGTCTCGAACGTGTTGCCGCAAGCGCAAGTAGCCGTAGTCACGTGGTATTTCGGATGAATAGCCTCTTTCATCGTCTTTCACCTCTTTCTGCCCTGAGCTTCATGCGAGCCCAGAGTTATCGCATACTTGAATACTATATCATGCATGCCCGTACCGCGCAATGCCCTTCGGCCGCCTCAGCGGCGACGGACCAGCTCGGCCGGAGGCACATGCGTGTACGAGCCGATGACGACATCCGGCAGCTCCTCGCGGAAAATCTCCAGCATCTGCTTCATGCCGTAGATTTCACCGCGCGCCTTGGGGATGAGGTTCAGGTAGCTCTCCGGGTCGATGTTGAGGTTGCGCATCTGGATGAGCCGCAGGCCGGTCCGGCGCACGAACTCGATCATCGCCTCCATCTCCTCCTCGCGGTCGGTGACGCCCGGGAAGATGAGATAGTTGATGGATGTGTAGACGCCTTGGTCGGCGGCGTAGCGGAGCGATTTCTCCACGTTTTTGAGCGTGTAGGCGCGCGGCTTGTAGTAAGCGTTGTAATGGTCGTCCAGAGCGCTGATCGTGCTGACGCGCATGAGGTCGAGGCCCGAATCGACGATCGCCCGCATGAAGTCGGTCAGGCCGGCGTTGGTATTGATGTTGATGTAGCCCATGGAGGTCTGCTCGCGCACGCGGCGGATCGCCTCGACGATGATCTTGGCCTGGGTGGACGGCTCGCCCTCGCAGCCTTGGCCGAAGCTGATAATCGAATCCGGGGTGCGGAGCTGCTCCAGCATGATCTGCACGACCTCGTCGACGGTCGGCTTGAAGTTCATGCGCGTCTGCGGAGCCGGGAACGCGCTGTCCTCCGGCTGCTCGGAGATGCAGCCGAAGCAGCCGGCGTTGCAGAAATAGGAGACGGGAACCGCTCCTTCCCAGCGCTGCAGGAACGTATTAGAAGCGGTCAGGCATTCGTAGCCGAGCGCGCAATGGGACAGATGCTTGTACAGCCGGTTGTCCGGATACTTGGCCAGCAGCTCCTCCACCTTGACGTTCAGCTCGGTCCGGTCGCAGTTCAGCGGGTTCCACCGCTCGGGATCGTCGCATGGCTCGGCGGCGGCCCAGAAGCCCCCGTCCTTCCAGACGACGGCGGTGTAGCCGAACAGCGGCAGCACGGCCGTCTTGTCCGACTTGGCGTAGCCCGGCAAGGCGAGTCGGGTGAAGCCCTGCGGCAGCAGCGCTCCGACCGCCTGGTACGGCCCCGGAAGCAGCTCCATCTTGCCGCTCGGGCCGATGCCGATCGGACGCGTGCCCGGCAGCCCCACCAGCGTGGCGCCCTCCGGCAGAGGAATCAGCTCCTCCTCCATCAGCTCGATGACGATGTCCCCGCCGCGGCCGAGACCGGTCCAGTCGGGATGGTCGAACAATTGGCCTTGTTCGTCGGCGTATACAAGATTCATGATGTCCTCCTAAAGTCTGTGCGAAGCGCCGGCCGTCATTCGGCCGGCGGCGTGTCGGTCGGCGCGGCCTTGGCGCGCGTCGTGCGGCGGGCGGGCGCGGCCGGCTGATCGCCGGCCGCCGCTGCGGCTGCGCGCGCGGCGGATGAGGCGCGCGGGCGCTTCGCCGGCGCGGCTTCGGCCGCCGGCGCATCCGGGGCGGCCGCGGCTGCGGCGGCCGCCTTGGTGCCGCGCGGCGAGCGCGGCGCGGCGCTGGCGTCGGCCGCGGCGTCCGTGCTCGCGGCTGCGCGCGTGCGCTTCGCCGGCGCGGCCGGAGCCGCCGGCGCTTCCGCCGCGGCGGCTTGCGCGGCGCCGGCATCCGGCGCGGCGGCGACTCGCGCCGCAGCCGTACGCGGCGAGGCGGCGCGTCCGCGCGGCTTGGCCGCCGGCTCGGCCGCGGCAGGCGGCGCCTCGGCCGCAGGCGCCGCCTGCGGCGCGGCTGCGCTCGGCCGCGCCGCTACGGCGCGCGCCGGCGCTGGCGCGCCGGAAGGCTCCGCAGCGGCGGCGGGCGCCGCCTCGCGCTCGCCGCCGGCCGGCTGCTCCGGCGGCTGCGCGGCGCCAGAGCGCGGCGCCGGGCTGTTCCCGCCCGGACGCGCGCCAGGCGCCGATGCGGCCGGCCGAGCGCCGGTCGCGGCCGGACGCGACGCCGCGCTCGGCCGGGCTCCTGTCCCGCCGCGGCTCGCATAGGAGCTGCCGGCGGATGCGCTCGGCCGCGAAGAGCCGTAGCTGCCCGTCTCTCCCCGGCTGCCGTAGCCGCTCTCGGAGCGGGACGAGCCTGCCGAAGAGAAGCTGCCCGGCGCGGAAGCGTTGCCCGAGCCGCTGCCCGGGGCGTTGCCTCCGCTGCCTGCAGCATAGCTGCGGTAGCCTTGTGCCGTCGGCGTTCCATGATTCCGATAGCCGGACGTGTTGGAGACGATCGGGCTGCCTCCGGCCGGCGTGCCCGGTGCCTGGGCGCTGCTGGAGCCGGCGCCGCTCGCGGAAGGCTGGTTCGGCCGCTGGCCGTTCTTGGACTCCAGCGTCGTCAGGAACTCCGCGTTCGTCTTGGACTCGCCGAGCTTCTTCAGGAAGTTATCGACGAACTCCATGGAGTCGTTCATGTTTTTGCGGATGACCCAGACCTTGTCCAGCTCTTCCTTGCTCAGCAGCAGATCCTCGCGGCGCGTACCGGAGCGGCGGATGTCGAGGGCCGGAAAGATCCGGCGCTCGGCGAGCTTGCGGTCCAGGTGCAGCTCCATGTTGCCGGTGCCCTTGAACTCCTCGTAGATGATGTCGTCCATGCGCGAGCCGGTGTCGATCAGCGCCGTCGCGAGGATCGTCAGGCTGCCGCCCTCTTCGATGTTGCGCGCCGAGCCGAAGAAGCGCTTCGGCCGGTGGAACGCCGCCGGATCGATGCCCCCGCTGAGCGTCCGCCCGGACGGCGGGATGACGAGGTTGTAGGCGCGCGCCAGGCGGGTGATGCTGTCGAGCAGGATGACGACGTCCTTTTTATGCTCGACCATGCGCAGCGCCCGCTCCAGCACGAGCTCGGCCACCTTGATATGGTTCTCCGGCAGCTCGTCGAACGTCGAGGCTACGACCTCGCCCCGTACGGAGCGCTGCATGTCGGTCACTTCCTCCGGCCGCTCGTCGATGAGCAGGACGAACAGCTCGATCTCCGGGTTGTTCTCGGATATGCTGTTGGCGATCTCCTTGAGCAGCAGCGTCTTGCCCGCCTTCGGCGGCGCGACGATCAGCCCCCGCTGGCCGAGGCCGACGGGCGCGAGCAGGTCCATGATTCGAGTCGACAGGCGATGCGGGGTCGTTTCCAGGACAAGCTTCTTTTGCGGAAAAAGAGGGGTCAGCGCCGGGAAATGCAGGCGGTCGGCCGCTGTTTCCGGACTCATGCCGTTGACGGCATTTACTTGCAGCAAGCCGAAGTAGCGTTCGTTTTCTTTCGGAGGACGGCATTTGCCGGAGACGAGGTCTCCGCTGCGCAGGTCGAACCGGCGGATCTGGGACGACGAGATGTAGATGTCCTCGTTGCTCGGCAAGTAGTTGATCGGCCGCAGGAAGCCGAAGCCTTCCGGCAGGATGTCCAGCACGCCCTGCATGAACAGCAGGCCGCCCCGCTCCGCCTGCGCGCGCAGGACGGCGAAGACGAGCTCTTTCTTTCTCATCTGGTTGAAGCTCGGCACCTCGAACTGCTTGGCGAGCTTGTACAGATCATTCAATGACATTGCTTCCAGATCGGCGATCTGAAATTCGCTCATGATCTCACCACTTTATTCAGTTTTCGCACCTTAATCCTTTACCTCAAGCCGGGACGATCCGAATCTATGACTTCTATTCTCTTAGTGTGTCCGTTCGGGCTCCGCCCTAACCTGCAAGAGGGAATCGCGGATGAGTCGCATAAGTCCTAGGGAATCCTGGAAAGAGGGCGTGAAGCCGATGCGGGGAAAAAGGCCCGCGAGGAGCGGGCCTGGCGACGCGCGGAAAGCGATGGGCTGCAGATCCGGCTGCATATGGGCCGGTACGGGTGGACGATCGGACCGATCATCAAGCCGGGCCTAGGCCGCATAGGGCAGGCTCAGGCGTCAGCCTGCTCCCGCCATACGTCTGCTCCGAGCCGGCGCAGGTTCTCGACGAGGTTGTCGTACCCCCGGTCGATGTATTCGACTCCGGCAATTTCAGTGACGCCCTCCGGAACGGTCAGGCCGGCGACGACAAGCGCCGCTCCGGCCCGGAGGTCTGCGGCGCGGACCTTGGCCGCGTTGAGCGGGCCGCCCTCGATGATCGCCGAGCGTCCCTCCACGCGAATGCCCGCGCCCATGCGCACGAGCTCCGGCACATGCTTGAACCGGTTGCTGTAGACGTAATCGGTCAGGATGCTGACGCCGGAGGCCTGCGTGAGCAGGCTCGTCATCGGCGACTGCAGGTCCGTCGCGAAGCCGGGATAGACGAGCGCGCGGACGTCGATCGGCTCGTAGGTCGGCGCGCCGACGATGCGGATGGACTCGTCCATCTCGATGACCTGCACGCCCATCTCGACCAGCTTGGCGCTCATCGCTTCCATATGCTTGGGGATGACGCCGTCGATGACGACGTCGCCGCGGGTCGCTGCCGCCGCGATCATATAGGTCCCGGCCTGGATGCGGTCCGGGATGATGGAGTGGCGGCAGCCGTGCATGGCCTCCACGCCCTCGATCCGGATCGTCTCCGTGCCGGCGCCCTTGATCCGGGCTCCCATCGCATTGAGCAGCGTCGCTACATCTATGATTTCAGGCTCCTTGGCCGCGTTCTCGATCGTGGTGACGCCCTTGGCCCTGGATGCGGCCAGCATGATGTTGATCGTCGCGCCGACGCTGACGACGTCCAGGTAAATCTTGGCGCCGCGAAGCTCGCGGGCGAAGATGCGGATCGAGCCATGCTCGTTGGACACTTCCGCGCCGAGCGCTTCGAAGCCTTTGATATGCTGATCGATCGGGCGAGGCTCGAAGTTGCAGCCTCCGGGCAGGCCGATGACCGCTTCTCCGAAGCGGCCGAGCAGCGCTCCCATCAAATAATAAGAAGCGCGCAGCAGCTTGACCTTGCCGTCCGGCATCGGCGCCGACTGCAAGCGGGAGGGATCGATCCTCATCGTGTCGCCGCTCCAGGACACGCCGGCCCCGAGCTGCTCCAGAATCTCACCGTAGACCGCCACGTCGCTCAGCTGCGGCAGGTTGTCCAGAACGACTTCCGACTCCGCCAGGATGGCGGCTGGCAGCAGCGCGACCGCGCTGTTCTTGGCACCGCTGATCTGCACCGTGCCTCGCAGCGGACGTCCGCCGCGAACCATTAGTTTCTCCATTACTGCTGTATCCTCCCCGAGAAGAAGCAGGCATCGCCGGCGCGTCCAGACGCGCCGGCGCCCTGCAGCTGAAAACAACGCAGCGCGCGCCGGCAATGCAGCTGCAAGGGCGCGCGCTCATCGTTTGTGGTTGGTTCAGTCCAATGAAGCGGGTCATTCTGGGCTATTATATCATACTTGTCCGGGCATAAAAACAGGCCCTGCTGCTCAGGACCCGATGGCGTATTTGCTGTTGTTCTCGTCGTCGCGGCGCAGCTGCATGTTGACCGCGAGCCTCATCTCATCGATATCGAACGGCTTGGTGAAGTGCATGACGGCGCCGAGATCGGTCGCTTCCTTGATCATGTCGAGCTCGCCGTATGCCGTCATCATGATGACCTTGATGCTGCGGTCGATCGCCT
Organism: Paenibacillus albicereus; assembly: GCF_012676905.1. NCBI lineage: Bacteria > Bacillati > Bacillota > Bacilli > Caryophanales > Paenibacillaceae > Paenibacillus > Paenibacillus albicereus. Next base: position 274,212 of record NZ_CP051428.1, on the reverse strand, counting down.
TGACGTGCTTGAGGATCTCCAGTCCGTCCATGCCGGGAATCTTCATGTCCAGCAGGACCAGGTCGGGACTTTCGCTGCGGACGATCTCCAGGGCCAACTTGCCGTTGGAAGCCTGGTAGGTCGTATATCCCTCGCTCGTAAATACCTCCATCAGCAGCACGCGGATTCCGTTCTGGTCATCCACGATGAGTACCTTCTTCTTGTCCAACTTCTCTACCTCCCGTTAGGTTCTCTCTTCGACAGAACTAGCTGCTCTATGTGTCGGATCCTTTGGCGTTTGCGGCGATGAGACGGCATGGCGACAGCTCCTGATTTGCCCACCCCCTATATTCGCCCTGCTCCTTCCATCTCCTTCTGCAAGACGGAAAAAAGCCGCCCGGATCGCGGTACGCGATGCCGGACGGCCAAGGAAATAGAGAGGCTTGCTCGCCCTGCCCCTATTCGGACAGCTGGAGGGAAGCGCGGACGAAGCCGCGGAACAGCGCCTGCGGGCGGTTGGGGCGGGAGGTGAACTCGGGGTGGAACTGGACGGCCAGGAACCACGGATGATCCGGCAGCTCGACCATCTCGACCAGACGACCGTCCGGCGAAGTGCCGGAGATGCGCAGGCCGGCCTGCTCCACCTGCTCGCGGTACTCGTTGTTGAATTCATAGCGGTGGCGATGGCGCTCGTAGACGAGCTCGTCGTCGTATACGCGAGCGGCCAGGGAGCCTTCGACGAGCTTGCACGGGTAGAGGCCGAGGCGCATCGTGCCGCCCAGATCCTCGATGTCCTTTTGCTCCGGCAGCAGGTCGATGACCGGGTACGGCGTCGTCGGGTTGATCTCGGAGCTGTTGGCCCCGGCCAGGCCGAGCACGTTGCGCGCGTACTCGATGACGGCGACCTGCATGCCGAGGCAGATGCCGAAGAACGGCGTGCGGCTCTCGCGGGCATAGCGGATCGCCGCGACCTTGCCTTCGATGCCGCGGTCGCCGAAGCCGCCCGGCACGAGGATGCCGTTCACGCCGGCGAGCGCTTCGGCCGCGTTGGCGTCGGTGAGCTCCTCGGCGTCGACCCAGCGGATGCTGATCTCGGAATCGGCTTCGATGCCGGCATGGGCGAGCGACTCCACGATGCTGAGATATGCGTCATGCAGCGCCACGTACTTGCCGACGATCGCGATCTCGGTCTTGCGCTTCAGGTTCTTGACGCGGTCGACCAGGGCGGTCCACTCGGTCATGTCCGGCTGCGGCGCCGTCAGCTTGAGATGGTCGACGACGTATTGGTCGAGGCCCTGCTCCTGGAGCATGAGCGGCACTTCGTACAGCGTGGACGCATCGCGGCACTCGACGACGCCGTTCGGATCGATGTCGCAGAACAGCGCCAGCTTGTTCTTGAGGTCCTCGGAGATGGCTTTCTCGGTACGGCAGACGATGACGTTCGGCTGGATGCCGATGCTGCGCAGCTCCTTGACGCTGTGCTGGGTCGGCTTGGTCTTCACCTCGCCCGCAGCCTTGATGTACGGGATCAGCGTCACATGCACGTACATGACGTTATCGCGGCCGATGTCGCTCTTGATCTGGCGGATCGCCTCGAGGAACGGCAGGCTCTCGATATCGCCGACCGTACCTCCGATCTCCGTGATGACGACGTCGGAACCGGCTTCGCGGCCGGCGCGGAAGACGCGTTCCTTGATCTCGTTCGTAATATGCGGGATGACCTGGACCGTGCCGCCGAGGTATTCGCCGCGGCGCTCCTTGGTGATGACGGAGGAATAGATCTTGCCGGTCGTCACGTTGCTGTTCTTGGACAGGTTGATGTCGATGAAGCGCTCGTAGTGGCCCAGGTCAAGGTCCGTCTCCGCTCCGTCGTCCGTGACGAATACTTCCCCGTGCTGGTACGGGCTCATCGTTCCCGGGTCCACGTTGATATAAGGATCGAACTTCTGGATCGTCACCTTCAATCCACGGTTCTTGAGCAGCCTGCCAAGCGAAGCCGCGGTAATGCCTTTGCCGAGAGACGACACCACACCGCCCGTTACAAAGATATATTTCGTCACTGTTTAGTACCCCTCCATGCCCCTATGGTTAATTAAAGGTTGCCCAGGCCTGCCCCAAAACATGGCGCAGACCCCATATAAAAACAAAAAAAGTGTCACCCATATAAAGGGGGCACTTTTTACAATCACCCATGCAAATATGCAGGCCGAACGCTTCCCGGCTCCCAAACGGGACCGGTGCGCCGCAGCCTTGAGCTGATGATGGTTTCACGAAAAGCTTCAAAAAGCCCATGCAATAGTTTATCTCACCGCAATCCGCCCTGTCAAGGACAAGCCGGACTTCCGCGCCGAGCTTCCATCCATAAAAAAAGGCCCCGCAGGGGCCTCGAAGCGGCCCGCCGCAGGCAGGCGAAAACCGTGGGCGTTACTTGCCGTCTTCCTCTTCGTCGGAGTCCTCGTCCTCGAAATCTTCTTCGTCGTCGTCCGATTCTTCGGCTTGGGCGTCTTCCTCCTCGATCGTCTCGTCGACCGCCTCGGCGTCTTCCTCTTCGCTCTCGTCGAACTCGCGGTCCTCGTCGAACAGGTCGAAGTCCTCCTCGCCCTCGGCGTAGGTGTCCTCCTCCTCCGCCTCGAACGGCTCCTCGTCCTCAAGATCGTCATCGTCGTTGATGATGCGCGGACGCTTGGCGTTCGTGATCGGATCCTCGTTCTTCTCGACCGGGTACCAGCGCTTCAGGCCCCAGGTGTTGCTGCCGACGCAGGCAAAGCGGCCGTCGATGTTGATCTCCGTGTAGACCTGGGCGATCACGTTGTTGACTTCCTCTTCCGTCAGACCGCGGTATTTGGCGATCTCCTTCATCAGGTCTCGATAATAGTAGGGCGTATTGGCCGCTTTCAGCACTTCGAAGGCCAGATCGACCATCGGCATCTCGCGCAGCCGCTCCGCATCGAATTTTTGAGACAGGTTCGTGCTCATCTAATCCAGACACATCCTCTCGGATAATCATACGCAGCTCAATATGGTTCCATCTTGTCCACAGTCAACCTTTAGTAAAACCTATTTGCCTCAAAAAATCAAGGCGCTCCTCGAGAGGGCTTGTCCCTCGTCCGAAGGTCGCATCCATCCTCGAAAAGGAAGAACGAAGGGCTGCCCCTTCGCTCCTGACTGTATCCTTCCGCCTGGAGCGCCTTCCGGAAAGGAGCGGCGGATTCCCGGCTGCAAGAGTCCGACGACTCTTACTTGCATTGTATGAAGAGCGGAGGGCGATTGACACGAGCCGCGGCCCAAATTGGGGCAAAAACGGGCCGATGGCTCTATCGGGCGGAGGGCGGCCCCTCATACACTATCCAAGCATTGTCCGTCAGGAGGGACTCATCTTGGATCATCTGCTCCGCTGGCTGCGCGACCTCCCCGCCTCCGCCGGCTCTCCGGCCCAACGGCTCATGCTTACATTCCGCCATTCGCAAGATTATCGGGCCTTCCTGCAAGCATGTCGGGAAGCCCTTCTTCCGCCTGAACGTCTCGTTCCCTTGCCTCTCGTCCAGGCGGTCAGCCTGGCGCTGCCCGCCTTGCAGCCTCCTCCCCCTCCGACCGACGGCGTGATGGCCGAGGAGGACCGCCGGATTACGATGAAAGCGTCCGGCCTGCCCAAGACGATGCCCGAAAAGGGCCTGCCCTGGGGCGTGCAGCAGATCCGCGCTCCCCTCGCCTGGAACCGGACGACGGGCCATCGGATCAAGATCGGCGTCATCGACACCGGCGTCGACCATAACCATCCCGATCTCAAAGCCTCGCTCGGCCGCGGCATCAATCTGATCGACCGCGGCCAGCTGCCTCATGACGACAACGGGCACGGCACCCATATCGCCGGCACGATCGCCGCGGCCAACCAGCCGGGCGGCATGATCGGCGTCGCTCCGCGCTCCGTCGTCTACCCGGTCAAGGCGTTCGACCAGAACGGCAGCGCCTATGTGTCGGACATCATCCTCGGCATCGAATGGTGCGTCCGCAGCGGCATGAACATCATCAACATGAGCTTCGGCATGAAGTCGCGCAGCAAGTCGCTGCACAACGCCGTCATCAGCGCGACGAACGCCGGCGTCGTCATCATCGCCTCCTCGGGCAACGACGGCCGCCGACGCTCGGTCGACTACCCCGCCCGGTATCCGCAGACGATCTCGGTCGGCGCGACGAACCGGCTGCGCCGCATCGCGGCCTTCAGCAACCGCGGCCCCTACATCGACATCTACGCTCCGGGCGACCGCATCCACTCGGCCTGGCTGAAAGGAAAGTACCATGAAATGAGCGGCACGTCGATGGCGACCTCGCATGTGAGCGGCGCGGTGGCCCTGCTGCTCGCCCATCAGCCCGAGCTCGATCCGGGCGAGATCAAATCCATCCTCAAGCGCTCGATGGTGCCTCTTCGCGGAGCGAAGGAAGGGCGCACGCCGGGCGAGCTCGACGTCCTGAAAATGATGAAAGCCGCCGAGGCCTGAGGCTCCGGCGGCTTTTCTATCGGCTCCAAGGGCAGCGGCTACATGCGCTCCGGCGCGGATACGCCGATCAGGCGCAGCGCGCTCGCGATGACGGTGCGGACGGCGGCCAGCAGGGCGAGTCGCGCCTGCGTCTGAGCCGCATCCTCCGTGATGGCCCGCTCGGCGCGGTAATAGCTGTGGAGCTGGGAGGCCAGCTCGTACACGTAGCGCACGAGGCGATGCGGCGCATGCTGCTCGGCCGCCTGGCGGATCTCCTGCGGGTACTCGGCGAGCTTGAGCAGCAGATCGTACTCATGCTCGCTCGTCAGCCGCGTGAGCTCCACCTGCTCCAGCGGCAGCCGGCTCACGCCCTGCTCCTCCGCCTGGCGCAGGATGCTGCAGATGCGCGCATGGGCGTACTGCACGTAGTAGACCGGGTTCTCGTTGGAGGTGGAGACGGCCAGGTCCATGTCGAAGTCCAGATGCGAGTCCATGCTGCGCATCGTAAAGAAATAACGGATTGCGTCGACGCCGACTTCGTCCATCAGGTCCTCCATCGTGACGGCCTTGCCGGTGCGCTTGGACATCTTGACCTTCTCGCCGTTCTGGAACAGGCTGACCATCTGGGCGATCAGCACGACGAGCTTGTCCGGATCGTTGCCGAGCGCCTCCATGGCGGCCTTCATGCGCGGGATGTAGCCGTGATGGTCCGCGCCCCAGATGTTGATCATCGTGTCGTAGCCGCGGCCGTACTTGTCCCGATGATACGCGATGTCCGGCGTCAGGTACGTGTAGGAGCCGTCGTTCTTGATGAGGACGCGGTTCTTGTCGTCGCCGAAGGCGGTCGTATTGAGCCAAGTCGCGCCTTCCTCCTCGTACACGTGGCCCTGCTCCCGGAGCGCGTCGAGCGCTTGCGTCACGAGCCCCTTGTCGTACAGGGTCGTCTCGCTGTACCACAGGTCGAACGGCACGCGGAAGCGCTCGAGGTCGCGCTTGATCTTGCCGAGCTCGCGCTCGAGGCCGTACGCCTTGAAGAACGCGAAGCGCTCCTCGTCCGTCAGCGAGAGCAGTCCGTCTCCCTTCTCCTCCGCCAGCGCCTTGGCGAAGCCGACGATGTCCTCGCCATGGTAGCCGTCCTCCGGCAGCTCCGCCTGCTGGCCGAGCTGCTGGCGGTAGCGCGCCTCGATCGACTTGGCGAGGTTGTTCACCTGCGCGCCCGCGTCGTTGATGTAGTATTCGCGCGTCACTTCGTTGCCGGCGAAGTCGAGCACGTTGCACAGCGCATCGCCGACGGCCGCGCCGCGGGCATGGCCCAGATGCAGGCTGCCGGTCGGGTTGGCGCTGACGAATTCCACCTCCACGCGCTTGCCGGTGCCGGCGCCGCGTCCGTAGTTCTCCCCGGCGGCTTCGACCTGGCCGACGACCGGATACAGGTAGGCGCGGTCCAGGCGGAAGTTGATGAAGCCCGGGCCGGCGATTTCCGCCGACAGGATGGACGCCTTGCCTTTGTCCAGATGCTCCAGGATCGCCTCGGCGATCTGGCGCGGATTTTTGCGGGCGAGCTTGGTCAGCTGCATCGCGGCGTTCGTCGCGAGGTCGCCGTGGGATTTGTCGCGGGGCACCTCCAGCACGAACACCGGCAGCTCCTCGCGGGGCGCCAGCCCGGCGGCGACGACGGCATCGGCGATGCCCTCGCGGATGGCGGTATAGACTTGCTCCAGCACGTTCTGACTCATGGTTGATTAGCCTCCTGTATCGTAAGCCGCAATTGGAAGCGGCCGCTTGACTGGTCTTCGATGCGCAGCCGGTACGTCCACGACAGCGTCAGCGGCAGCAGTCCCTCTCCGGGGGACGATGCGGCCAGCTCCTCCGTCTCGGTGACGAGAGGGAACGACAGATGCGGGGACGCGTAGCGTCCTCCGCGCGACTGCCCGGCCGCGAACGTCTGGTCGGACTCCAGTCCGCCGCGCCGCGTGAGCGTCAGCTCCTCGCCGTTCCACCGGAGCGTCGTGCGCACGACGCCGTGCAGCTCGTCCCGCTCCTCGTAGCGCAGGTAGAGAGAGCGCCCCTTGGAAATCAGCTCGCCATGGTGGCGCGCGGCAGGCTCGCGCTTGCCGTCCTGCGTGCTGCTGACGGCGATGTCGACGGCAAGCTTGCCGGGGCCGGCTCCAGGGCTCGAGGCCGGCTGCTGAGGGGATTTCGCCTCCGGACCGGCTTCGGCGCCGCCGGCGGCGCCGTTCCCGTCCGATCTTTCCGGCTGCGCGGCTCGATCCTTCCGTTCGATGGCGTTCTCCTCCTCTGGCGCTTCCTGTCGATTGTTCCTATTTACTATATACATGGCGGGCAAAAGTTTCAATGAGCTCCCCACGAGCCCATGCAAAAAGCCGCCTCGGCTGCGAAGACAGCCCGGCGGCTTGAAGCGGCGTCCCCCGGAAAGCTAGCGGTCGGAGGGAAAGCGCAAATACGGCCTCAGCCGCGTCCACTCCCGCAGCCGGTCCTCCAGCGTGCGCATCGCCGGAGTCGGCACGGGGCTGGTCGACGGCATCCGCAGCAGGTCCAGCCCCGCGAGGGTCGGATGCCCCTTGAAATGCTTCAAGTAGATCGAGTGCGACTTCGTGCCGTTGAACACGAGCGCCCGCAGCGTCGGGTGGGCGGCAACGAGCCCCGGCAGGTCGTTCGGCTCGGCATCGCGGATGTTCATGTCCAGGCTGCCCGGCCGCACGCACGAGCCGATCATGTCCCACATGCCGACTCCGATGCTTGCGGCATACCGGACGCGTTCCTCGTACGTCTCGTCCGGCTCGCGGCCGGACAGAGCGTAGAGGATGCGCCACAGAAAATTGCGGTCGTTGGCGTAGTAGCGCTGCGCTTGCAGCGACTTGACGCCGGGCATGCTGCCCAGAACGAGCACGGTCGCCCCCGGCTCGATGAGCGGCGGGAACGAGTAGACTTTGATCGGTTCCGGCAACCGGACCCCTCCTTGGAGCGGCAAGCCGAGACGAGCCGGCAGACGGCGTGTCGAGCGCGAGGCCTGCTCCGCCGGCGTGTCGTGCCGAGCGAGGCTGGAGGGCGCCTGCAAGCCGTCTACATCTGGCCGTTCTTGCCCCGGAACGCCGGCGGCGTGCCGTCGAGCTTCTCGATCTTGCCGCAAATTTCGTGATGCCACTCCGTATCGTCCGTCATCGACGCCAGCAGCGACATATTGTACAGATTGGCCAGACGACGGCAATGCGAGGCGTTCACCGCCAAGCAATGCTCGAAGTCCGCCTGCTCCTCGCTCGTCAGCGCGCGGCGCTCGCGGATCGTCCACAGCTCCGCCAGATGCTCATGTATCGGCAGCAATCCCATCGTTCAAGCACCTCCTTGGATTCTATCAGCCAGTATGGCCAAAGAAAAAGAGGTTCAAGCAGCCGGCGCCGCCGAAAGCGAAAAATCCCCGTCCTTCCGAAGGAAGCGACGGGGAACGAACATCCTTTACTTGATGAAGCCGAGCAGCATCTCGCGGATGACCTTGGCAGCGACGATCTGCGTCTGCTCCGTCGGGTCGTAGGCCGGCGCGACCTCCACGAGGTCGCAGCCGACGACGTTCACGCCGGAGCGCGCGATCGCGTGCACCGCTTCAAGAAGCTCCTTGCTCGTGATGCCGCCCGCTTCGGCGGTGCCGGTGCCCGGCGCGGCCGACGGATCCAGCACGTCGATGTCGATCGTCAGGTAGACCGGACGTCCTTCGAGCTCCGGCAGCACCTTCTTGAGCGGCTCGAGCACCTCGAACGGATGGAAGTTGATGTTCTCGCGGGCGAACTGCCACTCCTCGCGGGACCCGGAGCGGATGCCGAACTGGTAGATGTTCTGGCCGCCGATCAGGCCGGCCGCCTTGCGCAGCGGCGTCGAGTGGGACAGCGGCTCGCCTTCGTACGACTCGCGCAGGTCGGCATGGGCGTCGAAGTGGATGATCGCGAGGTCCGGATAGTTCTTGTAGACCTCCTGGAAGATCGGCCAGCTGACGAGATGCTCGCCGCCGAGGCCGACGGGCATCTTGCCGTCCGCCAAGACGCCGGCGACGAACTCGCCGATGATGTCGAGCGAGCGGGCCGCGTTGCCGAACGGCAGCAGCAGGTCGCCGGCATCGAAGTACTCGATGTCCTCGAGGCTGCGGTCGAGGTACGGGCTGTACTCCTCGAGGCCGATCGACACCTCGCGGACGCGGGCCGGGCCGAAGCGGGAGCCGGGACGGAAGCTCACGGTGAAGTCCATCGGCATGCCGTAGATGACGGCGCGCGACGCTTCATAATTCTCGGAGCTCAGGATGAAGACGTTGCCGGAGTATTTCTGGTCGATTTTCATTTATTTCACCAGGTCCTCGACGAACTTCGGCAGCACGAACGCGGCCTTGTGCAGGCGCGGCGTGTAGTACTTGGTCTCGCGCTCCGGAATCGCCGTCTCGTCGACCGCGAGCGGGTCATGCTGCTTGGAGCCCATCGTGAACGTCCAGAGGCCGGACGGATAGGTCGGCACGTTGGCCCAGAACACACGCACGACCGGGAACACTTCCTTGACGTCGCGGTTGACGCTCTGGATGAGGTCGGCCTTGAACCACGGGTTGTCCGTCTGCGCGACGAACAGGCCGTCTTCCTTGAGCGCCTCGTAGATGCCCTGGTAGAAGCCGCGCGTGAACAGGTTGGCCGCCGGGCCGACCGGCTCGGTGGAGTCGACCATGATGACGTCGTATTCGTTCTTGTGGTCGTGGATATGCATGAAGCCGTCGTTCACGTGCACTTCGACGCGCTCGTCGTCCAGGCCGGAAGCGATGTTCGGCAGATACTTCTTGGAATATTCGATGACCTTGCCGTCGATGTCGACGAGCACGACGCGCTTGACCTTCTCATGCTTGAGAATCTCGCGCACGACGCCTCCGTCTCCGCCGCCGACGACGAGCACCTGCTCCGGATTCGGATGCGTGTTGAGCGCCGGGTGGGCGACCATCTCATGGTAGACGAACTCGTCCTTGTCGGTCGTCATGACCATGCCGTCGAGCACGAGCATCGTGCCGAACTCCTCGGTCTCGATCATGGCGAGCTGCTGGAAGTCCGTCTGCTCGTGGACGTAGGTTTCCTTCACTTTGGCAGTGATGCCGTACGACTCGGTCTGTTTCTCGGTATACCACAATTCCATGGTAAGAGTCCCTTCTTTCTTGTTCAGGTGTGGGGACGGGAAGCCCGTCCATCGGAAGACCGCCCCGGCCGGACGGCTGGCCCGAGCGGCACGCCCCCTCGTCCTCGGACGAAGACGTGCGCGGCGGAGCGGCTAGAATCTATATCGAATTCCAGATATATTCAGGCTCGAGAACTCGAAGCGCAGGGATGCCCCCGAAGGCTCTTACGCATCCATCGCTCCCATCCGAAAGGCTCCGGCAAAAAGCATATCCTGCCGAATCAGCCCCCTTCAGGTCGACGGTTCAACCTGTATTATAGTCAAAACCCCCCCTCAATTCAAACCCTTTCCGGATGGCTTTACCGCGATTTCACAGAGCGGCCGCGCCCTCCGGCCCGCTCGTATATTCCCCCCTCTCGATATCCATACTATGGAAAACCATGTCGAATCTTCGGGAGGAACCGCATCGTGACCAATCGTCCCGCCTCGCGCCGGAAAAAGGAGCGGGCAAACATCCAAAAGCCCGGCCGGGCGCTGCTTTCCGTCTGCCGCTCCGCCTTTCGCGCCCGCGGCCCGCTGCGCTGGCTGGCGCTGCTCGCCGGCACCGGCTTCTCGCTGACGCTGCTGCTGCTCGCCGCCGCGCTGCTGACGCTGCGCCTGCAGGCGCTGCCTGCCTCATCCTCGGCGGAGGTGACGCAAATCTACGACGCCTCCGGCAATCTGCTCGATTCGTTTCACGCCGGACAGACGAGGGAGAGCGTGCCTCTCGCCCGCATCTCGCCTTATCTGGTCGACGCGACGATCGCCATCGAGGATCGCCGCTTCTACGGGCATGGCGGCTTCGACGTGCGCGGCATGGCCCGCGCCGCGCTCGTCAACCTGGAGAGCGGACGCGCCCGCCAAGGGGCGAGCACGATCACGCAGCAGCTGGCCCGCAACCTGTATCTGACCCATGAGCGGACGTGGAAGCGCAAGCTCAAGGAAGCGGCCTATACCGCCCAGCTGGAGATGAACCTGTCCAAGGAAGAGATCCTCGGCCAGTATTTCAACCAAATCTACTACGGCCACGGCGCCTACGGCATCGAGCGGGCGGCGAAGATGTACTACGGCAAGCACGCCTCCGAGCTGACGCTGGCCGAAGCATCCATGCTCGCCGGCGTGCCGAAGGGGCCGAAGTACTACTCGCCCTATCTCAACGAGGCGAACGCCTACCGCCGGCAGAAGCTCGTGCTCGCCGCTATGGTCGAGACCGGCGCGATCACCGCCGAGCAGGCCGCCGCCGCGCGCGCGGAGAAGCTGGAGCTGCAGCCGCTGCAGCCTGCCGGCAGCGGGGGCGGCGCGCCGTACTTCCGCGACTATGTGCGGCAGACGGCGGTCGACCAGCTCGGCCTCGACGAAGGGCTCATCAGCGAGGGCGGCGCGCGCATCTATACGACGCTCGACCCCGCGATGCAGCAAGCCGCCGAAGCCGCCGTCAAGGAAGGGCTGCCGTCCAGCTCGCAGCAGCAGGCGGCGCTCGTCGCCATAGAGCCGGCGACGGGCTACATCCGCGCCATGGTCGGCGGCCGCGACTACCGCACGGGCCCGTTCAACCGGGCGCTGGCGCGCCGCCAGCCCGGCTCGTCGTTCAAGCCGATCCTCTACCTCGCCGCCCTGGAGAACGGCTTGACCGCCGTGACGCCGTTCACGAGCGCGCCGACGATCTTCAGCTACGACAGCGGCCGCAAGACGTACGCGCCGCGCAACTACCACGACCGCTACGCCGGCGGCGACATCACGATGCGCGAGGCGATCGCGAGCTCGGACAACACGTACGCGGTCAACACGATCCTGCGCATCGGCGCGGACAAGGTCGTCTCCGCCGCGCGGCAGCTCGGGCTCGCCGGCGACCTGCAGCCGCTGCCGTCGCTCGCGCTCGGCACGTATCCGGCGAGCCCGCTCGAGATGGCGTCGGCGTTCGGCACGCTCGCCGCGGGAGGCATGCGCGCCGAGCCGACGGCGATCCTGCGCGTCGAGGACAGCAAGGGAGAGGTGCTGTACCGGGCCGAGCCGCGCCGGTCGCAGGTGTCCGATCCCGCCCATGCCTACGTGCTCACGAGCCTGATGGAGAGCGTGTTCGAGACGGGGGGCACCGGCAGCCGCGTCTCCGCAATGATCCGCCGTCCCGTCGCCGGCAAGACCGGCACGACGGCGGACGACGCCTGGCTCGTCGGGTATACGCCCGAGCTGGCCGCCGCCGTCTGGACCGGCTACGACAAGGGGCGCAGCCTGACGACGGCGGAGTCGCACCGAGCCGCTCCGATCTTCGCCTCCTTCACCGAGCGCGCGCTGAGCGGGCGGCCCGCGCGGCCGTTCCCCGTGCCGGACGGCGTCGTCAGCGTCGCCGTCGATCCGGCGAGCGGCCTGCGCTACGGCCCCGGCTGCTCCGGCTGGCGCATGGAGCTGTTCGTCGCCGGCACGGAGCCGACCGGCACCTGCGACGGCAGCTCGGCCTCCGGCGTGGAGGCCGCCGCGGATGCCGGCGCGGCCGAGCCGGCCGCCGACTCGGCCCAGACCGGCCAGGAGCGGGGCTGGCTCGGCGGCCTCTCCCGCTGGTGGCGGAACCGTTAGCTTTCAGGCAGAAGAACCGCCTTCCGTCCTTCTTTGCCGGAGCCGAAGCGGGTGATTAACCCCGAGGCGTTGAGTATAATGAAGAAGCAAGGATGGAACATGGTAGCGATAGACTCGAAAAAGAAGGCAGGTGTCGATTCATGAAAGACCTCTTGAACAAGGCGTTCTCGCTGGGGCTCGGCCTCGCCGCTTCGACCAAGGAGCAGGCGGAGAAGCTGGCGCAGGAGCTGTCGGCCCGAAGCGACATGAGCAAGGCCGACTCGCAGCAGTTTGTCAGCAGCATGATCTCGCGGGGACAGGAAGCCCGCAGCGGCATGGAAACGTTCATTCGCGAGCGCGTCAAGGACGTGACGGATGAGCTGGAGCTCGCGCATCGCAGCGAGCTCGCGCGGCTCGAGGCGCGCGTCGCGGAGCTTGAAGCGCGGCTCGGCGCCCCCTCGGCCCATGCGCCGGAGGCGCTCCCCCACGGAGCCGCCGGCGAAGACGGCGCCTACGAGGGCACCGGCAAGGCCGGACCGGGCGTGCCGCCTTCCATCCCGTCCGCAGCGGCGGAGCCTGCCGGCCAGGAGCCGGGGACAGAACCGGACGGCAGCGTCCGATGACGGCCATGCGCCGGCTGCGTCATCTGCAGCGCTATCGCGAGATCGCGCTTGCCTTTGCCCGCAACGGCTTCGGCTATTTCGTCCGGGACCTCGGCCTGAACCGTCTCATCCCCCATTGGCGCAGCGTCGAGAGCCAGCATCACCAGCCGACGCGCACGACCGGAGAACGCCTCCGGTCTTTTTTGCAGGAGCTCGGTCCGACCTTCGTCAAGCTCGGCCAGATCGCCAGCACGCGCCATGACCTGTTCCCGCCGGACATCATCGAGGAGCTGCAGCGCCTCCAGGACAAAGTGCCGCCGATTCCGTTCGAGGACGTGCGGCGCGTCATCGAGGAAGAGCTCGGCTCGCCGCTCGAGTCGGTGTACCGCAGCTTCGAGCCGGAGCCGGTAGCCGCCGCCTCGATCGGACAGGTGCACCGCGCCCGGCTGCGCTCCGGCGAGGAGGTCGCTGTCAAGGTGCAGCGGCCCGGCATCCGCCGGACGGTCGAGACCGATCTCGACATCCTGCGCCATCTGGCCCGGATCGCCGAGCACCGGCTCCAGCTGGCTCGGCAATACGGCGCCTCCGAGCTCGTCGAGGAGCTGGCCTCGTCGCTGGGCGCCGAGCTCGACTATACGCTGGAAGGACGCAGCGCGGAACGGATCGCGGCGCATTTCGAAGGACGAGACGACATCCGCATCCCTCGCATCTGGTGGGATCTGAGCAGCCGGCGCGTGCTGACGATGGAGTTCATGCGCGGCATCCAGCTGCATGACACCGCCTCGCTCGCCCAGGCCGGCTACGACCTCACCGAGATCGCCGAAGCTGTCAGCACCGTCATCCTCGAGCAGGTGTTCCTCTCCGGCCATTTCCATGCCGACCCTCATCCCGGCAACGTGCTTGTCCTCCCGCCGCCGACGAGCAAGCGGGCCGGCCGCGGACGAGCTTCCGCGCGGCCGCCCGGCGAGGACGGCTCCGACTCCGGCGCGGGACTTGAGCAGACCGGTCAGGCCGGGCCGGACGAGCCGGCCCCGGCTCCGCGTCCGGTCATCGGGCTGCTCGACTTCGGCATGACCGGACGGCTGACGCCGGGCATGAAGGAGCACTTCGCCTCGCTCGTCATCGCCCTGCGCCGCCAGAGCACGGACGGCGTCATCCAGGCGATCGAGGCGATGGGGCTCATCCCGGACAGCGCAGACTGGCAGGAGCTGAGGCGCGACGTAGACCGGCTGCGGGAGAAGTATTACCAGGTGTCCTTCTCCGACATCAGCCTCGGCGAGGCGGTGACCGACCTGTTCCAGGTGTCCTATCGCCACCGCATCCGCATGCCCGCCGACTTCATGCTGCTCGGCAAGACGCTGTTGACGCTCGAGGGCGTCATCTCTTCGCTCGATCCCGACTTCAGCGTCGTGACCGTGGCCGAGCCGTTCGGCAAAAAGCTGCTGCTCGACCGGCTGAAGCCGGCCCGGCTCGCGGAGGCGGCCGCCAGCTATGCCGCGGAATACGTCGACCTCCTCGGCGAGCTGCCCTCCCGCCTGCGCAGCCTGGGCCGCCACCTGACGCGCGGCAAGCTGCCGCTCGAGCTGTCGGTGAAGGACGTCGACCGCATGATGAAAAAGCTGGACCGCATCAGCGGAAGGCTCAGCTTCAGCATCGTGCTGCTCAGCTTCAGCATCATCATGGCCGGACTCGTCGTCGGCTCCTCGATCGGCCGCCAGCCCGGCCTGCTCTCCCGCTTCCCGGTGCTGGAGATCGGCTTCACGATTGCCGCCGTCATGTTCCTTTATATGCTCGTGTCGATCTTCCGCTCCGGCCGCAAATGAACCGGCCCGGCTCCCCATGCTCGCGGGAGGCCGGGCTTTTGTCATGTCGGATTGCCGGAACGGACCCGGCCCGATTCGCGCCGGACCGGACCTCAGCTTCGCGGCGGCGCGGCCATCAGCTTGCCGAGCATGCTGCCGAACCGCTTCGCATACTCCTCCTTGGAAAACAACGCCCGGATGTGCGCTTCTCCGCGCTCGCGCATCCGCTCCCGCCGCTTGCGGTCGCCCATCAGCTCCTGCGCCTTGCGGACCGCGACGTCGATCTGCCCGACCGGATACAGCTTGCCGGTCACCTCGGGCTGCACGAAGCGGCGGATGCCGTCCGAATCGCTCGACAGCACCGGGCATCGGCACAGCATCGCCTCCGCGACCGCGTAGCCGAAGCCCTCCAGATGAGACGTGGAGCAGAGCAGCCCGCCCGAATCTCCGATCAGGCTCAAGTAGTCCGCCATCTGCTGATGCGGGATGTTGGAATGGCGGATGAGGCGCCCCGCATGGGGCGAGGCCGCGAGCCAAAGCTCGAACGCCTCCTGCTCCGGCTGCTCATAGAGCGTCGCATCCCCGAACATCCACAGATAGATCGACGGGTTGGCATCCAGCAGCCGCTCGCCGATCGCGATGAATTCCCGCCAGTTTTTGTTGGCGGTGATCCGGCCGATCCAGCCGACGATCGGATAGGGCTTGGGCGGATAGGCGAAGTAGCGGAAGCCGGACGTATCGAGCGGATTGTCGAAGCTGAACTTCGGAAGGTCGGGCAGATGCTGCTTCATCAAGGCGCCGAGATGCTCCGTGCGGGGAAAGAGAAGGGCGTCGGCGTCCCGGCGGATGCTCTCGCTGAAGGCCGCCATCGTCTGCCTCGCCTCTTCGATCCGGCCGAGCCCCTGCACCTCGTAGACGATGCGGCCGCGGTAGCCCGCCTGCCGGATGATCTCCATCGTCCAGATGTCGGTGCACACGACGATGACGTCGTAGCCTCCGGCGAGCGCATGCTGTCCGATCTCCGCCGGGTCGGACAGGATGTGGACCGGCAGGTCTCGGACATTCTTTCTCCCTTCCCCTCCGCTCGTATAGAGCAGATGCACCTCATGTCCCGCCGCCGTCAGCGCCTGGCCCCGGATCCGGTTCAGCGTCTCCATGCCTCCGCTCGGATTGAAAAAGGTAAACAGCAGCTTCACGGCGGACCCCCCGTCCCGAGAATCGAACGGAGCAGCCGGATGAGCCCGTCGGTGCGGAACAGCTCATGGAACAGGTTCGGCTTGCCCGGCGGCTCGGTCGTATCGGTCTCGCGCCGGATCGAGACCGGCGCCGGCGCCGGGCCGTTTCCGTAAAACCAGGACAGCTCGCCCGGCTTGCCGCTCGCGTCCGCATAGTCGATCAGCCCCTGGAGGTCGACGACTCCGTGGAATCGCCCGGGACCGAGCACGAGCACATAGGGCGTCGCCACGGACTGCGCCGCGTACAGGATCGCAGGCGATACCTCCATGCCGGGCAGCGACCTGAAGCTCGTCGTCGGATGGGAGATGGCGCCGAGCGCCGCGGTCGGCTGCTGGGATTCAGACAGATCCAGCACGATGCACCCGTAGTTGCTGAAGGACTGCTCATAGAGATCCTCCAGCACCGCGATCTCGTTGTCGAGAGCCAGGCCGAGCGGGAACAGCACGGTCAGCTTCTGCGGAATGCCCCGCCGCATCCGCGCCTGGTGGCGGGCGAGATGATAGGTGTAGCGCCACCGCCGATGCTCCAGCGGGCCGCGCAGCTGGGCGGAGATGCTATGGGCCGAATCGACCCGGTAGTCCATCAGCTCCACCGGCAGATGCTTCATGCGGCAGCGCTCGCTGAGCCGGAGCCAATAGTCGTAATCCTCCACCGGCTGCATGCCGTAGCCCGCGATCTGGCGAGCGTATTCCGCCTTGTACATGAACGAGACGCCGACCATGGAATAATCGAGCAGCCGGTCCTCCGGCTGAGCCTGGTAGACGCGCAGCGCCGCCAGCTCCGCCTCCGAGCGCAGCTGCCGCCCCTCGTCGTCGATGCTGCGGAACGAGCTGAAGGCGATGCCGAGCTCCGGCTGGCCTTGGACGAGCGCCGAGCGCAGCACGCCGACGTAGTCGGGATCGTATACATTGTCCGTCGAGACCCAGGTCAGGTACTGGATGGACGGATCGGCCAGCAGCGGCTCGAAGCCAGCGTTCAAGGCGCTGGCGACGCCTCGGTTGTCCGGGTAGGCGATGATGCGCGCCCGGGCGTCTCCTGCGATCAGCTCCCGGACGAGCGGCTCCATCTCCGGCGCGCCGTCGATGACGAGCACGAAGCGGAAATCGCGGTACGTCTGAGCGAGCACCGACTGGACGGCCGCCGTCAGGAAGTCCCTCCTCTGCTTGTAGACGGGCATGACAATTCCAACGTCGGTCAATGCGGTCCCTCCTTGCCCGTAATGCCTTCCTTTTCCAATTATATGTAGAGCATCCCTTCTTGATGAAGAGATGCCGCAGCCGCCTCAGCTGCTGTAGCCCGTGAAGTTGAAGCTCTCGGGTCCGACGCGCAGAATGCCGGCCACGCTGGAGGAGATGAAGACGGAATAAGCGACGGAGGGAGCGTTCGGAGCCGAGGAATCGGAGCCGGTGAAGCTGATCGCGCGCGGACCGACTTCGGTCGCCAGCAGGTTCTGATTCAGCGTGTAGACAGCCGGTCCGCCGAACGGACTCAGCCCTCGGACGACGTAGAACGACAGGATCGCATCGGCGGCGACGGTCGGCTGCTGGACCGTGACGGTGCCGGAAAACTCCACGACCGTGCCTCCCGCCGTCCCCAGCGAAAGGTCGAGCGTCTGCTGGGCGACCAGCTGCAGGGCGCCGCCCGCCCCGAGCGGAATGGAGATCGAGCTGCCGTAGCTCGCGTTCTGCGATGCCTTGGCATCCAGCCATTGCGGCATGTTACCCCCTCCTTGTACCGGTTGATGCCGTAGTATATGCGGGACAAGCGAGGCGGCAACGGACAAGCGCCGAGGGGCGGCGTGCCTCTCCGCCCCTGCCCGAGCGCCTTTTCATCCCCACCGGCATAGAATCGCACCTGATCCTCGTAAGAACGCATCTTCAAGGCTTGTCCATGACTGGCTTAAAATGACAGCAGGACCGCCTGGACGGTCCGGGGGGAGGCGAGCTCGAAGCGGGAACGAGGCACGGCCGGAAATGATGAAAGCGCTTTATATCAGTCGCATTTACTTGAACGAGGAGGTACATGATGTCCACGAGCCAGCAAGCAAAACGAAAGGCTACCGTACGAAATCCCTATGTATCTTGGCTCCTTGCGTGCATGGTCCTGCTTTCGCAGCTGTCGCTGTCGCCTGCGCCGGCGGACGCTGCGGGAGGACCGAACCTCGCGATCGGCAAGACGGCGACCGCGAGCGGCTTCGCCGACGTCTATGGCGCCGGCAACGTCAACGACGGCAATGCCGCCACGTATTGGGAAAGCCCGAACAACGCCTTTCCCCAATGGGTCCAGATCGATCTGGGAGCGGCGACGAGCATCGACCAGGTCGTGCTCAAGCTGCCCTCCGCCTGGGAAACGCGCACGCAGACGCTGTCCGTCCAGGGCAGCACGAACGGCAGCTCGTTCTCCACGATCGTAGGGTCGGCGAGCTATACCTTCAACCCATCCGGCGGCAACTCCGCGACGATCAGCTTCGCGGCGGCTTCGGCCCGTTACGTGCGCCTCAGCTTCACCGCCAATACGGGCTGGCCGGCCGGGCAGATATCGGAGTTCCAAATCTACGGCGCTTCCGCACCGACTCCGACTCCGACGGCCACTCCGACCGCGACGCCGACGGCAACGCCGACGCCGACGGCAACGCCGACGGCAACGCCTACGCCGACCGCAACTCCGACTCCGACTCCGACGGCAACGCCGACCGCGACGCCAGCCGGAAGCAACGTCGCGCTGAACAAGCCGATCACGGCCTCGTCGGTCGTCCACACCTTCGTCGCGACGAACGCCAATGACGGCAGCGCCACGACCTATTGGGAGGGCGGCGGCAATCCCAGCCAGCTGACCGTCGACCTCGGCACGAACCATGGCCTGAGCTCGATCGTCCTGAAGCTCGACCCGTCGAGCGCATGGGGCACGCGCACGCAGACGATCCAGGTGCTGGGCAACACCCAGGCGAGCTCCACGTTCACGAGCCTCGTCGCCGCCCAGTCCTACACGTTCAACCCCGCTGCCGGCAACAAAGTGACGATTCCGGTCTCGGCGACGGCCAAGCAGGTGCAACTGAACATCACCGCCAACTCCGGCGCTCCGGCCGGCCAAGTCGCGGAATTCGAAGTGTACGGCACGCCTGCGGCCAACCCGGACCTGAAGGTGAACGGCATGTCCTGGACGCCGTCCTCGCCGGTCGAAAATACGGCCGTCACGCTGAGCGCAACGGTGCAGAACAGCGGCACGCTCGCGTCCGGCGCGACCACGGTCGCCTTCCTCCTGGGCAGCGAGCAGGTCGGCACCGCATCGGTAGGCGCGCTCGCCGCAGGCGCCCAGACGACCGTATCGCTGAACATCGGCGCAAGGAACGCCGGCACGTACGCGCCCGGCGCCAAGGTCGATCCGGCCAACACGGTCGTCGAGCAGAACGAGTCCAACAACAGCTACACGCACTCCTCCTCCCTCGTCGTCGCGCCGGTGACGAGCTCCGACCTGATCGCCACGACGTCGTGGACGCCGGGCAATCCGAGCGCCGGCAACACGGTCACGTTCTCCGTCAACCTGACCAACCAGGGCAACACGGCTTCGGCCGGAGGCGCCCATCCGATTACGGTGGTGCTGAAGAACGCCGCCGGCGCGACCGTGCAGTCGTGGAGCGCTTCCTACTCCGGCTCGCTTGCCGCCGGCGCATCCGCGACCGTCACGGCCGGCACGTGGACGGCCGTCAACGGCAGCTACTCCGTCACGACGACGGTCGCCGCCGACGGCAACGAGGTCGCGGTCAAGCAGCAGAACAATACGAGCACGGCCAGCCTCTATTCCGGCCGCGGCGCCAACATGCCGTTCACGATCCTCGAGGCCGAGGCGGCAGGCAACGCCACGAACGGCACGCGTCTGGCGCCGAACTTCAAGCCCGGCGACTATGCCGGTGAAGCATCGGGACGCTCCGCCGTCCAGCTGGACGCGAGCGGGGAATACGTCGAGTTCACGCTGACCTCGCCGGCGAACGCCTTCGTGCTGCGCAGCTCCGTCGCCGAAAGCACGAGCGGCACGGTCACGCTGTATGCGAACGGCGTTTCCAAAGGAAAGTTCAACGTCACGTCCAAGTTCTCCCACGTGTACGCCACGCCGAGCACGCTCGGACGGCTCGGCTACGACAACGCGCCCGGCTCGGGCCTGACCGCGTACTGGCTGTACGAGGACGCCCAGCTGCTGCTCGACACCGTGTACCCGGCGGGCACGAAGATCAAGATCCAGAAGGATGCCGGCGACGTGCCGTGGATCTACGTGGACATGATCGAGACGGAGCAGGTCGCTCCGGCCGCCTCCAATCCGGACCCGAGCAAGTACGTGCAGGTGTCCGCCTCCAAGTCCATCGATCAGGCGCTGAACGAGTTCCGCCAGGATACGACCAAGAAGGGCATCTTCATTCCGGCGGGCCAGTGGGAGCTCGGCAGCAAGATCTATCTGTACGGCCGCGCGACGGAAATCATCGGCGCCGGTCCTTGGCACACGAAGCTCGTCGCTCCGGCGAGCCAGACCAATACGGACATCGGCTTCAACATCAGCTCGACCGCCAACGGCTCGACGATCCGCGACCTGTCGGCCTGGGGCAACTACGTGTACCGCACCGACGGCCCGGGCAAGTTCATCGACGGCAACGGCATGCAGAACGTGACCGTGCAGAACATTTGGGTCGAGCACTTCATCTGCCTGTACTGGGGCGTGAATTCTTCCAACAATACGTTCAAGAACAACCGCATCAAGAACACGTTCGCGGACGGCATCAACATGACGAACGGCTCGTCCTACAACGTCATCGACAACAACTACTCCCGAGGAGCGGGCGATGACGCGTTCGCGCTGTTCAGCGCCGTCGACGCCGGCGGCTCCTACAACGTCGGCAACAAGTACACGAACCTGACCGCGACCTGCGTGCGCCGCGCCGCCGCCTTCGCCGTGTACGGCGGCTCGGACAACCTGTACCAGAACCTGTACGGCGCGGATACGCTCACCTATCCAGGCCTGACGATCAGCAGCCTGAGCTTCGGCTACAACACGCTCGGCTTCGGCGACAAGGATACGGTCATCGACGGCGTCACGCTCGACCGCACCGGCGGCGACTTCTGGACGAGCGTCGGCGCGGACGACAAGATCAACGAATACCAGAACTTCGGCGCCATCTGGTTCTTCGGCGGCGACCGCACGTTCAAGAACATCCTCGTCAAAAACGTCGACATCAACAACCCGGTCTACTTCGGCCTCATGTTCCAGTCCAAGTCTCCGGAAAACCTGCCGATGCAGAACGTGCGCGTCGAAAACGTCACGATCAACAACCCGACCCGCTACGGCATCAAGCTCGTCGCCAGCGCGGAGCAGGGCCAAGGTCCGGTCGTCGGCCAGGCCAGCTTCACGAACGTCAAGGTGAACAACCCGGGCGTCCAAGCCATCTACGGCGAAAGCAAGAGCCCAGGCTTCACCGTCACCCGCGTGTCCGGCAACAACTGGTAAGGTCGAACAAAAAGGGGCTGCCTCATCTCCAGCAACGGAGATGAGACAGCCCCTTTTCCATGCGACGCGGAAAGCCGAGCGCCGGGCCGAGGCGTTGCCGCGCGGCAGGGCGCTGCGGCGGCACGAAATCAGGCGGGTCGGCTTCGTCAGGCGATGCCTGCCCTATTCCGCTCCGGCGTAGTAGGAGCGC
This sequence comes from Paenibacillus albicereus, assembly GCF_012676905.1. Taxonomy (NCBI): domain Bacteria; kingdom Bacillati; phylum Bacillota; class Bacilli; order Caryophanales; family Paenibacillaceae; genus Paenibacillus; species Paenibacillus albicereus. The sequence goes on along the minus strand of NZ_CP051428.1, from coordinate 252,698 downwards.
AGCGCGTCCGCGATGCCGAGCGGGTTGCGCCGCAGGTCCTTGGCGCTGAAGAACAGCTCGCCCGTCACGGAGCCGGCCAGCTGGTTGTAGTCGAGCTGGCGGACGATCTCCGCCGACGACTGCCAGCCGGCCTCGGTCGTGCCGAGCTTGTACGGCGAGTGCCCGACGTACAGCTCGACGCCGGTGCCGCGCACCGTGCGCTGCCACCAGTCGGCCACCTTGCCGTACGGCACGGTCGGGTGGGCGAAGCTCCAGTAGATTTGCGGCGCGACGTAGTCGAGCCAGCCTTTTTGCACCCACAGGCGCACGTCGGCATACATGCTGTCGTAGGCGGTCACGCCCGCCTTGGTCTCGGAGCCGGCGGGGTCGGTCGACTGGTTGCGCCAGACGCCGAACGGACTGATGCCGAACCGGACCGTGGGCTTCGCCGCATGGACCGCGCGGTCCAGCTCCTCGACGAAGGCGTTGATGTTGGCCCGCCGCCAGTCGCCCTTGGACAAGAGCGATCCGGCGCTGTAGAGCTTGTACGTCCCTTCGTCGTCGAACGCCGAGCCGGACGGATAGAAGTAGTCGTCGAGATGGATGCCGTCCACGTCATAGCGCGCGGCCACCTCTGCGATCGAGTCGATGATCGCCTGGCGGGCCGCCGGGATGCCGGGGTTGACGTACAGCTTGCCGCCGGCGTTCACGATCCACTCCGGATGCTGGCGCACGATGCTGCCCGGATCGAGCTGGGCGGTGTCGGCCGTGCTGGCCGCGCGGAACGGATTGAACCAGGCATGCAGCTCCATGCCGCGCCGATGGGCCTCGTCGATCATGAACGCCAGCGGATCGTAGTCTGCCGCAAGCCCCTGCTTGCCGGTGAGGAAGGCGGACCACGGGCTGAGCAGCGTCGGATACAAGGCGTCGCCCGCCGGACGGACCTGCACGAACACCGCGTTCATGCCCATCTCCTGCAGCTCGTCGAGCAGCTGGGTGAACTCGAGCTTCTGCTTGGCGCTGTCGCGGCTCTTGGCGGATGCGGCGCTCGGCCAGTCGAGGTTGTAGACCGTCGATACCCAAGTCCCGCGCAGCTTGGCCGGGGCGCCCGGCCCCGGCACGACCTGGCCCGGCGGCGTGCCGGGAGTCGGCGCGGGCGTCGCGCTCGGGCCGGGACTCGGGCTCGGAGCCGGAGTCGCCCCTGGCCCCGGACTCGGGCTCGGCGTGGCGCCGGGGCCAGGGGCCGGACCTTCGCCGGGCGAGGTCAGCTTGACCGTCCGGTCGGCGCTGCTCCAGGCGACGCCGAGCCCGAGCTGCTCCCCGACGAAGCGCAGCGGCACCATCGTGCGGTTCTGCTTCATTTGCACGGATGCGTCCAGCTTTACGCGCGCTCCGTTTACGATCGCGTAGCTCTGTCCCATGACGAGCGAGATCGCGCTGCCGGACATGGCGATGTCGGCCCGGCGCTCCTTGGCCGACCAGCCTACGGATGCGCCGAGCCCTTCGCTCACGACGCGCAGCGGCACCATCGTCACGTTCGCCTGGGGCACGATATAGGGAGGCGCCTCCGATGCCAGCGCCTGGCCGTCCAGATACAGCCGGATCTGCGCCGCGGCTTCGGCTTGTCCAGGCACGGCCGCCGCTCCCGCTACGACCAGCGCGGCGAGCGACAGCGCGAGCAGCCTGCGCCCGTTGCCGGGCGTCCGTCCCGGTTTCCTTGCTTGCTTCACATTCTCATTCCTTCCCCGATTGCATGATGAGTCCTCGCGTCTTGGCAACGTTTAGTTAGACGCCTGGTCCGGAGAGGAAGTTGCTGGATAGGCCGGGATAGGCGCGAGCGCAAGAGAACCCGACGATTCCCGCAATAAAAGGCAAAAAAGAGGCGCCTGATGGCGAAGAAGGCGGAATTTGCCCGATTACTGATCTATTCTAAATATTCTGATTATTTAATTAATTGTAAAGATGAAGTATAATGAAGGCACTCCTCACAGGAAGGGGATAGTCCAATGGAGACGGTAAGCGAAGCATGTCCCCGGCTGGAAGGCAACACGTTCCGGTCGGTGAAGCTGGCTCCCCGTGCAGGACCGAGCGGACATGCGGGTACAGAAGCTGAAATCTGTTGCGCACACGAACCTGTGGTACATTCGGTATGGAGGAAACGAAATCTGAGACGGAAGCAAGCGTTAGGCTACGCAAGCTGCTGGGAATGGAGTGTCAGTGTCTAATTGAATAGGAACTCGAATTGCAGGAGATAGGGCCTCTGGTTGTCAGCAGACAAGCGGAGGCCCTATTGGCGTGTTCGGGGCCGGCTCGCAGGGGTATACTCAGGGTACGAAAAGGAGGCCGACCCGCATGCCGCTGCACATCCTCGACCGTCTCGACCATCCGCTCTGGCCCGCCGCGCGGTCCATCTACGAGCGCTCCTTCCCGCCTCACGGGCGCAAGCCGGAGACGCTGATGCGCCGCATGCTGGAGCGCGGCCAGGCGCTCGTCTTCGTGCTGGCCGAGAACGCTTCGCAGGAGCGCCGCCCCTCGCCAGCCGCGATGGCGCTTGCCGGCCCGGGCGGCGGCGGAAAAGCGCTCATCGTCGACTACCTCGCCGTCGATCCGACGCTTCGCGGGCAAGGAATCGGCATCCGGCTGCTGGACGGAGTAGAGCGGTGGGCGGCGGAGCATGCCTCCGCCAGCGCGCTCGTCATCGAGACGGAAGCCGGAGGCGGCGAGGAGAACGAGGGCCGCCGGCACTTCTGGGAGCGCGCCGGATTCGTCGCTCCGGACGGATATGCGCACCGCTATATCTGGGTGCCGGAGCCGTATGCGGCGATGTACCGGCCGCTGCCCGGCCGCGAGGCGGACCTGATCCCTCCTCCAAGCGGGAGGCAGCTGTTCCGCTGGATCGAGGGATTCCACGCCCGGGCTTACCGCGGCTTCCGCGAGGAGGAGTGAGCGAAGCTCGGCAACTGCATGCTGCAGCCGATGAGGGAGCTCATGCATCGGCAGCAAAAAAGGCGGATCGGAGAAGTCCATGAACATGGAACTCTCCGACCCGCCCTTTTTATGTTCGCATGCGCCAATGCGCCGAGGAGCCGGCTCGATGCCTGCCGGTTCTGCCGGTCCGCCAGCCGACGCGGCCCCGGCTAAGAGCCGCTACTCCGCCAGAAGATCCTTGAGCGACTGCGGCGAGCGCTCCCACCATTCGGCATTATGGGAGATCAGCAGCTCGCGCAGCACGCCCTTCTCCTCGGCGGACAGCTCGTCCAGGACGAAGCGCCGCTTGATCGCATAGTCGAGGTTGTTGACGTGCTGGGCGAGAATTTTCCAGCCGCGGCGCGCCTCGGTGTCCACAAGCATCGGGCAGGCAGTCGCTCCCGCGTAGAAGGAGCCCTCCTCGTCGCGGTCGACCGCGACCCAGACGATCCAGACCGGACGCCCGTTCGGCACGTTCGCCTTGTCCGGGCTGAACTTGATTCCCTTCTCCACCTTGCTCTTGGCGTGCATCGCGCCGTTGTCGATGTAAGCCTCTGCGCCGTCGATGATGACGGAGGAGACGCGGCTGAGGTCGATCGTGCCCGCGCCGAAGCCGCGATGCTCCTTGCTGCTGACGACGTTCAGCGACAGCGCCCGCTTGCCCTTGGCCGGCTGCGCTTCCGCCGATCCTGCCTCGCCGTCCGGACGCTTCGCCTCCGCCTCGCCGCCCGGACGTACCGCGTCCGCCGCTCCTGCCTCGCCCTCCGGGCGCTTCGCTTCCTTGTTCTCTTCCATGCCCCGCTCCCTTCCATGACTTTCCGTGACCCAAGACAAGCCATCTATGCTCATAGCCCCCGCCCGCGCGCCGCTCCCGGCGTACAAGCAGGGGCTTGTATTCGATATTTTTCATTTTAGCTAATAATCCGGCAAAAGCAAACATATAGATGCCTTACAAGCTTGTCAACGGGAGGGAACCGGTCCATGACCTGTCGCCGATCATTCAAACCTTTGCTGCACGCAGCCCTGCTGCTCGCCCTCTTGCCTCTGCCGTGGGCCGGAACGGGACTGGCCTATGCGGAGCCTTCCGCCGGACAGGCCGCGACGCCCGCAGCCGAAACCTCCCCGGCTCCCGCTCCCGTGACGCAGCCGCTGTCCCAGCGCGTCACGGACTACCAGATCCAGGTCAAGCTGAGCGGCAAGACGCTCACCGGCACCGAGACGGTCACCTGGAGAAACCCCGGCAAGAAAACCGTGTCGGACATGTACCTCCATCTGTATCCGAACGCTTTCCTCTCGGGCGAGACCACGTTCATGAAGGAGTCGGGCGGACGGCTGCGCGAGGACAAGGCGACCGAGGCGAGCCGCGGCTACATGCGGCTGGAGTCGCTCAAGACCGAGGAAGGGGCGAGCCTGCTGCCGCGCGTGCACTTCGTCCAGCCGGACGACGGCAACGAGAGCGACTACACGCTGGCGAAGCTCAAGCTCCCGCAGCCGGTCGCGCCGGGCGAGGAAGTGACGCTGCACATCGGCTTCAGCGTCGGCCTCCCCGAAGTATTCGCGCGCATGGGCTACTCCGGCAGCTTCGTCATGGCCGGCCAGTGGTTCCCGAAGATCGCCGCCTACAACACGGCCTCGGGCTCGCGTCCGGAAGGCTGGAACGCGCATCAGTACCACGGCAATTCCGAGTTCTACAGCGACTTCGGCCTCTACTCGGTCAAGATCGAGGTCCCGTCCGGCTACAAGGTGGCGGCGACCGGCGTGCAGACGAAGCCCCCGGAGGCATCCAAGGACGGGCAGACGTTCACGTTCTATGCCGAGGACGTGCACGACTTCGCCTGGTCGGCCTCGCCCGACTTCATCTATAGCGAAGAAGCGTTCTCCGCCCCGGGCGTCCCCGGCGTGCGCATCAAGCTCTACCTCGACCCGCTCCACAAGAAGCTGGCCGAGCGCTACATGCACGCGGCCAAGTCGGCGCTCGCCAAATACTCGCAGTGGTACGGCTCATACCCCTACAGCACGCTGTCCATCGTCGTCCCTCCCGCTGCCGCGAACGGCGCCGGCGGCATGGAGTATCCGACGCTCGTGACCGCCTTCGGCGCCGAGACGGACAATCCCGGCTACAGCCTCGAGCGCACCGTCGTGCACGAGATCGGGCATCAGTACTGGTACGGCATGGTCGCGTCCAACGAATTCGAGGAAGCGTGGCTCGACGAGGGCTTCACCTCCTACTCGGAGGACAAGATCATGGAAAGCGAGTACGGCGTCGAGCCGCGCACCGCGCTGGAGGCGAGCTACGTCACCGACCCCGCCCCGCTCAAGCTGCTGTCCTGGTCGTACGGCCCGCATGGCCGCTACGCCGACAACGTCTACAGCCGGGCGAAGCTCGTGCTGACCGGCATCGAGCAGCAGACGGGACCGGCGATGATGAGCAAGATCCTGCGGACGTATTTCAACCAGTATAAATTCAAGCATCCGACGACGGCCGACTTCAAGCGGGTCGTGGAGCAGGTGACCAAGGACAGCTGGGACGACTACTTCAGCCAGTTCGTCTACGGCGGCCAGACGGCCGACTACGCGGTCGACTCGATCCGCGTCTCTCCGGCGGAAGGCGCCGGCGGCAAGCCCGGCTACGAGTCGCAAGTCGTCATCCGCCGCCTTGACGGCGTATACGGCCCGGTGAACACCCGCTTCCGCTTCGCCGACGGACGGACGATCGAGCGCGCATGGGACGGCGTAGAGGCCGACGTCAGCTACAAGCTGAGCTCCTCCTCCCCGCTGCTGTGGGCGTCGGTCGATCCGGACCGGCTCAACGCGCTGGACAACCGCCAGATCAACAACTTCCTGCGCGCCGAGGCGCCGGAGGACCAGCGGGTGCGGATCAGCCTCGGCATCGTCAAGGCGCTGGAATGGCTCGCAGGAGCGTTCGCCTGGTGAGGGCGGAGGAAGAGAGGAGCATGATCCCGTGTCCAATTATCTCAAGCAAGGCTGGGGGCTGACCGTCAAGCATCTGCCGATCGCCGCCTTCCTGTTCCTGTACCGGCTGCTGTGGGGCTTCTTCCTGTACCGGCTGGTCGATTCGGTCGTGCGGCCGCTCGTGCAGCGCTATCCCGGCGCGGACGGAGCGGCATCCGGCGGGGACGCGATCTTCTGGGCGGAATCGCAGTTCCGGCTGCTCAAGACGGACCTGGCGCATCCCTATCTCTGGCTGCTGGGCGGGCTGCTGCTCGCCCGCCTGCTGCTCGGCCCGCTGCTGAGCGCCGGCCTGGCCTACTCCGTCCGCCACGCCGCCGAGTCCGGAGCCGAAGGGGGCACGCGCTTCCTCGAAGGCATCCGCGTCTGCTGGAAGCCGTTTCTCCTGCTTGCCGCCGCCGAGCTGGCGCTCGCGCTCGCACCGGCCGTCTGGCTCGTAAGGGAAGGCTTCCATCGCTTCCAGCATTACAGCTCGCTGCCGCAGCTGGCCGCAGACGCGCTGCCGTGGCTCGGAGCCTGGCTGCTCTGGATCGGGCTGCTCCATGTGCTCATTCTCGGCCTGCAGTTCGGCGCGGCAAGCGGCCTGAGCGTGGGAGCAAGCTTCCAGCAGGCGCTGCGCCGCCTGCTGCCGCTGGCAGGCGTCAGCCTCGTCCTGCTGCTGCTGTCCGGCCTGCTGCAAGCCGGCGTCAGCGCCGGCGCGATGGCTTGGGCCGGGCTCGCCGCGCTTGTCATTCAGCAAGGCTATCATTTCGTCCGTACGCTGATCGACGTCTGGATCCTCTCCTCGCAATTCAGCTGCTGGTCCGACAAGCCTGATTCCGGCGGACGTCAGGTTAGTTGACAATCTTTTATCGTCAAGCTATAATCGTGTAAATTCTCTGACAATTTCGTCTTGTTTTTCGGATTCCGATACGGTGTATATAACATCCAGGCCGGAAGCCCAGCGCATCTCCGCTCCGGCAGCGCCCGCAAACACCAAACCTTCATCTGCCGTTGATCTGACGATCATCATCCGCAGCTTTAATGAAGCATAGAAGCCCACGAATGCAGGACATGCTAGAGGAGAGTTTCAATCCAGAGAGAGAGGAAAGAATGAAGATGACTGAAAAAATCTACGCCTACTACGAGCAGCTGCACCAAGCGACCGGCGACCTGCTGGACCGCGCCGGCGCCTATCGCAACGCTCAGGAGCTGGAGTCGCTGCAAAGCGAGCACGCCCGCCTGCGGCCGGAAGGGCTCGACCTCGGCGAGGCCGAGCTGACGAGCTTGATGGGCATGCGCACGAAGCTGCTCACCCTGATGGAAAACTCGCTGTACACCGCCTGATCCGGATCGGATCCCGCCGGCGCGGATGACGCGCCGAATGTGAAACGCCCCTTGCGAGGGGCGTTTTTTTTTGATGGTTCGAATGGAGCGAATACGGACGGGGCGAGGCGCCGTTCGACTCGCGCTCCCGAAGCAAGCGCTGTCAATCCTCTTTTTGAACATGAGAATTATGAGAATATGTCGGGAAAGGGAGGAAAATAGCTTAAAGAAAAGAATACCACTTCCAGAAGAAGTTCAAACATGCCGAGTTCCATGAACATGGAAACGGGGGAACCATCTATAGGGTGAATTGATTTCGCCCTCCTCGCCGCAAGGCAGGAAGGCCGGAGAAATCATAGGGAACCTTCAACCGAACCCCACAGCTAACCTCGTAGGCTCTGGAAGGAGCACCACAGCTTTGAAGAAGAAAGCCGCAGCAATCGTACTCGGACTTGCCCTGCTGTTCACCGCAGGCGCGCAAAGCGCATCGGCAGGCTCCAAAATGGATGGCGTCATCAGCGGCGTCATCGGCACGCCGTACAAAGCGGCGGGCACCACCTCGAAAGGCTTCGACTGCTCGGGCTTCACGTCCTACGTGTTCAAGCAGTTCAAAGTCTCGCTCCCCCACTCGTCCGCGGCGCAATCGGCCATGGGCAAGAAGGTCGCCAAGGACGACCTGAAGGCGGGCGATCTCGTCTTCTTCAATACGAGCGGCAAGGGCGTCTCCCATGTCGGCATCTACGTCGGGGACGGAAAATTCGCCCACTCCTCCTCCAGCCGGGGCGTGACGATCAGCGAGCTGAGCGAGTCCTACTACGCCAAGCGCTACCTGTCGGCCCGCCGCATCATGGACGACAAGACGTTCGAGAAATTCGCGGACGAAGCCGCCGACCAGCCGGACGGCGGTCCGGACGTCGACTAGAGCCTTTCGAGCACGGCCGAGCAAGCCGCAGCAAGCCTCCCCGGAGCGCCTGCTGCGGTTTGTTTGCTTTCGGGCCGGGTATTACGGAGAAGAGCATGACCGGCTGCGTCCGGTCCAAGGAGGCACATCCATGTATCTGTTCATCCACCGCAAGGACCTCCGGGCGGGCGATCTGCGCGCGTTCGACTACGCGGCCAGCCTCGGCATGCCGGGCATCCATGTCCTGATCCTCGATCCGGCGCTGCTCGGAGACGGCCGCGCCGCGTCTCATCCGGGACGGCACTTCCTGCGGACCGCCGGGATGCTGCGCCAGGACTACGAAGCCCAGGGAGCGCGGCTGCATCTATTGCATGGCGACCCTGCCCGAGTGGTGGACGAGCTGCTCGAGCGGGAGCCGATCCGGGAGGTCGTCGTCACCGCCGACCATACGCCTTACGCGCTGCGGCGGGACGAGCGGCTCGCCGCCGTCTGCCGCGGCCGGGGCGTTCGCTGGACGGCGCTGGAGGATGTGCCGCTCGCCGATCTGGACGAGTTCCAGGAGCATACGGGAAGAAAAGAGCCGTACCGCGTGTTCACCCCGTTCTACCGGGCTTGGAGCGGCTATGTCCGCTCGCGGCTCGCTCCGCCCCCGGGCGTACGCGCGGGAGAGCTGCCGACGGCCCCGCTCTCGCTTCTCCGCTGGCCCTTGCCCGCCGAGCTCGCCGCTGCGCTCTCCGCCGCCGTGCCGGAGGACGAGCGGCCCGAGCGGCAGCTCGACCGGTTCCTCGGCGGCAGCCTGCAGGCATACGAGGAGCTGCGCGACCGCTACGCGCAGGATGCCGGCAGCGGCCTCTCCCGCTGGCTGAATGTCGGCGCGCTGTCGGCCCGCCGGGCCTACGTCCTCGCCCTGGATGAAGCTCGGTGCGAGGACGAGCGCGATCCGCTCGCCTTTGGCGGCGCGGCCGGCTGGCGGGCGGATGCCGCCGTGCAGCTGGAGCTGGCGCTGCCGGGCAGCGTCGAAGGGCCGGGCTCCGCTCCGCGCGATCCGTCTGCCGCGACCGCGCGCACCGGCGCGGAGAGCTGGGTCCGCCAGCTCGCCTGGCGCGACTTCTACCTGTACCAGGCGCGGTTCGACGCGGACTTTTTCCGCTACGAGGAGAGGGTCGACCTGTCCGGCCTGACGGAGGAGCATGCGGAAGCATGGCGGCAAGGCCGTACCGGCGTGCCGCTCATCGACGCGGCGATGACGCAGCTGCGGACGACGGGCGAGCTGCCGAACCGGCTGCGCATGATTACGGCGATGTTTCTTTGCAAAAACCTGCTCGCGCCGTTCACGGCCGGCGAGCCGTGGTTCCGCAAGCAGCTGCTGGATTACGACAACACGCTCAACCGCGGGGGCTGGCTGTGGAGCAGCTCGCTCGGCTTCGACGCCTCGCCGTACTTCCGCATCATGAATCCGGTCGTCCAGTCGAGGCGCTGGGACCCGGACGGCGCCTACATCCGGCGCTGGCTGCCGGAGCGGGCCGGGATGTCCGCCGCGTCCGTCCATGAGCCCGCCGATCGCGCGCTCGTCGATCTCAAGGCGTCGCGCGCCCGCGCCATCGAGACGTACAAGCAGCTGCTCGCGAAGCCTTCCCGCCCTCTGGATCGTCTGACCTAGACAAGCTACCGAGACTACGCCGACAAAGGAGACGCTCATGGGAATGCCTCGACCGACCCCCGCCCCCAGCCGCGGCGCCCGCGCCGCTGTCCGGCCCAAGCCCCGGCGCAAGCGGAGCCCGATGGGCGGCTTGCTCATCGTCGCCGGACTGGCCGCGGCGGCGCTCGCCCTGCTCAAGCTGGAGCTGCCGCGGGCGTTCGACAAGATCGTGCCGCAAGGCCTGTACCGCGACGTGCCGCCCGTAGCCGGCCTGCATCCCGAGCTGCGGGCGGCAAGCGAGCGGCTCGCCGCCCAGGCGAAGGCCGCCGGCATCTCCGTCGTGTTCACGGACGGCTTCCGCAGCGAAGCCGAGCAGGACGAGATCTACGCCCAAGGACGGGACAGCGAAGGCAGCATCGTCACCCACGCCAAGGGCGGCGAGTCGTATCACAACTACGGACTCGCGCTGGACTTCGCGCTCAAGGACCGCTCCGGCGACATCATCTGGGATATGGAATACGACGGCAACAAGAACGGCCGGGCCGACTGGCTCGAGGTCGCCGGCATGGCCAAAAAGCTCGGCTTCACCTGGGGCGGCGACTGGGAGGGCTTCAAGGACAATCCTCACCTTCAGATGGACTTCGGCTACTCGATCCGCGAGCTTCAGCTCGGCAACCGCCCGGCCGGCTCGCTGCTCGCAGACGGCACCGTCAGCGGGGATTCGGAAGCCGCAATCGACTAATCTTTACCATTTATTCACATCGCGTTAGCATCCCCCGCATATTGCCCTTCTAAGATTACGGATGAGCATTCGTTCATACCATACGCTTGGGAGGGTTTTTTCGGATGAACACACAGAGCAAGACAAGCCGTATCCTGCTTGGCGCGGTGCTGGCCGCCGCGACGGCCGTCGGAGGAGCCGGGCTGGCCGAGCTCGGCGGCTCCCCGCCTGCGGCTGCCGCGGAAGCCGGGGCTCCTGCCCCATCGGCCGCGCCGTCCATCTATATCGCCCCGATCCATCAGGCCAAGTTCCTCGCCGGCTCGAAGTTCGACTTCCGCGTGGAGCTGAACGACTGGACGGGCGACGCCTCGACCGTCCGCATCACGATCAACGGCAAGAGCCCCGAAGCCGTCTTCGGCAAGAAGCTCGAGCTCACCTCCACCAGCAAGAGCCGCGAGTTCACCGTCCGCGATGTCTCCTTCTCCAAGGTCGGCCCGGTCGCCGTCTCCGTCGAGGCCGGAAGCCTGAAGCGCACCGTGCAGTATGAAGTCGTGAATACGGAACAAGCCGGCCGCAAAGCCAAAAACGTCATCCTGTTCGTCGGCGACGGCATGGCCCAGCCGAGCATCACGATCGCCCGCGTCATGTCCAAGGGACTGACCGAGGGCAAATACGACGGCATGCTCGAGCTGGACAAGCTGGAGCAGCGCGCCGTCGTGACGACGTCGGGCATGGACTCGCTCGTCACCGACTCCGCCAACAGCGCCAGCGCCTACAATACCGGCCACAAGTCGGCCGTCAACGCGCTCGGCATCTACCCCGACAATACCGAGAACTCGCTCGACGATCCGAAGGTCGAGACGCTGGCCGAGATGCTGAAGCGCTCGCGCGGCATGTCGGTCGGCATCGTGACGACATCCGAGATCGAGGACGCCACGCCAGCCGCCGTCGTCTCCCATACGCGCCGCCGCGCCGACAAGGCCGAGATCGCGGACATGATGCTCCAGCTGCAGCCGGAGGTCGTGATGGGCGGAGGCTCGGCGTACTTCCTGCCGAAGTCCGTGCCGGGCTCCAAGCGCAAGGATGAGAAGGACCTGATCGGCTCGTTCGAGAAAGAGGGCTACACGTTCGTCGAAAACGCGGCCGGCCTGAAAAGCTCCGGCACGCCGGACAAGCTGCTCGGCCTGTTCCACACCGGCGACATGAACGTCTACTACGACCGCTCCACGAACAATGCGGCGGCGATCAAGTCGTTCACCGACCAGCCGACGCTGTGGGACATGACGAGAAAGGCGATCGACGTGCTGAAGAAAAACGACAACGGCTTCTTCCTCGTCGTCGAAGGGGCCAGCATCGACAAGCAGCTGCACACGATGGACTGGGAGCGCTCCGCCTACGATACGATCGAGATGGACAAGGCGATCGGAATCGCCCGCGCCTATGCGGACGAAAGCGGCGACACGCTCGTCCTGGCTACGGCCGACCACTCCCATTCCACGAGCATCGCCGGCACGTACTGGGAAGGAGACGGCAAGACCGGCCGCGAGGCGGTGCGCACGTACGAGCAGTCGAAGTTCCCGACGTACGCCGACTCCGACAAGGACGGCTTCCCGGATACGCCGGACGTGGACCGCAAGCTGGCCGTCGTCTTCGGCGCGACGCCGGACTATTATGAAGACTACAAGTTCAGCGCCGTCCCGCAAGCGCCGGCCGTGCTGTCGGGCGACGCCTACATCGCCAATCCCGGCACGCTCGCGAATCCGAACGCCGCCGACAAGGACAAGTACCTGCACACCGGCACGCTGCCGAAGTCCGAGGGCACCGAGGTGCACTCCGCCGACGACGTGCCGCTGATGGCGCATGGCCCGGGCGCGGAGTACTTCAAGGGCACGCTGGACAATACCGAACTCTTCTTCGGCATGGCGCAAGCGCTCGGACTGCGCCTCGACGGCAGCAAGCTCGACGCCAAGCGGAACTGGATCGAGCTGGACGCATTCCTGCGCTCGTTCGGCGGCAGCCGCTCGTACGACGCCAAGAAGGGCGTCTCGACCGTCAAGGCCGGCGGAACGACGCTCGTGCTCCATCACGGCAAAGGCATCGCCAAAAAAGGCAATCAGACGGTGCCGCTCCAGTTCAAGACCGAGTCCGGCAAGCTGATCGTCACCAGCGACTCGCTGCTGGCCTCCCTCGCCCGATGAGGAGCCGCAGCACAGGCACTGCCGCCTGCAGCCTCGTTCCGCGCCGCGCCTCCGCGATCCTGGCGGGGCTCGCCGCGGCCGGACTGCTGCTGGGCGGCTGCGGGTCACCGGCTCTCCCTTCCGAGGGAGGGCCGTCCGCCGTTGCCCAGGCGGAGCCGCAGGCCGCAGCGGCGGAGAGCGGAGCCGGCGCGCTCGCGGAGGGCGGCAGGGCGGGCAAGTCCGCCCCCGCTGCGTCCGAGACGGCGTCGCCGGCTGACGGCGCGTCGCCTAGCTCCGCTCCTGCGAGCGCGGGCTCCTCGCCTTCGCCGGTTCCGTCCGCGAGCGACGCGCCTGCCTCCGCCGCCCCGGGAGCCTCGACCGCTGCGCCTTCCGCCCCGTCTGCCGCCGCTACCGCGGCTCCGTCCGGCTCGCCTCCAGCGGCTTCCGCTCCGTCCGCGGCTCCAGCCGCAGCCTCTCCGACTGCCGTGCCGTCCGCCGCTCCCGCTTCGACGTCCCCTGCCGCTTCCGCTTCGCCGGTCGCGAGCCCGCTGCGGACGGCCGCTCCTGCGGCATCCCCCACGGCCAAGCCTACGGTGCGGCAGAGCCTGGACGGACCGTCGACGATCCGTTTCTCCGAGCTGTACGGCAAGGAAAGCGTGCGCGGCCTGGCCTTTTCCGACAAGCTCAAGGAGCTGGACGGCATGAAGGTCGAGATGACCGGCTACATGGCGCCGCCGCTGACGGCGACCGTCCGGTTTTTCGTGCTGACCCGCATTCCGCTCGCCGTCTGCCCGTTCTGCTCCACGGACGCCGACTGGCCGACCGACATCGTCGTCGTCCAGCTGCCCGAGGGCAAGGAGCTCACGCCGACCGAGCATCAGGTGAAAGTGACCGGCACGCTCAGCATCGGCTCGCAGACCGACGAGGACACCGGCTTCGTCAGCCTCATCCGCATCGTCGCGGATGACACGGAGGTGCTCTCGTGACGCTGCTTCGCCTCGAGGATGTCGTCAAGCGCTACCCGGCTCCGGACGGCGGGGAGCTGACCGTGCTGGAGGTGCCCCGCTGGGAGCTCGGCCGGAGCGAGCGCGTCGCGCTTGTCGGGCCGAGCGGCTCCGGCAAGAGCACGCTGCTGCATCTGCTGTGCGGCATCGTGCGCCCGAGCTCGGGCTCGGTCCAGCTGCTCGGCGAGCGGTTGGACCGCATGAAGGAAAGCTCCCTCGACCGGCTGCGCGCCTCGCAGGTCGGCTATGTCCACCAAAGCTTTCAGCTGCTGCCCGGCTTCACCGCGCTCGAGAACGTGCTGGCGGCGGCCGCCTTCGGCAGCCCGCTGAGCAAGCGCCGGCAGCGGGAGCGGGCGGCGGAGCTGCTCGCAGACGCCGGCCTCGCCGACCGTCTCGACCATCTGCCCCGCCAGCTGAGCCAGGGCCAGCAGCAGCGCGTGGCGATCGCCCGGGCGCTCGTCAACGAGCCGTCCCTGCTGCTGGCGGACGAGCCGACGGCAAGCCTCGACCCCGAGACGGCGGATCGCGTCATGGAGCTGCTGGCCGGCTCCGCTGCGGCATCCGGTGCGGCGCTGCTGCTGTGCACGCACGATATGGACCTGGCGGCGCGCATGGAGCGGATCGTCACGATGAAAGAGATTTCGGCACGCGGCTCGGCGGCTCCCATGCCGCCGGAAAGGCCGCGCGCGGCCATCGGCTGACGACGGACCGTCCGGAAGGCCGCGCGTCCTCCGACTCGCACGGATGGCCTGGGCGGACGATCGTCGGACTTCCCCGTCCCGCCTTCCGCATCGACCGCTCATCCTCATCCCCCTGCAAAAAGGAGGCCCGATCGTCATGTCCCTGTTCTCCATGGCCTGGCGCGGCCTGATGGCGCGCCGGGCGCAGACGCTGATTACCGCCGCCGTCGTGATGATCGGCCTGGCCGTGACGCTCGCCGTGCTCATGCTCTCCAGCGGAGCGAAGGAAGGCATCGAGCGGGCAAGCGAGCCGTTCGGCCTGCTCATCGGCTCCAAGGGCAGCGCCAACCAGCTCGTGTTCAACACGATCTTCCTCATGGACAAGCCGCTGGCCAACCTGAGCTACGATTATTACGAGCGTCTTGCCGCCGATCCCGAGGTGAAGACGGCGGTTCCGTTCGCGCTCGGCGACCAGGCGCGGGGCAGGAGGATCGTCGGGACGACGCCGGACTTTTTCGACCTGCGCGGCCGTCCGTCCGACCCGGCTTATTTCAAGCTGGGGGAAGGCAGGCGGTTCGACCAGCCGTTCGAGGCGGTCATCGGAGCCGACGTCGCGGGGCGCGAAGGCCTGCGGGTCGGCGACACGTTCGTCTCCGAGCACGGCGTCGCGGCGTCGGCCGAGCCGGAGGAGCACGGCAACCACCCGTATACGGTGGTCGGCGTCCTGGAGCGGGTAAGAGCTCCTTCCGATCAAGGCATTTATGTCAGCATGGACAGCTACTGGCAGAGCCACGCCCATGAGGCCGACGAGACTGCGGAAGGCGTCGGCGCGGTTCACGGGGACGAATCGCCGGCGAGCCGCGAAGCCCGTGGGGACGAGTCGCCGGAAGAGTCGCGCGGCGTCACCGCGGTGCTCGTCAAGCCGAGCAGCTACATCGGCCTGATGAAGCTGTATCAGCAGACCAATGCCGGAGAGCAGGCGCAAGCCGTCCTGCCCGGCCAGACGCTGGCGCGGCTGTTCGACATGATGGGCAGCGCCGAGCAGGCGCTGCGCGGCATCGGCTGGGTGCTGCTCGGCATGGCCGGCCTCACCGTCTGCCTGTCGCTGTACAGCTCGGCCGTCGAGCGCCGGCGCAGCGTCGCCATCCTGCGCTCGCTCGGAGCCCGTCGGCGCCAGGTGATGGCCATCGTGCTGCTGGAGTCGGCGCTCGTCACGGCGCTCGGCTGCACGCTCGGCGTGCTCGGCGCCTACGGGCTGGCCGCCGTGCTGGCGGACTACGCCGGCTCGCAAGTGTCGATCTCCGTCCAGCTCGGCTTCGACTGGTCGTGGATCGGCATTGCCGCGCTCGTGCTGGCCGCCGGAGTCCTGTCCGGCCTCGCTCCGGCCATCGGCGCCTACCGCAGCGAGACGGCCCGCCATCTGGGCGCGGGCTGAAGCCGGCGCTTCCTTTCCCTTCCGCTGACAGGCCCCCGCGCCCCGTGCTACACTGGACGGACGACCAAGAACGGGGAGAGAATCGCAATTGAAGCTGGCATCATGGAACGTCAACGGCTTGCGGGCCTGCGTCAAGAAAGGCTTTGCCGACTACTTCGAGGCATTGGACGCCGACGTCTTCTGCGTGCAGGAGACGAAGCTGCAGGAGGGGCAGATCGAGCTGGCCCATGGCGAGGGCTACCATCTGTTCTGGAACTACGCCGCGCGCAAGGGCTACTCGGGCACTGCGGTGTGGACGCGGCGGAAGCCGCTGTCCGTGCGGTACGGGCTGGAGGACGACTTCGAGGAGGAAGGCCGCATCCTGACGCTGGAGTTCGAGGGCTGGTACCTCGTCAACGTCTATACGCCGAACTCCAGGCGCGACCTGTCGCGGCTGCCCTACCGGCTGGAATGGGAGGCGCGCATGCTGGCCTATCTCAAGGGGCTGGACGCGGTCAAGCCGGTCATCCTGTGCGGCGACCTCAACGTCGCCCATCAGGACATCGATCTCAAGAATGCCAAGCCGAACCGCGGCAACTCGGGCTTTACCGACGAGGAACGGGGCTGCATGAGCGCGCTGCTGGCGGCCGGCTTCACGGATACGTTCCGCCATCTGCATCCGGACCGGACGGACGCCTATACGTGGTGGTCGTTCATGCCCAAGGTGCGCGAGCGGAACATCGGCTGGCGCATCGATTATTTCCTCGTGTCCGACCGGCTGCGCCCGCTGCTGGCCGCAGCGGAGATCGACAGCGCGGTGCTCGGCAGCGACCATTGCCCGGTCGTGCTGGAGCTGACGGAGGAGCCGGCTGCGGGTTGAAACGGCTGCGGACGGGACCTTGCCTGCGGAGGCAGGCGGATCGGCACCGCTCCGGGGACGGAACCTCTTTCCGATCCCGCTGAAGCCGGCCGATCGGCATCGCTCCGGGGACGGAACCTTGCCTGCGGAGGCAGGCGGATCGGCACCGCTTCGGGGACGGAACCTCTTTCCGATTCCGCTGAAGCCGGCCGATCGGCACCGCTCCGGGGACGGGACCTCTTTCCGATTCCGCTGAAGCCGGCCAATCGGCATCGCTCCGGGGACGGAACCTCTTTCCGATTCCGCTGAAGCCCAGATTCCTCTCATCTCCCTTTCCAATACGGAAGGAATCCGGCCTTCAAGGGAACCGCTCCCGCTTCTCCAAGAGGTTTCCGTCCCCTCCGCTACGCGAGCTGCTCGGTTTTTCCGCGTATCTCCGACCACCCGGCCCTCCACGCACCCGAGTTGCTCGGCTTTTCCGCATATCTCCGACCATCCAGCCTCCACGCACCCGAGCTGCTCGGTTTTTCCGCGCATCTCCAACCATTCAGCCTCCACGCACCCGAATTGCTCGGGTTTTCCGCGCATTTCCGACCACCCGGCCCTCCACGCACCCGAATTGCTCGGTTTTTCCGCGCATCTCCGACCACCCGGTCCTCCACGCACCCGAATTGCTCGGTTTTTCCGCGCATCTACAGCCGTTCGATTCAGCGCCATGCGAAAAGGACCGGCCCCTCCGCCGTTCAGCGGAAGGGCCGGTCCTTTTCAGGCCGGTCTCGCGGCTCATCATGAGCCTATTGATTTGACGCGGACAGAAAGAGCGGTACGCTCAATCGGCGGATTTCGCCGCGGCGGCGGAGTCCGTCGCGTGGGTTGCATCTGCAGCATCGGCGGCTCCTGCAGCGCCGGCGTCGTCAGCCGCGTCCGCCGCGGAGGAGCCGGCGGCGTCAGCCGCCGACTCGTCCGTCGCGCCGGCCGGCCGCTCCGGGCGCGGAGGACGCGGCTTGACCGGCTTGGCCGCCTCGACCTCGTAGTAGGCTTTCAGCTCGGCGGCTTTTTTGACGTTGTCCAGGTCCACCTTGGCCTTGGCCAGCTTATCCGCCACCAGCTCCCACGTCGGAGCGATCTTCAGCGCATGGAGGGTGCGGATGGCGTTCTTGACCATGCGGCGCTCCTTCGCGTTGGAGTAGGTGTCCTTGTAGCGGCGGACGTCGGCCTCCGGCATGATCTCAGGAAAGACGCGGCGGAAAATCTCCGCCGTCATGCGCGCGTCGTCGAGCGCCCGGTGCGCCGAGCCCTCCGCCGGGATGCCGAGCTCCTCGAGCGCCTTTTCCACGCTGACGTCGTTGGTCAGTCCGCGCGTGCGCAGATAAATCTTGAGCAGATCGTAGTAGTCCGCCTGGAGCCAGTATGCGTCGTCGAGCTTGTGCATCCTCGTGTCGAGCACGATCCGCTTCAGGTCCTCGCCGCCCCAAGTGACGAACGTGCAAGCCTCGCTCCGGTCCAGCCACTGCAGGAACGCGCGGATGACGGGCACGAAGCCCTTGGCCGCGTCGATGTCTTCCTGGGGGATGCCGGTCTTCTCCCGGATGAAGCTGTTGAGCTTGGCGAAATAGACCGGGCGGATCAAGGAGCTGAACTCGTCGACGTGGCGAAGGGAGCCGTCGAGCCGCACCGCGCCGATCTCGATGACCTCCATCGGCTTGTCGCTCGCGAACTTCCTCCCGTTGAACTCGATATCGAGAATGATGTAATCCATCGGAACCCTCCAACAATTAGGTCTCTCCATCATACACGAAAGCGGTACCCGATTGACAGCGGCCAGGCAGGACGGACGCGTCTGCGGCCCCCCTTAGGCTTCCGTCGGCTCTGCTCGACGAAGGAAGCTTGCCGGTCGGGACGATCTGCTTTACACTAGACTGATAACGATTCTCATTGATTGAAGGAGAGACCGCCATGATCCGCCCCGCCTTGCCGTCCCATCCGCAGAGCCCCGCGCCGCAGCCGATCGATATCGGCGCCTGGACGATCCGTCTGCGCGACGCGTCCGTCTTGCAGGTCGGACCCGACCGCCCCGGCATGACGCAGCAGCTGCTGCGCCAGACCGCGCTGCTCGTGCTGCTGGACGGCAAGGTCCGGCTGGAGCGCGGAGCCGGCTCCGCCCGGATGGGCGCCGGCGTCGTCTACCTGTGTCCGCCGGAGAGCACGTTCGCGCTGGCTGCCGACGGCGGCGGCCGAGGAGCGGCGGCGCTGCTGCGGATCGAGCTGCATGCGCCCGATCCGGCCTTGCCGGGGCGGCTGCGCCCGGTCGAAGCCGATGCGGTCGCCGCCGCGCTTCCGCGCGAGGCGCGGCTGCCTGCCGCAGCCCAGCTGCAGGACCGCTGCCGCGCGATCTGCGCCGGATTCGGCGGCGAGCGGCCGCTCGGCCGCTTGCGCGCGCAGGCCGATGCCTTGCACCTGCTGCTGGAGACGATCGAGGAAGCCGCGCCCGACCCGGCGGCGGACGAGCCGCTGGAGCCGGTGCGCGCCTACATGGAGGAGCATATGCGGGAGCCGCTGTCGCTGGAGCTGCTCGCCGAGCTGGCCGGCTGCAGCCCCAAGCATTTTGCCGCGAGCTTCAAAAAAGCGTACGGCAGCACGCCGCGCGAGCATCTGACCCGGCTGCGTCTGGCCAAGGCGAAGCAGCTCATGCTGCGCTCGGACAGCCGGCTCAAAGATGTCGCCCATGCGGTCGGATACGAAGACGAGTTTTATTTCAGCCGCCTGTTCAAAAAAGCGCACGGCGTCTCCCCGACCCGGTATATGGAGCAGCGGCGGCAGCGGATCGCGGCCTACGGCAACGCCTCTCCGCTCGGCTACCTGCTGCCGCTCGGCGCCCTGCCGCATGCGGCCCCGATGCATCCCAAGTGGATGCGCTACTACCTCGAGCGCTGGGGAACCGACGTGCCGCAGCACCTCAGCTATGGCTTGACGGAGCTGCAGGTGCGGGACGATCTGGAGCAGCTGCGGCAGCTGCGGCCGGAGCTGACCGTCTGCTCGGCTGATCTGGAGGAGGACGTGCGGCGCCACCTGGAAGCGATCGGCCCGATCGTCCGGCTGCCGAAGGAGCAGCCGGACGGCTGGAGGCAGGGCCTGACGGACATCGGCCGGCGTCTCGGGCTGGAGGCGGACGCGGAGCGATGGATCGGCGCCTTCGACCGGCGCGTCGCAGCGGCTCGGGCGGCGGTGGGCGGCAGCGGGACCCCTTCCGTGCTGATCGTGCGCCTGCTCAAAGGCCAGCTCTATCCGCACGGCTGCGAGGGACTGATGGACTTCGTGCACCGCGAGCTCGGCGTGCCCCGCCCAGCCGCTTCCTTAGACCATCGCGACAGCGGAACGCCGCTGCCGCTGGAGAGGCTGCGCGATCCCGACATCGGCCAGATCTGGCTGCTCGTCTGCCAGGAATCGGAGACGCTCGAGCATTGGGGCCGGTTCAGCCAGTCTCCGCAGTGGCTCGGGCTGCCGGCCGTGCGGGCCGGCGGGCTGAGGATGCTCGCCTCCAGCCCCTGGCGCGAGTATTCGCCGATCGCGCTCGACCGCATCCGCGAGGAGACGCTGGCCCTGCTCGGCCGGCATGGTTAGACGGACGACCTTGCATTCCCGATGGACGGACGACCCTGCGTTCCCGATTGTCCATGCTTTTTCGTCCCTTTGTCTATGGAGGGAACGAGGACGATCTTTTACGATGATGAAAGTGACATTGAGAATCATTATCATAGAAGGTCCATATCGAAGGGAGTCTGGTTCCACCATGAAAAAAGTTCTGCTCGCCGCTCTGCTGCTGCTTGCGATCGGAGCGCTCGCCGCTTGCGGCAGCTCCGAATCCGATAACGGAGGCTCTGCTTCCAGCCCGGCCCCGACCGCCTCGCCGTCCGCCGCTCCGTCGGCATCGCCGTCCGCCGAACCGAGCGCTTCTCCCGAAGCCTCCGGCACGAAAGCCGTCACCTACCTCGGCGAGTCGTACGAGCTGCCCGCCTCCACCGAGCGCATCGTCATCACCGGCGCCGTCGAGGCGATGGAGGACTCCATCCTGCTCGACCTCCATCCGGTCGGCGCGATCAGCTTCTCCGGCAAATTCCCTCCGCTGTTCGCCTCCATCACCGACAAGGCCGAGATGGTCGGAGAGAAGACCGAGCCGAACTTCGAGAAGATCCTGTCGCTCAAGCCGGACGTCATCCTCGCCTCGACGAAGTTCGATCCGGCCGTCGTCGAGAAGCTGAAGCAGATCGCCACCGTCATCCCGTATTCCCACGTGTCGACCCACTGGGAGGACAACCTCAAGCTGCTCGGCGAGCTGAGCGGCAAGCAGGCGGAAGCAACCGCTCAGGCCGACGCCTTCAAGGCCGACCTCGAGGCGGCCAAGGCGAAGCTCGGCGACAAGCGGAGCGGCCAGACCGCCGCGATCGTCCGCATCCGCCAAGGCGAAGTGTACGTCTACGGCAAGGACCTGTTCTTCAACCCGGTGCTGTACGGCGACCTCGGCTTCAAGCTGCCGGAGGCGATCGCCGCCGCCAAGAAGCAAGAGGTGCTGTCGATCGAAAAGCTGGCCGAGATGAACCCGGACGTGCTGTTCGTCCAGTTCTCGGAAGACGAGAACAGCAAGTCTCCGAAAGCTCTCGACGAGCTGCAGAAGAACCCGATCTTCCAAAGCCTCGGCGCCGTGAAAAACGGCAATATGCACGTCAACCTCGTGGACCCGCTGGCCCAGGGCGGCACCGCCTACAGCAAAGTCCAGTTCCTCAAGGCCTTCCTGGAAAAGGCCGGCTCCTGACCTTTCCATGAAGCGATCCAAAACGCTGCCGGCGGCCATCCTCCTGATGGCTCCGGCAGCTGCTTTGCTTCTCGTTGTCTTCTCGGCGCTGTACGGGGCCAAATCGATCGGCGCGGCAGATGTGTGGGCCGCAGTGACGCGCTTCGATCCCGGCAACGTGGACCATCAGATCATCCGCCACTCCCGGCTGCCGCGCGGCTTCGGGGCGCTGCTCGTCGGCGCCTTCCTCGCCGTGTCGGGCGCGCTCATGCAGGGCATCACGCGCAATCCGCTCGCCTCCCCGTCCCTGCTCGGCGTGGCGGACGGCTCCGTGCTCGCCGTGACGCTGGCGATGGTCTTCCTCCCCGACCTGAGCGGGACCGGCCTCATCTTCGTCTCGATGGCGGGCTCCGCGCTCGGCGCGGCGATCGTGTTCGGCATCGCCTCGCTCGTGCCCGGCGGCAGCTCCCCGGTGAAGCTGGCCATCCTCGGGGCGCTGGCCGGCATGTTCCTCGGCGGCATCGCCGACGCCCTCGCCATGTACTTCCGCATCCCGCAAAAGATCAGCTTCTGGTACAACGCGCGGCTGCATCAGATGGACCCCGAGCTCGTGCAGCTCGCGCTGCCGTTCGCCATAATCGGCCTCGCGCTGGCGCTGCTGCTCGCCCGTCCCGTCTCGGCGCTCGCCCTCGGCGAGGAGACCGGAGCGAGCCTCGGCCAGAACGTGCGCCGGGTCAAGCTGCTCTCCATACTCGCCGTCGTGCTGCTGACCGGCACCGCCGTCGCGATCGCGGGCAAGATCGCCTTCATCGGCCTCATCATCCCGCATATCGCGCGGTTCATCGCCGGCAGCGACTACCGCTGGATCATCCCGCTGTCCGCCGTGCTCGGAGCGCTGTTCCTGACGTTCTGCGACCTGCTCTCCCGCTTCATGAACGCGCCGTTCGAGACGCCGATCGGCATCGTCACCGCGCTGTTCGGCGTGCCGTTCTTCCTCTACCTCATCCGGCGAAAGGGGGCGTCCAGCCATGCCTGAGTCCAGCCAGCGCCATCCGGACGACGCCCGCGCCGTCGGCGAGAGCGGCCGCCGGACAGCCTTGCTCGCGTCCGCGGCTGCGCCCGCATCCGGCAAAGGCTCCCGCCGCGCCTTCCGGCTTGCCGTCCTTGGCGCGGCCGCCGCGATCCTGCTCATCGCCCTGCTCGGCGTCACGACCGGCGAGTTCGCGCTGTCCGTGCCGGACGCGCTGCGCACGCTGGCCGGCGGCGCGGCCGACGCCGACCAGCGGCTCGTCGTGTTCGGCTTCCGCCTGCCGCGCATCGTGCTCGCCGCCCTCGTCGGGCTGTCGCTCGGCGCGGCCGGAGCGGCCGTGCAGAGCCTGACGCGCAACGGACTCGCCGACCCCGGCATCCTCGGCATCAACGCCGGAGCCGGGCTCGCCGTCGTGCTGTTCATGCTCGCGCTGCGCGATATCGTCCGTCTGGAGGGGCTTGCCGCCGTCATGACGATGCCGCTGTACGGCACTGTCGGCGGACTCGCGGCCGGCGGACTCATCTTCGCGCTTGCCCGCTCGCGCGGCAGCCTCGATCCGCAGAAGCTGCTGCTCGTCGGCATCGCCGTCACCTCCGGATTCGGCGCGGCGACGCTGTACCTCTCGCTCAAAATGAATCCGCAGGACTTCGAGCGGGCGGCCGTCTGGCTGTCCGGCAGCCTGAACTCGGCCAACTGGCTGTACGTGCTCGCCGTGCTGCCCTGGGTGCTGCTCCTGCTGCCGGCGCTGTGGGCCAAGTCGCGCATGCTCGACCTGATGCGCCTGAGCGACGAGAGCCTGAGCGGGCTCGGCGTCGCCCTGAAGCGGGAGCGCCGCACGCTGCTGCTGCTGTCCGCCGGACTCGTCGCGGCCGGCGTCGCCGTGAGCGGCAGCATCGGCTTCGTCGGCCTGATCGCGCCCCATATGGCGGCGCGGCTGGCGGGACTGTCGCATCGGCGCCTCCTGCCGCTGAGCGCCCTGCTCGGCGCGGCGCTCGTCATGGCCGGAGACTACGTCGGCCGCACCGCCTTCTCGCCCTCGGAGCTGCCGGCCGGCATCGTCATCTCGATCATCGGGGCGCCTTATTTCGTCTGGCTGCTGATCCGTCAGAAGACGGCGCGCTGAAAGGAGACCATCCATGAAATTCGAATCCATTCCCGCCGCCGGCCGCATGCTGTCCGTGTACCTGCCCCCGTCGTACGACGGCGGCGGCAGCCGGCGCTACCCTGTCCTGTACGTGCAGGACGACGCCGAGCTGATGGAGCATAGCGTCAACTACATCGACTCGCTCTACGCCTCCGGCGAGCTGCCGGAGCTCATCGTCGCCGGCGTGCCGTCCGGCTGCCGCAACGACGACTACACGCCATGGCCGGCCGCTGCCGTCGCTCCCGGCCGGCCCGGCTTCGGCGGCGCGGGGCGCGCCTACGTCGACGAGCTCGCGGACCGCATCAAGCCCGCGCTCGACGCACATCTGCGCACGATGCCGGAGCCGGAGCATACCGGCATCGGCGGCGGCTCGCTGGGCGGGCTGATCGCCCTGTTCGCCGCCTATTGGCGGCCCGACGCCTTCGGCTCGGCCGCCGCGATCTCCCCCTCGCTCTGGTACGAGGGAGCGCTCGACTACATCCGGCGCGAGGCTGCGCCGGATGGGAGGCTGCGGCTGTACCTGTCGGTCGGCACCGCCGAGGGCAGCCTCAAGACGAACCGCCAGCGCGGCATGGCCGCCTCCGTGCCGGAGGCGGCCCGCATCCTGCTGGCGAAGGGCTTCCCGCCGCAGCGGCTGAGGCTGGAGCTGGAGCCGGGAGGCACGCATGACGCCATGTTCATGGCGCTGCGCTTCCCGGCCGCGCTCCGCTTCCTGTTCGGCGCGGCAGAGGCGGAGCCGGCGGACCTGGCGCGCAGCGGCGCGGCCGAAGCGTCCAGGCCGGCCCCGGCGGCGGCTGACGGCCGCCCCACAGACGTCGGAGCATGGAGCGGGCGGGCCGTCGGCGCTGCGCCAGCGGCGCCCATCGCCGACGTTTCGCGGGCAGCCTCGATCGATGCGGCGGCGCGAGCGGCGGGCCGGCGGGAAGCGGAACTTTCCGCCTTGCTGCCGGCGGATGCGGCCGATCTTCATGCCTCCGTCACGCCTTGCGTCGCGCTGCCGGTCCGCTACTCCGTGCCGGGCACGGAATGCTTCGCCATGACGAGCCGAGCCGGCTTGGACTACAGCATTTTCGTTCATGTTCCGAAGAAGCCCGCGCCGCCCTCCGGGTATCCGCTGCTGTGCGCCGTCGACGGCAATTCCGTCTTCGCCTCGCTCGCCGAGGCGATGCGCTTGCAGACCCGCCATCCCAAAGGGCTTCCGCCCGGCCTCGTCGTCGGCATCGGGTACCCGACGGACGAGCCGTTCGCCACCGATCGGCGCTTCGTCGACCTGACCGTCCCGGCCGACATGCAGGGGCGGCGCCCGGACGGCACGCCTTGGCCCGCGAACGGCGGCGCCGAAGCGTTCCTCGACTTCATGCAGGAGGAGCTGCTGCCGGAGCTCATGCGGCGCTATCCGCTCGATCCGCAGCGCCGGACGCTGTTCGGCCATTCGCTCGGCGGCTTCTTCTCGCTCTACGCGCTCATCCGCCGTCCCGAGCTGTTCCGCTCCCACATCGCCGGCAGCCCGTCGCTCTGGTGGAACGAGCGGATGCTGCTGGAGCTGCTGCCCGAGCTGGAAGCCCGCCTGAATTCCGGCGGCTCGGCGGCGCTGATGCTCGCCATCGGGGAAGGCGAGAAAGGCTCGATGCTGCAGGACACGCGCGAGCTGAAGCGGCGCCTGCTGCCTCTAGCCGAATCCGGCCGCCTCCGGCTGTCGTATGCGGAATTCGAGGGCGAAGGCCATGTGAGCGTGCTCCATCCGCTGCTCAGCCCGATGCTGCGCTTCTCCTTCTGGGAAGAAGCGGGCGCAGAGCTCAGCCGCTAGCCGCCGGCCGGCATCCTTGGCATGGATGGACGATTCCGTCCTCGCGCCGCGCTTGCGGCCGTACGCTTGCGGCCGTACGCTTGCCGCCGTTCGCTTGCCGGCTTCTGTGCCGTCCGCCCATAGGCTGTCTCCCAAAGCTCTGGCCGCGCCGCATCCTGCCGAAAGCCAAAGCTAACGACGAATCAGCTCGGCAGCAAGCATGAATCCAGACGCCGAGCCAGCCAACGACGTGTGGCGGGCTTAGCCTTGAAATCATCGAGGAAAACGAGCGGAACGAGAACGTCGGATGGTTCTAAGCGTCTGACGCGTCGTTAGCTGGTCATGAACGCAAAAAAAAGGCCGCTAAGCACGCCAGGAATCGTTACGGTGAAGAGGGCTTCCTGGTTCGAGCCGGCCCGGCGCCGGTAAAGTCCGACCTCCTTTGGGCTTATTGAAAAACAGCCGGACATTCCCGCATCCAGGGATGACGGGCCTCCATCCGGCAATCGGCTTGTTTTGCCTTTGCCCGCAATCTGCGGGAAGCCCTGCTGCAGCCGCGCTTTGTTCGCCCCGCCCGCCGTGCGATCGGCCTGTCGACCCGCCCCCTTGCGCGCGTCGACAGGCCTTTTCCCCGTCTCCTTCTCTCCTCCGCCACTCCGTACGAATCGACCCAAAAGCTCCTGCTCTCACCCTTCGCGAGCCTCGCTTTGCAGCTGAAGTCAGCGTTCCATCCCCCCCCCTTCATCGGCCTTAGCCGGACAACCCAGTCCATGCAACTGAGACAATGGCGTGCATACCCAATCGCATCCATTCTGTCTAAAATGAATTGAGAATGATTTTCAATTTCAGCTTTCGCTGCAAATGGGGGATGTCCTTGCTTCAAAAGATAAGTCTGCTTCAAGAAGGCTGCGCAACCGCTCGCGCTGCCGCACTTGCCGCCCTGCTGGCGATCGCGCTGCTGCTCGGCGGCTGCTCGGCAGGCACCGGCGCGCCGTCCGGCTCCGGCCGGGCGGAGGGCGGCGAAGACGCCGCAGCCGCAGCCGCCAAGGCGGACGCCGCAGCCAGCGGCACCGAGGCGGACGCGGCGGGCTGGAGCGGCATCGAGCCGCTGCCGGCCGCCGATGCCGCCGAAGGACTTCAGCTCAGCCGCGATGCGGTCAAGGAGCTCAAGCAGGCAGCCGAAGCCGGCGACGAGGCGGAATCGCGCGAGCTGACCGTCCGCCTCGCCGGACTTTGGCTGACGATCGAGCCCGACCTGAAGGAGCTGGATGCGGCCAAAGCGGAAGCGGCGCGCGCCGACCTAGGCCGACTGCTGAAGCCCGACGCCGCCGAGCCGGAAAGCCCCGTTGACGTGTCGTACCGCCTGTACCAGACGTACCGCGACCTGCAGGAGCAGCTGCTCGGTCCGGCATCGTGATCCGGCATGGCGCAACGCGCCCTCTCCGGCATCGGCTCTCGCTCCTGCGCGGGAGCCTAGCCCAGGCGGCTGCGCTCGAGCCTTCAACGGGCCTTGCCCGTGCTTGCTCCGCGCTTGCTCCGCGCTTGCTCCGTGCAGGCTCCGTGCTTGCTCCGCGCTTGCCCGTGCTTGCTCCGTGCTTGCTCCGTGCTTGCTCCGCGCTTGCCCGTGCTTGCTCCGTGCTTGCTCCGTGCTTGCTTCGCGCTTGCTCCGCGCTTGCTCCTTACCTGTCCCTTACTTGTCCCTTGCAGGCTCCGTGCCTTACCTCGCGCTTGCACAACAGCTTCGCCGAGCTCGCGGTCTGCCGTTCTCCCGGATGCTGTCCTGCCGGTCCGTTCCTAGCACCGCCCAATCCACTCGCAGAAAGGTGATCTTCTACCCATGACTCTCGTCCGCAACCGCATCCTCGCCCTCCTCCTGAGCTTCGCGCTCGCGCTCGGGCTGCTCCCGGCCGCAGCGGCCGCGGCGGCTCCCGCCGTCTCCGTCAAGATCAACGGCAGCGCCGCCAGCTTCGGCTCCGTCAAGCCTTCCATCATCAACGGCCGCGTGTACCTGCCTGCAGCCGCCTTCGCCGTCAAGCTGAACGCGACCTACCAAGTCGACGCCAAGACGAAGAAATGGGTCATCAAGCGCGGCGCCCGCTCGATCGGCTTCACCCCCGGCAGCGTCAAGGCGACGCTGAACGGCAAAGCCTACACGCTCGCCGCCGTGCCGGTAGCCAAAGGCAAGGACGTGCTCGTGCCGGCCGCCTCCCTGTCCGACGCGCTCGGCGTCTGGACGTCCTGGAGCGGCTCGTCCAAAACGCTGTCCGTCCTGACGCAGAAGACCGTCAAGCACGCCATGGGCTCCACGACGCTGAAAAGCGTGCCGCAGCGCGTCGTCATCCTGTTCAACGGCATGGTCGACACGAGCGTGCTGCTCGGCGTGAAGCCCGTCGGCGCCGTCGAATCGTACCTGCAGCAGCCTTTCTACGAATACCTGCGTCCGAGCCTGATCGGGGTGAAGGATCTCGGCGACGAGACGCAGCCGAACCTCGAGGCGATCGCCGCCCTCAAGCCGGACCTCATCATCGGCTCCAAGATGCGCCATGAGAAGATCGACGGCCAGCTGAGCAAGATCGCGCCGACCGTCATGACCGAGGACGTCTTCAGCTGGCAGGAGAACCTGAAGTTCGCCGCCGACGTGCTGAACAAGCAAGGCAAAGCCGACGCCTACCTCACGAAGTGGGCCTCCCGCACCGCCGACTTCAAAAAACAGATGGGCGCCGATATCCGCAGCACCGAAGTGACCGTCATGCGCATCAACTACAACGGCACGGCACGCTTCTACCTGGAAGGCTTCGCCTCCAACATCCTCAGCGACCTCGGCTTCCGCTTCCCGAAAGCCCAGACCGACATCGCGACCGACATCTTCAACATTCCGTCCAAGGAGCAGACGCCGCTGCTCGACGCCGACTACATCTTCGACTTCACGGTCGACTGGGACGGCGACGGCGCGATCTACAAGACGCAGAAGGAATGGATCGACAACGCGCTCTGGTCCAACCTGCGCGCCGTCAAGAACAAGAAGTACTACAAGGTCAATGCCGTCAACTGGAACCTCTCCGGCGGCCCGATCGCGGCCGACAAGATGCTCGACGACCTGTACTTCTACTTCAATATCGACTAGCCTAGCCGCCTGACCGGGGACAAGCCCCCGCTTTCCGCAGCAACCGGCCCGAACCGGACTGGGGAAAGGTCATTCCGCTTGCCGTCCCGCCTCGCGCCGACTTGCGCGGGGCGGGATTTTCCGCGCCTCCCGGACCGCCCGGGCCGATTCCGGCCGGCTCCGCCGCGCGAGACGGCCGCCCGTCCATGCCGGAGCGGCACCAGAACAGGAGCGATTCCACCAGATGAATCCAACCGGACTGCCCGGCGCGGCGCTCAAGGCCGCCGGGCTGGCCGCAGGCGCGGCGCTGCTGCTGCTCGCCTTTGCGGCCAACATCATGCTCGGCTACACCCGCGTCAGCTTCGACGACGCCTGGGCGGCCATGACGCGCTACGACGAGACGTCCATGAGCCAGGCCGTCATCCGGCTCACCCGGCTGCCGCGCGCGCTCATCGCCGCGGCCGTCGGCGCGAGCCTCGCCGTCGCCGGCGTCGTCATGCAGGCGATCACGCGCAACCCGCTCGCCTCGCCGTCCATCCTCGGCATCAATTCCGGCGCCGCGCTCGCCGTCGTCTTCGCCCTCACCGTGCTCCGCATCGAAAGCCAGACCGGGCTCGCCTGGGCGGCCTTCGGCGGAGCGGCCGTCGCGGCGGCGCTCGTCTACGCGCTGAGCGCGCTCGGCAGCGACAGCCTGTCCCCGCTGCGCATCGTGCTCGCCGGCGCGGCGATGAGCGCGCTGTTCGCCTCCGGCACGCAAGGTCTGCTCGTCCGCAACCAGGCCTCGCTGCAGGACGTGCTGTTCTGGCTGAGCGGCTCCATCGCCGGGCGTCCGCTCGGCATCCTCGCTGCCGTTGCGCCCTACATGCTCGCCAGCATGCTGGCGGCGTGGCTGCTGGGCCGCCATCTCAACCTGCTCGCCGCCGGCGAGGAGACGGCCAAAGGCCTCGGCCTGCGCATCTCCCTCGTCAAGCTCGCGGGCGGCGCCGCAATCGTGCTGCTGGCGGGCGGCTCCGTCGCCGTCGCCGGGCCGATCGGCTTCATCGGCCTCGTCATCCCGGTCGTGGCGCGCTTCTTCTCCGGCCTGGACCATCGCTGGATGGTTCCGTACAGCATGCTGCTCGGAGCCGTGCTGCTGCTCGTCGCCGACGTCGCCGCCCGCTACGTCATCCTGCCGCGCGAGCTGCCGGTCGGCGTGCTCACCGCGGTCGTGGGCGCGCCCTTCTTCCTCTATATCGCCCGCAAAAGGAGACGCATCGTATGAGCCGCCGTCCATCGCCCAAGCCTGCCGCCGAGGACAGCAGGCACGACGCCCCTCCCTTCGGCAGCCCTGATCGACGGACGGACTTCGCCGCCCGAGCGGCAGGGGGCCCGCCTGGCTCATCCTGGCGCGACCGCGCCCGCAGCAGCGCGTGGATGTGGCCGCTGCTGCTCGGCTCTGCGCTCCTCGTCGCCGGCATCGCCTATCTGCTGCTCGGAGAGACGTACATCCGTCCCTCCCTCATGCTGCGGGCGCTCGGCGGCGCCGGCGCTGCCGAGCATGTCGTCATCGTGCGGGAATTCCGCCTCCCGCGCCTCGTCGTCGCCGCTCTGGCCGGAGCGGCGCTTTCTGCGGCCGGCGCGCTGCTGCAGGGCGTGTTCCGCAATCCGCTGGCCGCGCCCGACCTCGTCGGCATCACCGGCGGCGCCGCCGCCGCAGCAGCCGCATTCCTCACATTCCGCCCGCCGGGAGTCAGCATCCACTGGCTGCCGGCTGCCGCGATGGCGGGAGCGGCGCTGCTCGCCGTCCTCGTCTACGCCGCCGCCTGGAGGCGCGGCATCGAGCCGGGACGCCTCATCCTCGTCGGCATCGGCATCGGCGCGCTGTCCTCGGCCTTCACGAGCGCGATCCTGCTGCTGAGCTCCGTCTACACCGCTACGGACGCGTACATCTGGCTCACCGGCACCGTCTACGGCACGTCCTGGCAGCATGTGTTTACGCTGCTCCCCTGGACCGCCCTGTTCCTGCTGCTCGCCCTGCGCAGCGGCCGTACGCTGAACGTGCTCATGCTGTCCGACGAGTCGGCCGCCGGCGTCGGCAGCCATGTCGAGCGCAGCCGCAGAGGGCTGATCGCGATCAGCGTCGGCCTGGCGGGCTCGGCGGTCGCGATCGGCGGGTCGATCGGCTTCGTCGGCCTCATCGGCCCCCATCTCGCGCGCCAGCTCGTCGGACCGGCCGCCTCGCGGCTGCTGCCGGTGTCGGCGCTGTGCGGCGCCCTGATCGTCGTGCTCGCCGATCTCGTCGCGCGCACCGCCTTCTTGCCGTACGACGTTCCCGTCGGCGTCTTCACGTCTGCGGTCGGCGCGCCGTTCTTCCTCTACCTGCTCTACCGCAACCGGCGGTCCGTCCGCTGATCCGGCTCCACGAAAAAAGGGACGAAGCGGTCTGCCGCTTCGTCCCTTGTCTTTTCTCCCGCTTGGCTGCCGCCCCGTCAAGAAGCCCTGCCGTCCCGCTCCAGATCGACGACCAGCTGCGGACATCTCTGCCGGAGCTCCCGGACGAAGCGCTCCATGTCGCGAGGCGCGATCGAATACCGGTCGTACGGACCCGCCGCCAGCTCATGGCCCCGCAAGGAGAACAGCCCGATCGGCCATGCCGCCGCAGGCCTCAGGTGCACCAGCCTGCGATACGGCAGGCGCTTGACGATCGGCCCGGCCTGGAGCACGAGCTCGTCCTCGTCCAGCCGATAGGACGTGCCGAGCCAGATCCAGGCGAGCAGCCCGCCGGTCAGCAGCACTACGGACGAGGCCGCCTTGGACGCCACTCCTTCGCCCTCGGTCCAGCCGACCCCGCCTCCGAGCAGCAAGAGGCCGATCGCCAGCCAGCTCAAGCAGGCCGGAGCCAGCTCTCTTTTTGGAACAAATTTCATTTCCCTTCCCTTCCGCTCCTTATCCGTAAAATATTACCAGTACCAAGGCTTGATTGTACCATAGGACCGGAGGCGGCGGGGAAGAACTTTTTGAAAAACTTTCTCAAAAAGGACTTGATAACAATAATCATTATTGAGTATAGTAAAGAAAGCGAAACGAAAAGACAGCCGCTGGCACGGCTGCCTGATGAAAAATGGATCGGATCATTTCGCTTCAAAGGTTTTGCAGTCGGTTTCTTCGGAGTTGCTCGCTTGTCCGCGATTGCTGGTCACATAGATGGACGAAGCGTTGCATTTGTTGCCGGAAGCCCAGTTTTTGCAGCTGTCTACTTCGCACAGTACGTCTTTTGCCATGAGGTTCACCTCCTGTCGCGAGGATAGCCGCTCCCATGCTACGATTCTAGCTTGTCCGGAAGAGATTCCGGGCAGGCTTTTTGTCGTTCCATCGGATCGGTGTCCCTTCCATCATAGTCCATTCGCCGGCATCGCGCAAGGCTGCTTGCTTGTTGCCGCTACCCCACCCACCGGAGCCGCCGCTCCGGAGAATCGGGACTGCGGACTCGCGGCGAAGATGCGAAGAAGCGGACGCGCCGTCCCCTTTGCCGGGGTCCGACGCGTCCGCTCCGCTTACCAGCCGTAATCGATCGTCTTGCCGGTCTCCACGAACGTCTTGGCGCTGCTCAGAATCA
The DNA here is from genome assembly GCF_012676905.1 of Paenibacillus albicereus. Classification (NCBI taxonomy): domain Bacteria; kingdom Bacillati; phylum Bacillota; class Bacilli; order Caryophanales; family Paenibacillaceae; genus Paenibacillus; species Paenibacillus albicereus. The sequence goes on along the minus strand of NZ_CP051428.1, from coordinate 220,635 downwards.
TCGGCCAGCTCTCGCGCGTCTTTTCGTACGATGGATGTCCTTCGGGCCAGCGGTCGTTGACGAGCGTGAGCTTGGTCGCCGTTCCGGCCGGCTCGAGCGTCATCGTGATGCGGGTCTCCAGCTCGGCGTGGTTGTCCCGGTAGGACGGACCCGGATGCTCGGTATAGCTCATGCGCGAGTGCGGCTCGAACTCCAGGATGCTGCCGTACACGTGGACCGTCCGGTCCCCGTCCGTTCCCGGGCCGACGTAGCGGTACTCGGAGCCGGGCTTGAAGTCGGACTCCAGCACGGAGCCGAAAAAGATCGCGCGCGTCCCCTCCGGCTCGATGAACGCTTTCCATACCGCTTCCGGAGAAGCGTTGACGTAGATCGTATAGCGAAGCTCTTCCATGATTCCATCTCCTCGTCGCTGAATTCGTCCTCACGACCAGCATATCGCGAGGGCCGCTTCCCTGGATTGGAAAAACGCGACAAGCCCGGCTCCGAGCAATACCGGTCCGCCCGAAAAGGGGAGCCGCTTCTCGCTCGGCTCCCCTCCAGGCTGCGCCGCTTTCAGCGCGCCGTCCAGCCTCCGTCGACGAGCAGCAGCGTGCCGTTCACCAGATCCGACGCGGGCGAAGCGAGATAGATGACCGCTCCCGCCACGTCCTGGATCGTGCCGATCCGCCCCGCCGGGATGCGCTCCAGCACGGAGCGGCGGAACTCGGGCTCGTCCAGCCGGTCGGCCGTGCCCGGCGTATAGATGAACGTCGGTCCGACCGCGTTCACGCCGATGCCGCGCGCGCCCCATTCCAGCGCCAGCACCTTGGTCAGCTGGTTGACGCCGCCCTTGGACGCGCAGTAGGCGGCCCCGTCGGGGATGCCGACGATGCTCACTTGCGAGCTGACATTCACGATCCTGCCGCGGCCTTGCTTCAGCATGATCCGTCCCGCCGCCTGCGAGCAGAAGAACAGCCCTTTCAGATTGACGTCCATCATCTCGTCCCAGTATGCCTCGGTGATGTCCTCGGCCGCCATGCCGTCGCCGACGCCGGCGTTGTTGACGAGAATGTCGATCGCCCCATGCTCCTCGGCGATCCGGCCGAACGTCCGGCCGATCGCGCCGACGTCGCGCACGTCCAGCTCATACCCGGCCGCGCGACCGCCGGCCGCCTCGATGTCGTCCAGTAGCGGCCTTAGATCGTCCAGCCTGCGCGCCGTCGCTACGACGACCGCCCCCGCCGCGGCAAGCGCCTCGGCGAGGCCGCGTCCGATGCCCCGGCTCGCGCCGGTGACGATCGCGATCCGTCCGTCGATGCTGTAGTCCGGTGCCCCGATCGGCGCCGTTGTGCCGCTTTGCTGCTGCTTCATGCGTCTCGTCTCCTTTCTCCCGGCCAAAATGTCCCTCTTTCCCGTCCGGCCGCTTGCAGGCGTCCGCTCAGGAGGAGAGGAACGGATAACTGAGCCTGCGAATCGGATGGATCGGAAAGTCCAGCACGACAGTGGTGCCCCGTCCCGGCTCGCTCTCGAATCGAATCCGGCTTCCGTGCGCGTCCATGATGCGCTTGACGATGGCGAGGCCGAGGCCGCTCCCGCCTTTTTTGGTCGTGTGGAACACCTCCCCGAGGCGCTCGAGCTGCTCCTCGCCCATGCCCATGCCGGTGTCGGCGATCTCGATGCGCTGGCGGCCGTCTACGGCGCGGAGCCGCACGTCGATGAAGCCGCCCTGCGGCATCGCCTCGGCGGCATTGCGGAGCACGTTCAGCAGCACCTGCTTGATCTGGTTGCGGTCGCCGTAGACGATCTCCGCTCCCTCGTACTGCCTCTTGATCCGGATGCCGTCCTTCTTGATCTGGAACTCCACCATCTGCAGCGTCTCCTCGACGATCGCGTCGATCGGCTCCGGACGGAGCTGAGGCGCCTTTTGCTGGCCGAGCGCCATGAAGTCGGTGACGATCAGGCCGATCCGGTCCAGCTCGCTCAAAATCAGCTCATAGTGCTCGCGCTTGATCCGGTCCGCGGTGAACTGCAGCATGCCGCGGATGACCGTCAGCGGATTGCGGATCTCATGGGCAAGGCCGACCGCGATCTGTCCGGCGAGCACGAGCTTCTCGGACCCGTGCAGCATGTCGTCGGCCCGCTTGGCATCGGTCATGTCGCGAAGCATGGCGACGATGACGAGCAGCCGCCCGTCGTTGTCGGTCACGGGCAGGAAGTCGCACATGTAGTGCCGGAGGCCGTCCTTGCCCCGCTCCTTGATCGCGCAGGCGAGGATCGGCTCGGTCCCTTGCTGCACGAGCATCTCGTGCAGGGAAGCGCCGATGATCGGCAGCTCTCCGCAAAGCTCTCCTTCGGCCGGATGCTTCAGCTTCATCAGCTCGACGCTGCGCTCGTTCATCGAGACGATGCGCCCCGACGGGTCGACCAGCACGACACCATAATAAGAAGTCTGAAGCAGCACCTGAGTGAGGATCGCCTGACGGGCGTTCTGCCGCCTCAGCTCCAGCTCCCTCTCCATGGAAGCCGTCATGGAGCGGAGGAGCGCCATCAGATGAGGATGCACGCTGTCCGATTGCAGCAGGAAGCTGATGCCCGCCCACGGTCGGCCTCTCCCGTCCTCCGAGCGGAAAAGAGGCGCCGTCATGCAGGCGGAATCATGGAGCGGCTCGTGGTAATGATCCTTGCCGATGAGCTGGGCCGGACGGCCGCTGGCCATGCAGGCATGGACGGAGCTCGGCCCCAGCTCCTCGCCGTAGCCGACTCCCGGCACGATGCCGTACTTCTCCTTGAGCGGCGCTTCCATCGCGCGGTTGCCGAAAAAGGCGAGCACATGCCCCTCCGCATCGTTGACGGCGACCAGAATCGGCTCGTCCGGCACGGACTCCAGCAGCTCCTCGGTGAAGGAGCGGCAGACGTCCAGCAGCTCGGCATAGCGCTCCAGCTGCTCCTGCAGCCGCTCCGGCCCATATCGCCGCGCGAAGGGCGGCATTACGGAAGCATCCATGCCGGAATCCCGGCAGGCCTGCTTCCATTCCTTCAAGGTCATCATGATTCTTTCTCCTGTAAGCGGCGGATGGCTCCGCCTTTCGTCTTGAATAGGATAACCATACCATACTTCCTAGGCATCGATGAGGGGAAAATTCCTCGATCCGCCGGGCCGCGGGGCGCTTGGCGCCCTGAAGAATCGGTCCGGGGAACGAAAAAAAGCCCGGCAGAGCCGGGCTTGGAAAAAAACGGAGCCGGTCATGGCAGCGCGAGCTTGCCCATGACCGCCGCGCGGGAGGCTCCCGTCACGGAGGGAAGGCTGTTCGGGATGCCCAGCAGGAAATGGTAGCCGAGCAGCGCGAACAGCACCGCCTCCTTGGCATCGCCCGGCAGGCCGAATTCGCCGGAGTCCGCGACGCGCTGCTCCGGCAGCCGCTCCGCCAGCATCCGCATGAGCGTACGGTTGCGCGCCCCGCCGCCGCTGACGATGACCTCGTCGATGCGGAGATGCGGCAGGACGAAGCGCCGCAGGGCGTCTGCGATGGAGCGGGCGGTCAGCGCGGTCGCGGTCGCGACCGCATCGGCCGTGGACAGCCCGAGCGATTCGGCGCGGGCCAGCAGCTCCGCGGCGTAGTCGGAGCCGAAAAGCTCGCGGCCGGTCGACTTGGGCGGCGGCTGCACGAAGTACGGATGCGCCAGCAGCTCGGCGAGCAGCCCTTCGTGAGCCGTGCCCTGGGCTGCCAGCGCGCCGTCCGCGTCATAAGCGAGGCGTCCATCCGTCAGCCGCTGCACGACCCGGTCGATGACCATGTTGCCGGGCCCGGTATCGAAGCCGGCGACGTCGTCCGGACCGGCTCCGGCCGGCAGCACGGTGCAGTTGCCGATGCCGCCGATGTTCTGCAGGAGACGGCCGCGATCCGGATGGCGCAGCAGCACGAGATCGCCGTACGGCACGAGCGGCGCTCCCTGGCCGCCATGGGCCATGTCGGCCGGGCGGAAGTCGCCGACCGCCGGCACGCCGGTGCGCGCAGCCAGCACGGACAGGTCGCCCAGCTGCAGGGTGGACGGCGCGAGGAACGGCGAATTCGCCGGCGGCTCGGGCATATGCCAGACGGTCTGGCCGTGGGAGCTGACGAAATCGATGTCGGCCATGGCGAGCCCGGCCTCGCTCACGGCGGCGCGCGCCGCTTCCGCGAAGCGGCCGCCGAGCCAGGCATTCATGCCGCACAGGTCCTGCACGTCCGCCGCTCCCGGCTCGCACAGCCGCCGCAGCGCCTCGCGCAGCGGCTCGTCATACGGCTGCGTATGGAAATGCAGCAGCTCGGCGGTCGTCCCGAGCCCCTCGCCCTCGAAGCGGACGACGGCCGCATCCACGCCGTCGAGCGAGGTGCCGGACATGAGGCCGACGGCGAGCGCGTACGGCCTGCGGGGACGCCAGCTCAGCATGGCGAGCCCTCCTCCCCGCTTGCGGGCCGGGCGCGCCGGGCGAGCAGCACCGCGCCGCTTGCCGCATCGCGGCGGGCCGCCGTCAGGCTCAGCTGCGGCAGCCGCTCGGCCAGCCGCTCGGCGAAGGCGTCCCGCACGGGCGCGCAGCGGAGCAGCACGCTGCCGAGCGGCGCCAGCTCGCCGCCGCCGAGGCCGAGCCGGGCGGCGACCGCCTCGGCGAGCTCGGCGAGCGCGCCGGCCGCGCGGCGGGCGATGGCGAGCGCGGCGGCGTCGCCGGCCTCGCAGGCGGGCTGGAGCAGCGGCGCGAGCGCGGCGACGGAGCTTTTGGGACGCGCGGGGTCGTACACCCAGCGCACGAGCTCCGGCAGGCGGCCCGGCTCCAGGCCGAGCTGCCGGAACGCCGGCTCCGCCAGCGCCGTCGGCCGCGAGCGCCCGTCGGCGGCACGCACGATCGCGGCGAGCATGTCGCGGCCGATCGCGTAGCCGCTGCCCTCGTCGTCGATCAGATGGCCGAAGCCGCCGGCGCGATGCGTCTCTCCGGCCTCGCTCCGGCCGTAGGCGATCGAGCCCGTCCCGGCGATGAGCGCGATGCCGGGGCGTCCCTCCAGCGCGCCGGCGAGCGCCGTCTCCTGATCGCCGGCCAGCGTCAGCTCGCCGCGGAACGCAAGCTCCGCGAGCGCGGCCGCCAGGCGCTCCCGCGCCTGCGGGTTGCTGATGCCGGCCGCGCCGACGGCGAGCGAGACGCAGCCGCCGAGCGGCAGCCCGCGGCGCTCCAGCTCGCGCGCCGCCTCCGCCAGCGCCTCCTCGGCCGCGCCGGCGCGCTGGCCGTTGATGTTGAGCGCTCCGACCTCGAAGCGCGCCAGCTCCGAACCGGCCGCGTCCTCCGCGCATACGGTCGTGCGCGTGCCGCCGCCGTCCAGGCCCAGCCAATACTCCATGTCTGCTCCTCCCTCTCCGCTCTAGTACAGGTGATACGCCGCCTTGCGCTCGGCGAAGGCCGCGCTGTCGGCGGCGAAGCGCTCCAGCAGCGCATCCGCGTCGGCCGCGCTCCGCATGCCCCGGTACAAGTCTCCGCCGGCCAGCAGGTCGATGAACGGCCGGCCGCCCTCGCGGTACGGAGCGAGGAACTCCGCCTCCGGAAACAGCGAGCGCACGGCGAGCAGCAGCCGCACGCCGACCTCGACCGGGCGCACCGTGGCGGGATCCGTCACATGCGCTTGGACGCCGCGGCACAGCGTGCCGGCATGCTTGGACGAGCTAGGCTGGAAGTAGGCCGGGCGGAACCGGACGCCCGGCAGCCGCAGCGCGTTCATCTCGGCCGCGAGACGCTCGGCGTCGACGAACGGCGCCCCGATCTGCTCGAACGGGGCGGCCGTGCCGCGCCCCTCGGACAGGTTCGTGCCCTCGAACAGGCAGGTGCCCGGATAGAGCAGCGCCGTCTCCCAGCGCGGGATGTTCAGCGACGGCGCGATCCACGGGCGCCCGAGCGCCGGGAAGCGCGCCTCCCTCGACCAGCCGCGGCAGCTCACGACGTACAGCTCCGCGCCCCAGCCCTGTTCGGCATTGGCCATGACGGCCAGCTCGCCGGCCGTCAGGCCGTAGCGCACCGGCAGCGGATAGTCGCCGACGAAGGAGCGGAAGTCCGGGTCGAGCAGGCCGCCCTCGACCGTGACGCCGTCCAGCGGGTTCGGCCGGTCGAGCACGACGAACGGGATGCCCGCCGCCGCGCAGTCCTGCATCGCGTACAGCATCGTGTAGATATAGGTATAATAGCGCGTGCCGATGTCCTGGATATCGTAGACCAGCACGTCGATCTTCTCCAGCATGTCCGGCGTCATCCGCTTGGAGTCCTTGCGGTACAGGCTGTATACCGGCACGCCCGTCCGCTCGTCGATATAGGTGTCGACCAGCCCCCCGGCGGCGATGTCGCCGCGTACGCCGTGCTCCGGCGAGAACATCGCCGCAAGCCCGAAGCGTTCCTGCAGCACGTCGATCGTCGACCGCCACTCGGCATCGATGCCGGTCGGGCCGGTAATGAGCCCGATCCGCCGTCCCTGCAGCACCGGAGCGGCTTCGCCGATCCGGTCGATTCCGAATTCAATCGCCATGAGCTACAGCTCCTGCTGGCGGAGGCGCATCGTTTCCGCCGGGATCATGAACGTCTCCGCGTACAGGCCGCGCATCTCGCAGCCGCGCACGCGCGCCAGGCTCTTGTAGTAATCCATGTAGGCGAACGACTTGCTGCCGGTGACGAACCAGTGCGTCGAGAGCGCCTCGATCCACAGGTCGAACGCCTGCTGGTCGAAGCCGACATACACGTACGGCACGTAGCCGACCGCGTCCTCCCAGTTCTCGCCGTAGTAGAGCTTGCCGGCGAAGTGCGCCGGACGCTCCCGCTCCATCGCCTTGAGCCCTGCGAAGAAGCGGGCGTCGTTCACGATGCGGTGCGTCGTCGCGTGGTCCTTGTGCATGCTGTTGCAATGGTGCGTGATGATGATGTCCGGCTTGACCTCGCGGATGACGTCGCAGACGCGCAGGCGGATCGCCTCGTCGTCGGGAATCTCGCCGTCCGGAATCTCGAATACGCGCGCCTCGCCGCCGAGCATGCCCGCGAACGTGTTCGCCTCGCGCACCTTCTGCTCGCGGTAGTCCTGCACGTCCTGCCCCTCGGGCACGCCGCGCTCGCCGGCCGTCAGCGCCAGCGTCGCGATCTTGTCTCCCTGGAGATGATGGCTGGCCAGCACGCCTCCGGCGACGAGCTCCACGTCGCCGACATGCGCTCCGATGCCCAGTATCGTCCGCTGCTTTCGTTCGCTCATGATCCGATCCCTTCCTTTCTCATGACGGCGAATGTTTTCGCCGTCTTGAATCCGGCTTTGTCGTAGATGCGCATAGCGGGGTTCTCGCTCCCGGTGAACAGCGTCATATAGTCGGTGCCGATCGATCGGAACGCCTCGCAGAGCGAGAAGAACAGCAGGCTGCCGAGCCCGTGCCCCTCATGCTGCGGATGGACCCCGATGCCGGCGAAGTAGCCGCGCCCGCTCGGCTCGCGCACGACCGGTCCGGCGAAGCCGGCGAGCCGGCTGCCGTGGACGGCCGCCACGACCGGCACGCCGCGCGCGGCGCAGTCCGCGATCTCGCGCTGCCAGAGCGGATTGCCGAGCGCGTCCAGCAGCTCGGCCAGACCCTCGTGGCGGGCCGGGTCGAGCCTTTCGACGGCGTAGCCTTCGGCGGACGCGCGCGATCTTTTCACCAGGATGGACTCCGGCACCTCGAACCGCGTCAGGTCCAGGTGCATCCCGTGCTGCAGCGAGCGCACGGCGTAGCCGGCCTCCAGCAGCAGCCCGTGCAGCGCGCCGCCCTCCGGCGCGCCCGGCGCGTTGTTGTGCTCATGGCCGGGCGTGCCCGGCACGAGCCATGGCAGCCGCATCGGGTTGAAGAACAGCACGTCGGCCTGGCTCTTGCCGAGCTCGGCGAACCGTTCCTCCAGACGGGTCAGCAGCTCCCGCCGCAAGCGGTCCGCCTCGGCCTCGCCGAGCGCGGAGTCCGCCAGCACGCAGGTGATGTAGCCCGCCTGCGCCCCGAGCGGCAGCTCGTCGCCCGTGCAGCCGATCGCCAGGCCCTGCAGCTCGCCGCCGCCCTCGGCGACGAACGCGGTTCCCGGATCGAACTGCGGGTGGTCCGCGATCAGCGCCGCGAAGCCCGCTTCATCCAGCGGCTTGTAGCCATCGCGGACGGCCTCCCGGTTCCAGAGCCCGAGCGCGCCCCGGCGGTCTTGCTCGTTCCAGTTGCGGATCTTCATGATGGGTTCCCTCCTGCCGGCGCGGCCGGTCCGGCCGGCGATGCGCCGGCTGCATCAAGCTGAAGGGCGGCTCGCCAAGAGCCGCCCTCCGCACCACTCGGCTCAGCCTTTGACCGCGCCGACCGTCACGCCTTCCAGGAAGTATTTCTGCAGGCTGAAGAACAGGATGAACATCGGCAGCGCCGATACGGTCGCTCCCGCCATCATCGGCGCGAAGTAGGTCGTGTTGGCGAAGCGGAAGTTCTTGAGGCCGACCTGGATCGTCTGCATGTCCATCGTGTTCGTGACGAGGAACGGCCAGAAGAACGTATTCCACGACTCCATGAAGGTGAGGATCGCCATGACGGCCATGACCGTCTTGGACAGCGGCATGACGATGCGCGTCAGGATCTGCCACTGGCTGCAGCCCTCGACCTTGGCGCTTTCGAGAATCTCCTTGGGGATGGAGCTCATGAACTGCTTGGCCAGGAAGATGTTGTACACCGTGACCAGGCTCGGCGCGATGAGCGCCGTGTACGTGTTGGAGATGTCGAACACGTTCACGATCAGGATGTAGAGCGGCACCTGCGTCACCTGATACGGAATCATCATGGCGCCGAGCAGGATGGCGAACAGCAGCTTGCTGCCTCGGAAATTGATCTTGGCGAAAGCGTAGCCCGCCATCGTGGCGAACACGACGTTGGACACCATCGTCACGGTCGCGACGAGCAGGGAGTTGCCCAGCCAGCGGTACGAGTACTCGCTGTAGTCGAAGAAGAACTTGTAGGACTCCAGCGAGAACTTCTCCGGCCAGATCGAATAGCTGACCGCGCCCGCCTCGATCGGATCCCCGAACGACGACATAATCATGAAGTAGATCGGGAACAGCGTCGCCAGCGCGAACAGCAGAAGGAGGATGATGATGGCCGTATTGCGTGCGCCCTTCAGGAAAGAGTTGCCTAAGTGATTGTTGTATAAGCCCATGTCCCGGCCTCCTTCCGCTTAATATTCCACGTCCTTGCCCAGGAACTTGAACTGGACGAAGGCCATGATGGCGATGACGAGCGCGAGCACGAGCGATTGCGCGGCTGCGTCGCCGAATTCGAAGTACTTGAACGCCGTGTCGAAGATGAGCAGGCCGACCATCGTCGTGCTGTGGTCCGGTCCGCCGCCGGTCATCAGGTAGGCGTTCTGGAAGACCTGGAACGACCCGATGACGCCGGTGACGAGCAGGAACAGCGTCGTCGGCTTGAGGCACGGGACGACGATATGCCACATCTTCTGCAGGAACGAAGCGCCGTCGATGTCGGCCGCCTCGTAATAGCTGTTGTCGATGCCCAGCAGGGCGGCGACGTAGATGATGATGCTGGTGCCGTGGCTGGACAGCCAGCTCATGAGCACGAGCGAGAACATCGAGGTGGAGCTGGAGCCGAGCCAGTTCTGGCTGGGGATGCCGAGCACGCCGAGCAGCTGGTTGAGGATGCCGCCCTGCATCGGGTCGAAGATCCACAGCCAGACGACGGACAGCGCGACGCCGGAGGCGACTGCCGGCAGGTAGTAGATGGCCTTGAAGCTGGTCTGCATCCATTTGCGCAGCGGCATGATGAGGATCGCCACGCCGAAGCTGAGCAGCAGCGCCACCGGCACGGTGAGCACGGTGTAGATGACGGTATTGCCCATCGCTTTCCAGAACAGCGCGCTCTTGAAGACGTTCTCGTAATTCTCGAAGCCGACATAGGTGGAGCCGAGCGGCTGATAGTTCTGGAAGCTGATGATGAAGGCGCTGATGACGGGATAAGCCGTGAACATGGCGTAGACGACGAGGGCAACGGCGATGAAGGCATAAGCCCAGCCGCCGTCTCCTCGGTTCAGCCGGTTACGGGTTTTGATGGTAGATGCTTCTCGTGCCATGATGCAGGACTCCTTTCCGCTTCCGCTGATCGTGCATAGAGGACGATTGGTCCGATAAAAGAGATCGGATAGCCGCGGGGGCGGCTATCCGAGGCTGGAAATCAGTCTTGCACGACTCCGTCCGCTCCGAACGTATCGATCGCGGCTTTCTTCACGTCCTCGTACATTTTCTCCGGCGTCGACTCGCCTGCAAGCAGCGCTTGCAGCTTCGGCACGATGACTTCCGTCTCCAGCTTGATCGCCTTGGCGGCGAGCTCGGCCGGGATGTCCGGACGGGCCGGCGCCGCCGTAGTGAGCAGGTGCTCGACCGCGGCCTTGTTGTAGTCGCTCTGCTTGCTCTCGATGCTCTTCATCGCTTCGCGGGAAGACTTGGCGATCGGCGCGGAGAACAGCTCGCTGTTCGTCGTCGCCGCGACTTGGCCGCTGGCCAGGAAGTAGGCGGCCTTGGCGACGTTCGCCTTATGCTCGGCCGTCGGCTCCTTCTTGCCGCGGAACGTGACGTAGCCGTCGACGATCGCGTTGGCTACGGCCGGCTGGCCGGCGAACGAAGGGACCGGCAGCACGACGTAGTCGGTCTTGATGCTGTCCTTGACGGCGCTGCCGTCATTGGCGTCGAGCTTCTCGTTGTTGAGGCGCGACGAGTTCTCGAACACCGCCATGCCTTTGCCCGTAATCATCGTCTGGCCGGTCAGGAACATGTTCCAGCGCTTGCCGGCGTCGATGGAGCTCAGCTCCTTGGGCATCGAGCCGTCGTCGATCATCTGGCGGATGTTCGTGAGCAGCGTCAGGTAGTTCTTGCTCGTATAGGCGTACTTCAGGTCCTTGTCGAAGGCGGCCGGCATGCCGGCGTTCTTCACGAGGATGCCGAGGTAGTCCTTGGAGGTGACGCCGGCCGTGGCGAAGACGAAGCCGTAGCGCTTGGTCGTGTCGCCTTCCTTGACGACGCCCTTCTTGATCGCCTCGCGGAACTCGTCGAACGTCCAGCCGGACTGCTGGATCTTCTTCCAGTCGATGCCCGCTTCCTCGAGGAATGGCTTGTTGCCGCCGATCGCGTGCACCTCCATGTAGGCCGGGAAGCCGTAGAGGCCTTCGCCGTTGTACATGTACTTGAGCGGGCCTTCGTCGAAGTCGGCGACCATCTCCGGCGTGACGGCGTCCTTGATGTCCATAACCATGCCCATCGGCACGTACTTGGCGATGCCCTCGGAGCCCATGAAGGCGATGTCCGGCGGGCTGCCCGCGTTCACCTGGGTGTCGAGCTTCTGGGTCATGTCCTCCCAGCTCGCCGGCTCGATCTTGAGCGTCAGGTTCGGGTACTGCTTGGTGAACTCCTCTTCCATCTGCTTGAAGTTGGCCTGGAAGTTCGCGGATACCGGAGGCAGCAGCGCCGTGATCGTATCTTTCGCCGCAGCGGCGCCTTCTCCTCCCGCGTTGCCGGCCGCATTGCCGGCGGGTTCGTTGCCGTTGTTGGAGCCGCAGGCGCCGAGCACGCCGGCCGCGACGGTGAGAGCGAGTACACTTGCCGTCAATCTTGATCTTTTTGTCATGGTTCAAGATCCTCCCTTTTCAATAGACAAGTTCGTATATGGGAATCGCATGACGCTGTCGCCGGCTTCGTTCAGCCCGCTCCGGCGCAAATGCGGATTGCCTCCTTGAGATTGCCGGAGCTGCCCTCGAGCGCCTGCCGCGCCGCCTCCGGGCCAAGCCCCGTCTGCAGCATCATGATGGCGAGCTTGGTATCCTTCGACGCCCGCTCGAGCGCGTCGGCCGCCTGCCCCTCGCTCGCGCCGGTCGCCCGGACGATGATGCGCAGCGAGCGGTCGTGCAGCTTCTTGTTGCTCGCCTTGAGGTCGACCATGAGGTTGTTGTACGTCTTGCCGAGCTTCACCATCGTGCATGTGCTGAGCATGTTGAGCACGAGCTTCTGCGCGGTGCCCGCCTTGAGGCGGGTCGAGCCGGCGATCACTTCATTACCGACGACCGGAGCGATGCAAATGTCGCATACCTCGGCGACTTTTGTATTTTTATTGTTCACGAGGCCGATCGCCGCCGCTCCGATCTCCTGCGCCCGGCGCAGCGCCTCGATGACGAACGCCGCGCTGCCGCTGGCGGAGATGCCGACGACCGCATCGCGTCCGGTGACGCCGATCCGGTCGATCAGCGCGCGCCCCTCGTCGCCGTCGTCCTCGCAGCCCTCGACCGCCGTCCGCAGCGCGACGTCTCCGCCGGCGATGTGGCCTTGGACGAGCGCCGGATCCGTGCCGAAGGTCGGCGGGCACTCCGAGGCGTCCAGCACGCCGAGCCTGCCGGATGTACCGGCTCCGATGTAATATAATCTGCCACCCTGCGCAAGAGCGGCATGAATGGCGTCGACCGCTTCCATGATGCGCGGAATCTCGGCCTCGACTGCCGCGGGCACCTTCGAGTCCTCCCGATTGAGCAGCCGCAGCATCTCCTCGGTGGAGCACTCGTCGATCGACATCGTATCGGGATTAATCCCTTCCGTAGTCAGGCCGGCAAGGTATTCGTTCATTTTCATTCCCCTAACCTGCGATCTTCTGGAAGCGCTTGCCTCAAGCGTCCGTCCGATCTTGATAAACTTCGTTTGACGTACCCCAATCGTATCGAAACGCTCCGAATTGGTCAATAGTTTTTGAAATTTATTTTTAACATGAAACTTATTATTGGAGTTTTCATACAGAAATCTGTCAAAAGGAAAGGGTTTGTGGAAGTTAAGTTAACATAGTTCGCGCTGGCTGTCCGTCTCTGTCGGATCGGGAATTTCAGGGAAACGGTTGCGCGCAGATAAGGGAAGCGGTTGCAGGAAACGCGGCAGAAAACGTGCGGACTTGACGGTGCGTGCGGGGCCAGTTGGAGTTTCTTCGTGACCGCCGGATCTTAGCTTGCCGCTCGACCCGGACACTCTGAGTTCCCTCGTGCATGCTGATCTTCGTCCGCCGCTCGACCAGGGCACTTCGAGTTCCCTCGTGCATGCCGTTCCTCGTCCGTGCCCGCCTATCCTCGTCTGCCGCATCATCAAGGCACTTGAGTTTTTTCGTGCAGGGCGCTCATGGCGCTTACGATTCCTCAGACGCTTAGAAGCCATTTTTTAGAGTCGTCGCCATGCTAACGACTGCTGAGACGCTTAGGCCGTTTTTTCGATCCTTTTTATGCCTTTTCATCCTCATTCGCAGCTTCTAAGCTTCTCGTGAGTCGTTAGCAGATCGGCATGGCTCTAAATGGCCTTCTAACGCTCTGAAACGTCGTTAGCCCGCTCATCGCCTGCTCTGCTGCGTGCTTCCGGGCCCCGATACGTCCCCACCTGCAGCGGGTAACGTTCGCATGACATCCCATCCTCTTCGCACGACAATACGACAACCTGCCGCACACGCTGTCGTCTGGCTCGACCCCGTCGCCCCTTCGCTCACCCGAATTCGGGCTTGCCTCCAACAAAAAGAAGCATCTGCCGTCCCGGACGGCAGATGCTTGCGATTCCTGCTGGCTGGCTCCGCTTCGACTCCAACCGTCCATTTGAAGCGGAAAGGCCTCCAGCGGGTCGCCCTAACTAGACCGGCATGGCTCCAAGCAGGCTGCGATCATACTGAATCGGTTCGGAGCAGGCCGCCCTATTCAAACCGAACGGCCTCCAGCGGGTCGCCCTAACTAGACCGGCATGGCTCCAAGCAGGCTGCTATCTAACTGGATCGGCCCGGAGCAGGTCTACTAAACCGCACGGCCCTATCGGGTCGCTCTACTAAACCGCACGGCCCCGATCGGGCCGCTCTATCAAACCGTAACGCCCCCAAGCCCTCGTATGCCCGGCTGGAGCCGCATGATGGGCCTAGCCCTTACCGGCGGCGGCGCTTGCTGGAGATGATGTTGCGGCTGCGCGTCAAGTAATGCTTGACCTCCTGGTAGTCGGCGCTCGCCACGCCGGTGAACAGCATGTCCACTACGGTCAGCATGGCGATGCGCGAGCCCATCGCGCCGCTGCGGATCGTCACCTCCGGCGTCGAGATGCTGAGCAGCAGGTCGGCCCGCTCGGACAGCTCGCTTTTGCCGTATTTGGTGATGGCGATCGTACTCGCTCCCGTCTTGGACACGATGTCGAGCGCGTCGAGAATCTCCTCCGTGCCGCCGGAATTGGAGATGAAGATCGCCGCGTCCTTGTCGGAGACGAGCGTCGCCGCCGTGAGCTGGCTGTGGCCGTCCAGATAGGCGTGGCAGTTCTTGTTGATACGCGTGAACTTCTGCTCGGCATCCAGGCAGATGAGCCCGGAAGCCCCGATGCCGAACAGGAAGATGCGGCTGCAGGTGCGGAGAACCTGCACCGCCTGGTCGACAGCTTCGCGATCGATCAGGCTCAGCGTGTCCTCGATGGAGCGTATATTGTTGCGTGCCGTGTTGGAGATGATCGTCTGCAGGTCATCTCCCGGCTGGATATCCGTGTACTGTCCGTTGTCCGGCTCTTCCTTGCCGCCCATCGCCGCCGAGATGCTGACGATGAAGCTGCGGTAGCCGCTGTAGCCCATCGTCTTGCAGAAGCGCAGCACCGAAGCGTCGCTCGTGCGGCTGCCCATGGCGAGGTTCTTGATGGAGAGATGAGGAATCTCTTCCTTGTTCTCCAGGATGTACTCGGCGACTCGCCGCTCGACAGGAGTGAGACTGTCCTTGCGTTCCCGGATCTTAATCAATACGTTGTCGTTGATAGCCATAAGCCGCCTCCTGCCGCTGATCTGATACAGCGCCATAATCGTATACGCTAGGACAGGGAATTACAAGAGCGGCAGAGGGGGAAAAACCGAGAAAAAAGCCGATTGGGACACGAAAATCGCCGCTTTCCGCACCTAAAATTAAATTTTGGTTTTTTATTATGTCATGAAATAATAATTTAACTTTTCGCTCGACTCCATCGCCTCCTGTGCTACAATAGCGTCACGGAGCGAGCATTCAGGCGGCCTCGCCGCCAGAGGGAAAGGGATGGATAGAGGATGAAAATCGCGATTATCGGAGCAGGCAGCACGTACACCCCGGAGCTGATGGAGGGCATCATCAAGCGCAGCGGCTCGCTGCCGGTCCGGGAGCTGGCGCTGATGGACATCGACGCGCGCAAGCTCGACATCGTGGGCGACCTGAGCGCGCGCATGGCCGCGGCGGCCGGCATGGACTGCCGGGTCGTCAAGACGCAGGAGCTGGACGAGGCGCTGCGCGGAGCGGACTTCGTGCTCGGCCAGATCCGCGTCGGCAAGCTGCCTGCGCGCGTGCTCGATGAGCAGATCCCGCTGAAATACGGCATGATCGGCCAGGAAACCTGCGGCATCGGCGGCTTCTTCAAGGCGATGCGGACGATTCCGGTCATGCTGGACATCGCCCGCAGGATGGAGCAGCTTTGTCCGGACGCTTGGCTCATCAACTTTTCCAACCCGGCGGGCATCCTCACGGAAGCGATCCTGAACCACAGCAAGATCAAGATGCTCGGCCTCTGCAACGTGCCCTACAACATGACCAAGAGCATCCGCTCCAAGATGGAGCTGCCGGAGGCGCGCCTCACCTACGTCGGCCTCAACCATCTGAGCTGGATCACCGGCATCGAGCAGGACGGCCGCGACTATCTGCAGGACGCGCTCGCCCAGGGGCTGAACAGCGAGACGATGAAGAACATCCCGGCGTCGGGCTTCAGCCAGGAGCTGGTGCAGGCGGTCGGCGCGATCCCTTCGTCGTACCTGGAGTACTACTACTTCAAGAACAAGAAGCTCGACCTGCTCAAAAACGCCGAGCAGTCGCGCGGCCAGCGCTGCATGGAGATCGAGGAGGAGCTGCTCGGCCTGTACGAGGACGCCAAGCTCCACGTCAAGCCGGAGCTGCTCGCCTCCCGCGGCGGAGCGAACTACTCCGAGGTCGCGATCAGCCTCGTCGACGCCATCTGGAACGACAAGCAGGAGGAGCATGTGGTGAACTTGCTGAACCAAGGCGCGCTCGACTTCATGGAGGATACGGACGCGGTCGAGATCACGGCGGTCATCGGCAAGGACGGCGCCAAGCCGATCCCGGTCCGCGGCCTCGACAACGCCCATATCCGCGACTACATGCGCATGGTCAAGGCGTATGAGCGCGAGACGGTAGCGGCGGCGGTGGCCGGCAGCGAGGAGGCGGCGATGCGCGCGCTGCTCATGAACCCGCTCGTCGGCGATTACGACGCGGCTCGCGCCTGCTTCGACGAGCTGAAGGAAGCGCATCGCGAGCACCTCCCGCAATTCCGTGCCTGAGCAGGCGACGAAAGGAGCATCGCCCATGAATGGAACCCCTTCGTACGTGCTCGGCGTCGACGGCGGCAACACCAAGACCGACTATTATCTGTTCGACCTCGACGGACGGAGGGTCGGCTCTCTCCGCACCGGCACGTGCAGTCACGAGCAGTTCAAGGACGGCTACGCCGGGGCGAAAAGAGCGCTCGCCGAGCAGGCCGGCGAGCTGCTCGGCCGCTACGGCCTGGAGCCGGCAGACCTCGCAGCGGCGGCGTTCGGCCTTGCGGGAGCCGACATCCCTTCGCAGAAGCGGGAGCTGGACCGCGTCATCCGCGAGCTCGGCTACGGCCGCTTCGAGATGGACAACGACAGCTTCCTCGGCATCAAGGCCGGCAGCCCGTCCGGCGCGGGCATCTGCTCGATCAACGGCACCGGCGCCTGCACGGGCGGCATCGATCCGTCGGGCCGGCGGCTGCAGGTCGGCGGCGTCGGCAGCGAGCTGTCCGGCGACGAGTCCGGCGGCGCCTACCTGGCCCGTCGCGCCGTGCGCCTCGCGTACGACGAGCTGTACCGCGTCGGCCCGCGCACCGCGCTGACCGCGCCGGCGCTGCGTCTGGTCGGCGCAGCCGGCCCGGAGGAGCTGCTGGAGCGGGCGCTGGAGGCGATGCTTTCGCGCTCCCTGCCGGCGACGGAGCTGGCGACGCTGCTGCTGGAGGCGGCCGCGTCGGGCGACGCCGCGGCTCTGGCGGCCGTGCGGCATTCCGCGCGGCAGATGGCGATGTCGACGGCCGGCTGCGTGCGCGGACTCGACTTCGGGAGCGGCCCGGTCGATGTCGTGCTCGCCGGCTCGGTGTGGGTCAAGGCGTCGCCGCCGATCCTCCGCGAGCTGTACATGGAGGAGGCACGCGCGCTGCTGCCGCAGACGGAGCTGCGGTTCCGGCTGCTGGAGGAGCCGCCGGCGTCCGGCGCGGTGCTCTGGGCGCTGGAGCTGGTCCATGGCCGGCCCGCTTCGGAGACGCTGCGGGCGCGCGTGCTGGAAGCGATGCGCTAAGCGGGGGCGCCGCCTGGCGGCTGACCGCTTCTTTCGCCCCTGCCGGAAGCGATGCGCGGAGCGCCGGATGCTCGGCTACATCAGAGGAAAAAAGGCTGCAAGCCTAGATTCGCTTCGGCGAATCGCTTGCAGCCTCTTTTTTGCACCTGGGTGAGTCCGGCCACGCAGCCTGCCCAGTCGGCCAGCCGCTCGCTGGGCGCGATCGTCTCCCGGTGCCTGCTCAATAACCCATTTCCTTGAGCAGCCCGGACAGCACCCGCAGCCGCTCGCCGATGAGCTCGCCGTCGTCACTCAGCGCCTGGCTGAACAGCCGGATGTCCTCGCCGATGCGCTCGTTGTCCGTACACACCGATACCGTCATCGCATCTCCCTGCAGGCCGATGCGGTCCAGCACCGGCTGCTCGGGGTCGTAGAGCCCCTCATGGCGGTAGGCCTCGCGGAAGTGGACCATGCCGCTCGCGACGAGGATCGCCAGATCCAGCACGCGGTGCAGCGGCAGCTCCTCGGACTGCCGCGACCACTTGCCGCCGGTATGGCGCCATACCTTGGCCGAGATGTCGACCTTGCCCCGGTCGTTCCACTGCGCGAGGCCGAGCGACAGCCCCTTCGCCTCGGAGTCGGGCGCGTAGCGGCCGTCGACCTGGCTGTAGTTCTCGGAGACGAGCACCGGCTTGTGCTTCAGCGTCGTCGGAATCTTCATGTTCACGGCTGATCCTCCTTCGTGAGAAAGCAAGGTTTATGATTTAGTCATTTACTAAATAAAGAGGGAATTGCTCTTACTATAGGCAACGGGAAATCCGATGTCAAGCATAGGCTGCGGGATCCGACCATCCGGATGAAGATAGATCCTTCTTCATCTTGGCGCCCGGCCTGCTCATCTGCATCTGCTCCACCCAACCCACTGAACGAAGGAGCCCATCGCCTCTCATGAACGATCCGATGCTGCCGCCTCTTTCTGATTCTGCTTCCGATCCGCTCCGCCGCCTCTCGCCTGCGAGCGCTCCTGCCCCCTCCCCCGCCAAAAGCGACTGGCGCCGCCTCGCCTTCTGGATGAGGAGCGCCGCGATCGCCACGCTTTTCTTCGGCCTGTTCCAATGCGTCGTCGGCATGATGAACTTCGGCCTCGGCACGCTCGCCGGCCTGCTCGAAGTCGTCGCCGCCGTGTGGATGCTGAGGCTCGCCTCGCAGGCGCTGCGAATCGAACAGTCGGCGGAGTCGCCCGACGAGGTGCGCAAGCTGTCGCGGCTGCTGATCGGCTACTTCCGGCTGCAGCTGCTGTTCACGCTGACGTTCGGCTTCGTCGTCGCGATGCTCGTGCTGACCGTCATCCAGTTCCTCTCGGACTGGGACTGGATCATCCATCTCGTCCAGCAAGGCCGGCAGGCCGACCGCTGGATCGCGCGGCTCGAGCGCTGGTGGAGCGTCGTGGCCGGCTGGTTCGAGTAGCGCGCGTACTTGCCGAATTTAGGCGATTATGCTGAAATGGAAGGATATTCGATTCAAGACTCCCCTCTCTCTTCGGCAAAGGGGCGCGAAAGGAGCTTGCTCAGGTGGAATTCATCGCTATATTCGGCGCCTTTTACGCCATGCCTTTCCTTGCCTTCTTCTTTTTGCTCGCGATGCTGCAGCTGTTCGCCAAAGACAAGTCCGATGGGCTGAAGCTCGTGGCGTCGCTGCTGTTCGGCGGGATCATGTGGATCTTCTCCATGCTGCTCGTCCTCGCAGCCGGAGGATGAACCCTCGGCAACCCAAAAAGAGCATCGCTTCGGCTTGCGCCGAGGCGATGCTCTTTTTATAGAGGAAAATCAAAATTTGCTGCACGTGGCAGCGCGGAAGCTTCCGCGTCATGACGACTCTAACGAAACCGAGAAGCGCTATTTCACCCAAAAAGCTTGTTTTGGAATTCAAACGAAACGGTCACGCACTATCGCTGCTGATTCGGACGAAAAACTGCCGTTTCCTGGCCGATAGCGTCTCTCCATATCGTTAAACGATCGATGTACGCCATTTGGGCCGAATAACGTCGTGTGGTTTCGTTAGAGCTCGGACAAGATGCGGGCCAGGAGCGAGCGCAGCGGGGGCGGCAGGCGGCCAGGACCGAGCGCGGTAGGAGCGGGGCGGCAGGCGGCCGAACGCATTCAGCGCGCCTGCGGCGCTTAAGCTCCTCGCCCTTCCTTGGCGCGTCCCGCTAGTGCCGGTTGCGCGGGTCGGGCGCGTCCCGCTAGTGCCGGTTGCGCGGGTCGAGCGCGTCGCGCAGGGCGTCGCCGACGAAGTTGACGGCCAGCACCGTGACGATGATCGCCACGCCCGGCGGCACCCACAGCCACGGCTGCGAGGTGAGCACGGTCAGCGACTGTGCGCTCGCCAGCATGTTGCCCCAGCTCGCGTCCGGCGGCTGCACGCCGAGGCCGAGGAAGCTGAGCGCCGCCTCGTCGAGGATCGCGCCGGCGACGCCGCTCGTCGCATAGATCAGGATCGGCGCGACGGTGTTCGGCAGGATGTGGCGCAGCAGGATGCGCGTGCGGCTGAGCCCGAGCGCGACCGCCGCGGTCACGTAGTCCGCCTGCTTGATCGCGAGCACGTTGCCGCGCACGAGGCGGGCGACCGCCGGCCAGCCGAGCAGGCCGAGGATGAGGATGATGTTGGTCAGACCCGGTCCGATCAGGCTCGCGACGACGAGGATGAGCATCAGGTACGGGAACGCCATGAAGATGTCGGTGATGCGCATGATGACGCCGTCGATCCAGCCGCCGGCGTAGCCGGCGATCAGGCCGAGCAGCGTGCCGACGGCCGCCGCGATCGCCATCGCCCCGAGGCCTGCGGCGAGCGAGACGCGAGCGGCGTAGATGAGCCGGCTCAGCATGTCGCGGCCGATCGGATCGGTGCCGAGCCAATGGCGCAGCGACGGCCCCTCGCCGAACGAGTCGGTGACGGCCGCCGGATCGTACGGCGCGATCAGCGGCGCCAGCAGCGCCGCGAGAGCCATGACGCCGAGCGCGATCGCGCCGGCGACGCCGAGCTTGTGGCGGCGGAAGCGCCGGAGGAACATCCGGCCCGACACGGCGCCGGGGTCGGCAGCCAGCTCCGGGCCTGCGGGCCCCGGCGTGCCTGGCTCCGGCCCAGCCGGTCCTTCCGGACCCGCACCTGGCGAATCCGGTCCAAGCCCTGCCCGGCCCGGCATCGCCGGACCCCGGCCCCGGCCAACGGCGAAATACCTTCGGAAAAGATTCATCCCGCGCCCTCCCCCTCGTAGCTCGTGCGGACGCGGGGATCGACCGCCGCATAGATGAAGTCGGTCGCCAGATTGACGCCGATGACGGACACCGCGGCCATCAGGTTCAGCCCCATGAGCGTGGAGTAGTCGCGGCTCATGATGGACGACAGCATCAGCTGCCCGATGCCCGGCCAGGCGAAGACCTGCTCGACGACGACCGCGCCGCCGAGCAGCACCGACATCTCCAGCCCGATGACGGTGACGATCGGGATGAGCGCGTTGCGCATCGCATGGCGGCCGACGACGAGCGTCTCGCGCACGCCTTTGGCGCGGGCGGTGCGCAGATAGTCCTGGCCGAGAATCTCCAGCATGCTGGAGCGGACATAGCGGATGATGCGCCCTGCGACCGCCGCCGCCAGCACGAGCGCCGGCAGGATCAGATGGCGCAGCCGGTCGAGCCAGCCGCCGGAGCCGCCAAGCTCCGTCATGCCGCCCGAGGGCAGCCACTGCAGCTGGATAGCGAACACATAGATGAGGCCGAGAGCCAGGAAGAAGCTCGGCACCGACAAGCCCAGAAAAGACCCGGTGGAAGCCAGATAGTCGAGCTTGGAGTACTGCCGCGTCGCGCTCAGCACGCCGAGCGGCACCGCGACGAGCAGGCCGAGCGCGAGCGCCGTGCCCATGAGCAGCAGCGTCGGTCCCAGGCGCTCGGCGATCATCCGCGTCACCGGCTCGTAGGTGATGAGCGAATAGCCGAGATCGCCGTGCAGCACGAGATTTTTGAGCCACAGGCCGTACTGGACGTAGGCCGGCTCGTTCAGCCCGAGCGCCAGCCGCCGGGCTTCGGCCGCCGCGGCCGGCAGCTTGGGGCTGACCAGCATGTCCACCGGGTTGCCGGGAGCCATGCGCATGATGATGAAGTTGATGACCGTGACGCCCAGCAGCACGGGCACGGCGGTCAGCAGCCGCCGCAGCACATAAGTCAGCAATGCCTGCACCTCGAATCGTTAACGCCCGCTCGCGTCTACTTCACGTCCCATTCATATACGTTGATGAACATGCCGAAGTCCTTCGGCTCCGCTCCGGTTACCCGCTCGTTCACCGCGCCGAGCGCCTTGGTCGCATAGATCGCCGGCATCGGCACGTCCTGGGCGATGATCTTCTGCAGGTCGCTGTAGGACTGCTTGATCTTCGCCTCGTCGGTCTCGGCGGCGATGGCGTCCAGCAGCTTCTCCGCCTCGGCGTTCTTGTAGCCGCTCGGATTGCCTTCCTTGAGGAAATAGGCGATGTCCGGCAGCGGGTTGATCGGCGTCAGCGAGACGGTGAGGATGCCGAGGTCATAGTCCATCTTGACGAGATTGTCGATCAGCGTCGCGAGGTCCATCATCTGGATCTTCGTCTGCACGCCGGCGGCGCGCAGGTTCTCGGCCACGATGCTGGCCGCCTGCTCGAGCGTCGCGTCGCCCGACAGGACGTACAGCCGCAGCGTCTTGCCGCTGTCCCAGCCGGATTCGGCGAGCAGCGACTTGGCCTTGTCCGGATCGTAGACGGCCGGCTGCACGCTCTCGTCGCGGTAAGGGCTATAGCTGGTGAAATAGCTGTCCACGACCTCGCCCGCGCCATGCAGCAGCTTGTCGACAATCTGCTGGCGGTTCATCGCGTAGCTGATCGCCTGGCGCTGCTTCGCATCCGGGACGGCCTTTTCGTTGATGTACATGAACTGCGTCGCGAGCGGAGCCGCCTCGACCGTGCGGATGCCCTGCAGTCCCTTGACCTTCTCGTAGTCGCCGACCGGGATGACGCCCGCCGACGGAATGTTCATGTCGATCTCGCCGCTCTGCAGCTGGGCGGTGACCGCGTTGCCCTGCAGCACCTTGAAGTTCAGAGCGTCCAGCTTCGGAGCGCCCTTGAAGTAAGCGTCGTTCGCCTCCAGGCGCACGAACTGGTCGCGATTGTACTCGGCCAGCTTGAACGGGCCGCTCGTCACGTCCGGCCGCTGCATGAAGTCGCTCTTCGCGAGCTCCTCCGGCGCGATGCCCGCGAGCGCGGACTGCGGGAGCGTCAGCAGGTTCTTGCCGATCGTATCCTGGAAGATGCTGAGCGTCGTCGGCGCCTTGGTCGTCACCGTCAGCGTGCGCTCGTCTACCTTCTTGACGCCGCTGATCGCGCTCTGGCCCTCCGGCAGGTAGCCGGCGTCGTCCAGTCCCTCGATGATGGCGAACTGGTAGGCCAGGTTGGAGGCGACCTTCGGATTCGACATGAGGCCGAGCGTGAAGATGACGTCATCCGCCGTCACCGGCTTGCCGTCGGTCCAGGCGGCCTTCTCGTTCAGCTTGATTGTGAACGTCTTGTTGTCGCTCGTCTCGATCGAGTCGGCCAGCATCGGCTTGTACTGCAGGTCGGAGTCCAGATCGACCAGCGGCGGGAACAGCAGGCTTGCGACATAGGTCGAGACGAGCCCTACCGGCGCGAGCGGGTTGATGTTGCTCGGGGCGTAGGTGACGCCGACCGTCACCGATTTGGCGCCTCCGGCAGCCGGAGCTTCTCCGGATGGCTCATTGGCCGGTCTGCTCGCGTTCGAGCAAGCCGATACGAGCGCAAGGCTGGCGGACAGCACCAGCGCAAGCGCCCCTTTTCCGATTCGTTTCATATCTCTCGACTCCCCTTCTGACCTTAATTCCGATCAAACAGCTTTGATTTTATTCAGTATCGGGTCTTTCTGGACGTCTTGTCAATAGAAGAACCGTGAAATTTGTCGAATGATCTTTATTTTTGGGTTATTTTGTCGAAAACATCCCGCTCTGAAGAAAATTCTTCCTTCCTCCGAGCGCAGGGAAGGACCGGAGGGCTGCATGCAGCCATCCGGTCCTTCTTTGTTTCGAAGCCGCCTGGGAATCCGGCGCTCACGCCTGTTCGCTTTTCCAAAGCGCGTTTTTCTCTCCGGCGCGAATCTCAAGCGGCAGCCGGTTGGCGCGCGGAGGCAGCGGACAGTTGAAAGCGGGCGAGAACGCGCACGGCGGCAGGAAAGCGCGGTTGAAGTCGAGCTTCACCTGCTGCCCGTCCTCCAGCGGCCCGGCGACGAGCAGCATCCGTCCCGGTCCGTACGTCTCGGGCCCGCTCGTCCGGTCGGCGAACGTCACGACAAGTCCTTCTCCCGAGCCGAACGGCACGAGTCGGAAGGTCTCTCCGTCGCGCTGCACGACGATCTCGCCGGGCGATCCGTGGCGGCGCGTGGCGCCATCCCGGTCGCCCTGGTGGCGGAAGTCGGCCGTGCCGTCCGCAGACGCCTCGAACACTCCCGTCCACACCGCCATCTCGTCTTCCGGATACACGTCGATGCCGTCGAAGCGCCCGAGCCGCTCGGCCCGCGGATCCCATACCGCGAGCAGATGGGGCGAGCCCGGCTGGGAGGTCGCGGCGGCGGCGAGTCCGGAAGGAAACCGAACGGCCGCCCCATCCTCCTCCAGCCGAATCTCGCCGCTTGCCGGACGGCCGTTCATCCACGCTCCGTCCTCGGGCGACAGTTCGGCGAGCAGGCCTCCGTCCGCCGGCGACCAGACGCCGGGCAGTCCTTCGAGGCGCGACGGCTCCGCGAGCTCATGCAGCGCGATCAGCGACAAGTCGCCGAGGTCGCCGGTCGACGAATCGAGCCTCCACTGCCGCCAGGCGGCCAGGTCCATCGCGCTCGTCATCGCGGTCCCTCCGCCGAAGCCGAACCCTTTTCCCCGTCCAGGAACCGCCTCAGCTCGTCCAGGAACGCCTCGTGCTCCTCGATGAACGGCATGTGCCCGCTATGCTCGAACACGGCGAGCTCCGAGCCGGGGATGAGCCGGTGCATCTCCTCCGCTTGGGAAAGCGGCGTGATCCAGTCGTGGCGCGCGCCGACGATGAGCGTCGGCATCGCGAAGCCCGGCAAGGAGGCGCGCACGTCATATTGCGGAATGAAATGCTTGAACGTATAGTTGGCGACTTCCATCGAGCCGATCGGGCGGTTGCCGGTCTCCCGCATCACCTGCTCGTCGCGCACATGGAAGTAAAGGTCGTAGTTGACGTCCCACCAGCGGATCAGATGCGCCTCGTCCTCGATCCTTCCCTCGAACAGCTCGGGAATGACGGCGAGCTGCTCCGGCGTCGCGATGCGGGAGGCGAACTCCAGCGCCGCCGGGTAGAACTCCCGGCTCGGCGCGGTGCAGATGAGCAGCAGCTTGTCCAGCGAGTCCGGATAGCGCGCCGCGAACACCTGCGCCACCATGCCGCCGAAGGAGTGGCCGAGCAGATGGATGCGCCCGAAGCCGAGGTACCGCCGCAGCTCCTCGATGTCGTCGGCCAGCTGCTCCAGCGTGCAGGTCGCCGGATCGACGCGCTCCGACTGGCCGTTGCAGCGCTGATCGAGATAGACGATCTGCAGCCGGTCCGCCAGCGGCGTCAGCCACGGCTTGAAGTCGGAATGGTCGCTCCCCGGTCCGCCATGGATGGCGAACAGCACCGGACGGGCTTCCATGCGCTCCCCGACCGGCACGTAGCCGGAGCCTTCCATATCAAAATACAGCCTCGTTCCGTTGATTGTCGCAAACATCTTTGTCGCTTCACGATCCCTCTGCGTTATGGCTTGAGCTTCAGCCGCCGGCTGAAAGCAATCTTCATAAATTATGTCGAAAAAACACGAACCAAGTCAACTCAATCCGCCAGCATCCCTAAATTTCCATGCACGCACAAAAAAATCCGTCCAGGCGCCTGGCCTGGACGGATGATCGCCGAGCATTGAAGCCGCCCTGCCGCCTGCTGTCCGCAAGGAGGCGACTGCAGCGAGCGGTCGCTTGAGGGTTATTCTTCCTCGTGCACGACCCGTACCGCAGCGGTCGCCCGCAGCGTCGGGCCGTTGTCGGAGGAGGCGATCGCCTCGCTCACGATAAGTCCTTCCGGCGCGTCGTCCGGGATGCGGTACGGCAGCCGAAGCGTCTGGTCCGCTCCGATCTCGAACGACTCCGTCGTCAGCCGCAGGCCGAACAGCGGCAGCTGCAGCACGCCGTTCACGAACGGCACGTTGCCCGTGTTGGCGATGCGGACCGAGAAGACGACGACGCCTCCGGGAGACGCCACCTGCGGCGAGACGGTTTCCGTCAGGAGCGCGTCGTTCCGCACGGCAGCCACGATCGGCACGAGCACTTGGCGCAGCGCCGTCTCGTTGGAGAACGCTGTAGCGAAGCTGTCGAACACCGTCCCCCCGCGCGTGCCCGACGGCGGCGTGAACGGCACCGAGAACGTGCGGCTGTCGCCCGCAGGCAGCACCGGGATGACCGTGGCGAACTCGGTCAGCGACTCCAGCACGCGCACCCCTGTCAGCGCTTGGCCGGAGATGTTGCGGACCGTAATCTCGATCAGCGTGCTGCCCCGGTACGGAACGGGATTGGGCACGGCGCGGCTCGCGAGCTCCAGCAGGAAATCCGGCAGCGCGACGAGCACGGACAAGGAATCGGTCACCGGCTGCAGCTGCTGCGGCACCTCCGGCGCGGCGGCCGTCACCGTATTGACGAGCACGGTGCCTTGCCGCGTGCCCGGCGGCACCGTGTAGATAAAGCTCGTCACCGCCGTCTGGCCCGGCGCCAGCGCCGGAATCGCCTGCGTATAGCCGGCGAGGATGTCGGTCACCAGGATCGATGTCGCCGGACTCGGACCGGTATTGGTGACCTCGGCGGTGAACAGGATCGGCTCTCCCGGCCCGGCGACCAGCCGGTCGGAGCGCTTGCGGATCGAGAGCGTCGTCTGCTGCGGCGGAACGGTCTGGACGACCGTCTGGAACGCCGCCTGCTGAGCCGGCGTCTGATCCGACGAGACGGTCAGCACGTTCTCCACGACGCTGCCGTTCGCCGCCCCGGCAGGCACGACGATGCCCACGGTACGGGTGATCGTCGCTCCCGCAGCCAGTGCGGGAACCGTCTCGGCAAAGCTTGCTGCCGGATCGGACAGCAGCACGTTCGTCTGCGTCAGCGACGTCGTATTGACGACGGTCAGCGTATAGGCGATGGCATCGCCCGGAGCGGCGACCGTACGGTCGCCGGACTTGGCGATCGCAAGCCCGGCCGCTACGATGTCGACGAACGTCGAGGCCTCGGCCGGGTCGGCTCCCTCCGACGTCGCCACGGCGAAGTTGAACACTCTCGAGCCGATCGGCGTCCCGATCGGAATCGCGTACGGCGCCTCCACGTCGACGATTTCATCGACTGCAAGCCCCGGGATCGTCTCGTCCAGGCCGGTCAGCCGGTCGACGAGCCGGACCGGACCGAGCGGCACGTTGCCGAGATTGCCGACCTGAATGAGGAACTCGACCGTCTGGCCCGGCGCGGCTGCAGCGGGAGTCACGGACTTGACGAGCCCGATCGCCCGCACGGCGAGCACTTCGGCCGACGACTCCGCAGGCAGCGGGATCGGCGTCTGGTCCGATGTGACGAAGGCCGTATTCGTATACACGCCGGGCGGCGTGTTGAGCGGTACGAAATACGTCGCCGTCACCTCGCGCGCTTCTCCCGAACGAAGTACGGGTATCGTCTCGTCGAGCAGGACCTGGCTGTCGACGACCCGTACGTTCGTCAGCTCGACGTTGCCGATGTTCGTCACCGTGACGACATACGTCAGCGTATCACCCGGCCGGACGACGTTCGGCGTCGTCGTCTTGACCGCGCTCAGCTGCGCGGCGCCTTCGATCGTCAGCGAGACGCCGACGAGCTGCGGGCTCAGATTGTCGCCCTGGATGCGCGCCAGATTCGTCAGGAAGCCGGGCGGCGTCAGCGGAGGGATGACGTACGGCCAGGTCAGCACGAACTCCTCGCCCGCGATGATCCGGTTGATATGCTGCTCCAGTCCGAGCAGCGGATCGGTCAGCGTCAGGTTGACGAAGTCGACGTTGCCGAGGTTTTGCGCCCGGATCGTGAAGATGACCGTATCGCCCGGCGCCGCCTGCGCGCGATTGACTGATTTGGTGAACAGCAGCGACGGCGCCTCCGAGATCAGCACGTCGAAGCTCGCGGTCTTGGGAGCGATATCCTGCGGCTGGACGGTCGCGGTATTGGTCAGGACGCCGGGCGGTGCCTGCGCCGGGATCGTGTACATGCCCGCGACGGCTTCGCTTTGGCCCGGGGCGAGCTGCGGCAGCGTCGTGCTGATGCCGATCAGAGGGTCGTTCACGGCGATGTTGGCAATCGGGAAATTGCCCGTATTGGTCACGACGATCGAGAACTGCACCGTATCCCCCGGCGCCGCCTCGTTGCGGTCGCCCGTCTTGACGACGTCGAACGTCAGCACGCCGAGGGCGGTGATGACGATGCGGCCGTTGCCTTCCTGCACGCCGGCCGTCGTCAGCGCGTCATAAGCGGCGCCCAGGAACGATGAGCCGCCGCCTGCCGATCCGTCGTTGCCGTTGCCGGCTCCGCTGGCGCCGCCGCCGTACAAGCCGCCGCCTCCTCCGGCCCCGCCTTCGTATTGATTTCCCGTGCCGCTGCCGCCTTGACCGAGGACTCCCGGCGTGCCGCGGTTGCTTCCTCCGACTCCCCCGGCTCCGCCGGACGTCTGCGTGCCGCCCTTGCCCGGCGCCGCCGTATCGTCGCCCGTGCCGTCCGCACCCTGCAAGCCGCCGCCCACAGCTCCCCGAAAGCCCTGCGTAGGGCTGGTCAAGGTGCCGACCCCGCCGCCGCCTCCCGCGCCGATGAGAATCCGGTTCGCCAGCGCATTGCCGCCTTGCCTGACATCGCTGGCCCCGCCGCCTCCTCCGCCGGAGGCGGAATTGTTGAAGCCCGGGCCGCCGCTTCCGCCCCCGTTGAAGCCTCCCGCCGTCGCCGGCCCGTTCAGCCGGCCGTTCTCCCCCATACCGCCTACGGCCACGACGAGCGGCTCGCCGGGCGTCACCCGAAACGTGCCGGCGGCGTAGCCGCCGAGTCCGCCGATGCCCCGCGTCGTGGCTGTCCCGCCCTGCGCTCCCCAGCATTCGATCCGGATCACGCCCACGTCTCCCGGCACATTCCACGTCTGCTGCGCTCCCGTGAAGTCAAATATGAATTGCTCTCCTATCGCCGTCATCCGCTTCGAGCCCTCCCTTGTCCCCGGCCGCTCCGCGGGCCGTGCATCTTCCTATGCGTATGACGGCGGCGGGTTGGCCTAGTACGCGTCGAAGGGCGCCTGCTTCGGCCGTCCAGGACGACGGCTTACTTGATCCGGAACGTTCTTGGCCCGAAGCGGCGCACCAGCAGCAGCGCCGCCGCCGCATACAGCGCCAGCACCAGCGCGGAGCCGGCCGCCAGCGCGGGAAGCTCGGGGCGCAGCAGCAGCACGAGCCAGCAGCTTGCCGAGAGCGCCATGTTGACGACATGGAACAGCGGATTCTTGGCATCCATCTCTGTCGTATAAGGCTGAAGCAAATAGTAGAGCGCCAAATGATGCACCGAGAACAGCAGCGCCAGCGAAAGCACGACCGCCCACACCAGCAGCAGCTCGGCGAGCGGCAATGCGGCTCCCGCGACGGCCGCCGCAGCCGTAAGCGCGGCCGCCGCGGCCGCTCCCGTGAGCAGATTCATGCCGGCCAGGCGGACGAGACGATGACGGAAGTGCTCGGGCGCCGCCGCCCGGTAAAAGGAGTACCGCATCAGCGGCATGTCGCAGTTGTAGAAGAGCGCCCGGCAGATCCGCTCTCCGGCGGAGAGCAGATAAAGGCCGAACGGCAGGTAGACGGCCAGCGAAGCCGGATTCCAAGAGCCCGGATCCGGGCGCAGCACGGCGAGCACGGCGCATCCGGCCGCCCCCGCTCCCGCCACGATGGCGAGGCGAATCCACAGCGGGCGGCGGACGAGCCGGCGATGACGGGCGAAGAACAGCGCGTTCAGGTAGGCATATCCGCTCGAGCCCGGGGCGCGGCCGCCTCCGGCCGCTGCGGATCCATCGAGGTCGCCCTTCTTGACGGCGACATCTGCCTTTTTCGCTTCCGCCATCATCCGGCCGAGATCAAGCAGCGGATCGTCGCGGCGGGTGGCGGCTTCGACGGCCTCGCGGTAGCGGGGATAGCGGGCGAGCCTCCATGCGGCCGCCGCGCCGATCACCGCGACGACGGCGGCACCGCCCGGCGAGGCGAGCTGCCGCAGGTCCGGCTCCATGCCGAGCAGCAGCGGGCCGTAGGCGAGCGCGAGTCCGAGCAGGATCGACGCCCAGACGATGCCGTTCTTTTTAATCAGCACGATCCCGGTCCGCTCGAACAGCAGCAGATGCCCATACTCGGCCGCGAGCCGCCACAGCACGATCGACAGCGCCAGCAGCGCTCCGCCGAGCATGGAGCCTCCGACGAACGGAAGCAGGAGGACGAGGGCGATCAGGAATGACAGGAAGAAGAAGACGTACCGGTACGTCAGCGTCGCCTTCATGTACAGCTCGCCGGGAATCCGCATGAGCTTGACGGCGACGAACTTGTCGCGTCTCGGCTCAAGCGCACGCGCGTTCCAGATGCAGGCGGTGAAGAAGCTGAGCGGCAGCAGGATCGCGAGCGAGGACAGCAGCGGATCCGCCGCATGTCCGGCATCCCGCAACCAGAACGCCGGCAGCACGACGCAGAGCCCGACGTAAATCAGCTTGTTAGCCACGGCCCAAATCAGCTCCAGCACGATCGCCGCCCAGGAGGCGGCCCGCTTCCAGCCGCTGCGGGCATAGAGCGACTCCGGCACGCGGGGGCCGATCCACGGCAGCCGCCGCACGTAATAGAGCAAGCGGTTGGCGAACGAGACGACCTGGATGGCGCGAATCAGCCGGTAGACGCTACTCATCGGCCGATCCGTCCTGAAGCAGCCGGGCGACCTCCTGCTCGAACTCCGGACTGCGCAGCAGCTCGGACGGCACGGAGGAGAGCGAGCCCTGGTTCAGCACGACGAGCTCGTCGCACAGATCGGTCGCGAGCTGCAGGATATGCGTAGAGAAGATGAGGATATGGTCCTGCTTCATCTCCCGGAGCATCTGCTTCATCTCCAGCGCCACGATGACGTCGAAGGAGGTGAGCGGCTCGTCGAGCAGGATGACCGGAGGGTCGGCGAGGAAGAAGAGCAGCATCTGCACCTTGTTCTTCATGCCGTGCGAATAGCCTTTGATGAGGCGGTGCCGATCCTGGGCGTCGATGCGCATCCGGTCGAACCAGGCATCGATATCGATGTCCGCCGCGCCCTCCCGCCGCTGCGGGTTCGCCTCGAGGTAAAATTTCACGAACTCGTACCCGGTCAGGAACTCGGGCAGGATCGGCAGCGAATAGACGTAGCCGACATCCGTCTCGCGCAGCGGCCGCCTGATCCCGTCCTCCTCAAGATACGCTTCGCCGCCGTCCATCTTCAGCTCGCGGCTGAGGCTGTTGAACAGCGTCGTCTTGCCCGCTCCGTTCCGGCCGAGCAGGCCGTAGATCTTGCCTTTCTCGAACGTGTAGGATACTTCCCTCAGCACCGGCTTGCTGTCGAACGTCTTGCTGATCTGCTCCAGGACGAGCTTCATGTCCATTCCTCCTTCTGGATCCTGATCGTGTTGAATACGCAAGAGCGGCGCCCGGCGATGCAGAAAACAGGATCGGAAATGGAAAGAACCGCGGTCCCCTGGCCAGGGGAGCGCGGTTCTTGAACGTGTTCGAAGCTAGGCCCAAGCTGCGATGATGCCGTTCGCGAGTCCTTCCTCTTTAATTCAGATAAAAAAAACTCTCCTCCCGCATCTGCGCGAGGAGAGCTCCAACTTGAATCCAGAAAGCTTATTCCGGAAACTCGGCCGGTACCGGCTTCGCTTCGTCTTGCTTGCCGGTCTTGCGGCCCGACATGAACCAGCCGGTGACGGCGATCGCGACCAGGACGCCGTAGAACACGAGCTTCCAGCCGGTCGACTCGGCGAAGTCATGCGGGATGACATGCAGCGAAGGATGCGACAGCGTATGCACCGCGAGCTTGACGCCGACCCAGCCGACGATGACGAACGCCGCGATCTCGAGCGACGGCCGCGCCTCCAGCAGCTTGACGAAGGCGTTGGCCGCGAAGCGCATGATCAGCAGGCCGATGAATCCGCCGAGGAAGATGACGACGAAGTGGCCGCCGTCCATGCCGCCGATCTTGGGCAGCGTCGTCTCCGGCAAGGCGACGGCAAGCGCGACGGCCGCCAGGATGGAGTCGACGGCGAAAGCGATGTCGGCGAGCTCGACTTTGATGACGGTGCCCCAGAAGCCGGATTTCTTCGGCTCGTTGGCCGTGTGCGGTTCGACTTCCTGCTTCGCCCTCTTGACGATGACCTTGCGGAAGATGTGGTTGGCGGCGATGAACAGCAGGTAGAGCGCGCCGATCGCCTGCACCTGCCAGACGTCGACCAGGAACGAGATGACGAACAGCGACGCGAAGCGGAATACGAACGCTCCCGCCAGGCCGTAGAAGAGCGCCTTCTTTCTCTGCTCATCCGGCAGATGCTTGACCATAATGGCCAGCACGAGCGCGTTGTCCGCCGCCAGCAAGCCCTCCAGCGCGATCAGGACGAGCAGCACCCATCCGTACTCCATCAGCAATGCAAAATCCATGTTCTTTCCTCCCCTAATGAAATACGATGTGCCCGGATGAAGGCAAAAAGACCCTTGCCCATGAGAAAAGACGCTTCATGGACAAAGGTCTCACCAACAGCGCCAAATGATGCGGCGCTGCCAATAAAGCCGGAGAGCTCTCGCTCTCGGATTGACGACTTTACTGTACCAGTTACTCCCCTTTGGAGTCTTATGCAATTAGGCCGAGCGATGCGAATCAGGTCGATATACGCCGCTCGCGAAGCTTGGTTTCACTTTCAGCAAAAAAAAGATTCTTCTTTTTGATACCCGCCGGCCGAGCCGCTCAAACCCGAGCGGCACCTCTTTCTGGGCGAGCGCATACGCTAGGCTATGCCCAGAAAACGGAGGTCATGTCCATGCATCCGTACGCTACCGGTCCGCAATCGCCGGCCCTGAGCCGCGTCTACCACTGCGAGACCGCCCATCACGAAACGCTGCTCGACGTCAAGCAGCGCCTGCATGCTCTGTGCGCGGAGCACGCCTACCGTCTCGTCCAAGTCGAGACGATGGACGGCGACGTCTACGAAGGCAAGATCGTGCTTTGCGACCGCAGCATCCTGTTCCTGCAGCTGTCGAACGAAGGCCACAGGGCTTTCCTGCCCGGTGCGCCCAACCCGTACTTCTACAACAACGTCATCCTGCCGCTCGTCCTGTTCGACCTGCTTGCCATTACGCTGATCTAAGGAGGAATCTGTCATGGCCGTATTGTTCCCTCAAAACCAGCCGGGCGGCCTCGGCGGCCTGTTCCCGGGGGCGCCGGGCCAGCCCCCGTTTCCCGGGGGCGGAGGATTGCCGGGAGGCTTTCCGGGACCCGGAGGATTTCCCGGTCCCGGCGGATTCCCCGGTCCCGGCGGAATGCCGGGCGGACCGGCAGGCGGGCCGCAGCCGCCATCCTCTCCGCCCCCGCAAGCGATCCCGGTCAAGCCGCTGACGGTCGGAACGCTGGCGATCGACCCGGGCGCCATCTCCGGCTGCGTGCTGCGCTACACCTATATCTGGCCGTCGAACGGCCCCGGCTTTTGGTTCTATCCGATTTTCGTCGGCCGCACCTCGGTGTCCGGCTTCCGGTGGAACGGCTTGTTCTGGACGTTCTCCGGCTTCGACCTGAGACGCATCGACTCGTTCAGCTGCTACTGACCGAGGCGGCCTGGCCGCTGGCCGCGGCAAAAGCCCCTGTCTGCCTGGCTCTCGCCGGCAGCAGGGGCTTTGCCGAGATCGGAAAGGCGGGACCCGAAACGCGATTGCAACGGGCTCCCGCCCGAACGGATTGCGGCGAGGTCATTCCTGCTGCCCTTCTTCTTCGCGCGCCGAGTCGAGCAGGGTCTGCAGGCAGGCGATGCCCCGCATCTGCTCGACGAGAGCGCCGTCCAGGTAATGAAGGGACTGCATCGCCATTTCCTTGGCCTGAGCCACGTCATGATTGTCCAGCTCGGACAAGACCTCGCGAACGACGTCCAGGGAATAGACGACTCTTTGAACCGTACGGATGACGAGCAGCTTGCGGATGTCCGAGGGGCGATAGATGCGGTACCCGTTGTCGGGCCGTCGCTCGGGCCGGATCAGTCCCTCCTTCTCCCAATGCCGAATGGCGGAAGCGGACACCTTGGCCTCCTCAGCGGCTTCTCCGATCGTATAGGCGCTTTTTCCACGGCGCAGGGACGGTTCATGCAGCGCTTGGAGGCCAAGCATCTCCACCGTTCGCTGCACCGTTTCCTTTTCCGCATGGAGATGGACTTGGGCCCGGTTGAGCAGCCACAGCGCATCCAGCCTCTTCCCTTGCTGGACGAGCGGCATGATGCGTCGGACCAGCTCCATGCCGAACCCGGGTATCAACGCGCGGATGCATTGAAAATAGGCTTCGTGTTCCCGGGTATAGATGCGATATCCGCTCGCCGACCGCTCGATGCGAGGGACAAGCCCCCAGGATTCGTAGTGCCGCAGCGCGCTCGTACTGATGTTCAGGCTCCGGGCGATGTCGATTCCTCTCATCCCGTCTCCTTTCCCCCTATCATGAAAGGTTCAAGTACATGACGGCTTTTCAGCCGTTTGGCAAGGCAGCGCCGGATTGCCATCCGCCCCACCTTAGCATTTGCACGAATCATGTACGATGAAGGTACAGTCTCCCCCAAGGAAGGTGCCTATTCGCATGAACAAGATCATTCCCATTTTGCCTTGTCCGTCCATGAAGGATCAAGTTTCCTTTTACGAGAAGCTGGGCTTCACCTTGTCCTACTTCTCCCATCGTCCCTATTCCTACGCGGTTCTCCAGCTCGACTCGCTCGAGCTGCATTTTTACAGCAGCAAGAAGATGGTTCCGGGCGAAAACCCTCTGATGTGCTATGTACGAGTGGATCAAGTCGATCGTGTCTACGAGCAGTTCACGAACGCGCTTAAACAGTCGCTCGGAAAAGTTCCCCGTACCGGAATTCCAAGAATATCCAAATTGAAGCATTTGAAGGAGGATAGGCGGTTCATCCTAACGGATATGGGGGGAAATACGCTCTTTATCGGCACGCCGAACGAGGAGCTCCCCGAAACTTCCGCCTTTCTTCGGAGCCTTGCCAGCGAAGAGCATTCCGACTCTTTCGGCATCCTTTACGATCTGTTGTATTCCAAGGAGGATGTCTCGTCAGCGGCTGCCATGCTGAACAAGTTTTTCCCGGCAGACCTGACATCGATGGAGGTCGAGGAGCTCGATCTGGCAAAGCTCTTGCTGGTGGCGATGGATATCCAGCTGCACCAGCATCAAGCCGCGGATTCGCGGCTCGGCGAAAAGCTCGAAGAGCTGATCGCCGCTCATGGAACCGCCTCCGAAGACTGGAGCCGTATTTCCCGGCAGCGTCAGTCCATCCTGGCCGAGGAGTGAGCCGGCTGCTGGTTGATTCCTGCCCGTTCGGGTAAAATGAGGGCAAACGGTCTACCCGCTTGCGCAGGCCAGGAGGAGATGGAACTTGCTGACGACTATTCGCCGCAAAGGATTCGGAGCGGCCGCCGCCGTCCTGCTGCTGTGCGGCTGCGCCCCGGCCGACGAGCTTCGGCAGGACGGTGGAGCTTCGCCTCCTCCTGCCGCCTCGCCAAGCGAGGCGCCTGCCGCGCAGCCGCCCTCGGGGGCCGCTGGCGACGCGGGACGCTTTCCCTACGAGCCGTCCGTGATCGCGGAAGGACTGGACTTGCCGTGGGAAATCGCCTTCGCTCCGGACGGCCGCATCTTCTTCACCGAGCGCCCGGGAGCGCTGCGGGTCATCGAGGAGGGACGGCTCCGCGAGAAGCCGCTGCTGGAGCTGCCGGGTCCAGACGGCGGAGAAGGAGGGTTGCTCGGCCTCGCGCTCGATCCCGCTTTCGCCGACAACGGCTACGCTTATGCTTACCACTCCTACGAGGAGCGGGGGCGCGTCCTGAACCGCGTGCTGCGCTTGCGCATCGATGGCGAGGAAGCGCGGATCGACCGGGTGCTGCTCGGCAGCATCCCGGGTGCGGTCAACCACAACGGCGGCCGGCTCCGCTTCGGTCCGGACGGCATGCTGTACGCCACGACCGGCGACGCGTCGGAGCCGGAGCTGGCCCAGGACCCCGACAGCCTCGCCGGCAAGATTCTCCGCCTGAGGCCCGACGGATCGATACCAGCGGACAACCCTTTTCCCGGCTCGCCGGTGTACAGCCTCGGCCATCGCAATCCCCAAGGCCTCGCCTGGCATCCGGAGAGCGGCGAGCTGTACAGCTCGGAGCACGGCCAGTCCGCCCACGACGAGATCAACCGCATCCGCCCCGGCGCCAACTATGGCTGGCCGAATGTGGAGGGCGACGACACCGGAGTGGCCGCGGACGGAAAACCCCTGCAGGTCCCGGCCGCGCATAGCGGAGACGAGACGTGGGCTCCGTCGGGCATGGCGTTCCTGACGGAAGGTCCGTGGAAGGGGCGCCTGCTCGTCTCCGCGCTGCGCGGAGAGCGGCTGCTGCAGGTTTCCCTTGCGGCGGACGGAGGCGTATCCTCCGTGGCGCCTTTGTTCGAGGAGGAGTGGGGACGGCTGCGCTCGATCGTGGAAGCACCGGACGGCACGCTGTACGTGCTCACGAGCAACCGGTCTCGCGGCAACCCGGCGGAGAACGACGACCGCATCCTTGCGCTCGCTCCGGTGCCGCCTTCGTCGCCGTAATCGCCGGAGACATCCCCCTGCTTCCAACGCTGCCCGCCGCGCTCCCAGCCGCCGCCTCGCTTGTCGAGGCGGTTTTTTGTCGTTTCCTTCGCCCGCCGGGGAGAAAAACGCAGGCGAGGGCCAAGGGAATTGGGTCGAAATGAACGGGCGAGCCGCTGGCTGCCTTCGACAACGTCAACGATGTGCTGGCGGTCAAAGCCTGACGCCGAAAAGGGCTGTCCCCGACCCGGATGATGGGCCGGTGACAGCCCTTTCGGCTGCGCCGCGCGTCGTTCGCTTGAATCAACTCCCGCCGTTCCCCGCTTACTCCTCCTCCTCGCAGACGATCAGCACGGAGGCGCTCGCCCTCTGGGTCGGCGCATTCTGGAACTCGACCTGGACATGGCTCGTCAGCGTCGTGTCTCGTTCGACATGAGGCAGCCGGTACGGGATGCGGAACACGTCCTCTGCCCCGACCTCGAAGCGGTCGGTCGTCAGCCGCAGCCGCAGCAGCTGGCCCGTCAGCACGCCGCGCAGCAGCGGCACGTTGCCGGTGTTGCGCACCCGCACCTCGAACAGGACCAATGCTCCGCACGGAGCCGCAGCCGGCGAGACGGCGTGAACGAGCTCGTAGCGGGCGATCGCCTGCGCGGCGAACTCGGCTGTCGCGACCTGCAGCGGAGTCTGGTCGGAGAAGACGGCGACAGTGTTGACATACCTCGTGCCTCCGATCGCATCGGGCGGGATGACGAAGGGCAAGTCGAACAAGCGGCTCTCTCCGGGAGCGAGCGACGGCAGGACGGTATTGAACGAGACGAGCATGTCGATGACCCGCACGTTGGTGAACGCCTGGTCCGACACGTTGCGGATGCGGATGCGCTTATGCACGGTGCGGCCTGGCAAGGCTACGGGCGGATCGGCCTCCACCGACAGCTCGATCAAGGTCGACGGCAGCGCCACCGTGACGCGGGCTTCGCTGAATATCGGACCTCCCTCGTTCTCCGCCCAGTCGACGATCGCGCGGTTCGCGATGACCGTGCCCTGCCTCGCGTCGGACGGAGCCGTATAGGCGAACACCAGCTCCATCGTCTCGCCGGCGGCCAGAAACGGCAAGTCGAAGCCGGTTCCGGTCAGCGAGTCCCGCACCGATACGGCGGTAGCAGGAGCGCTCCCCGTATTGGTCACGGTCACGGCGTAACGGATCGACTCCCCGGGGAGAATCACGTTCCGATCCGGCAGCTTGAGGATCGCGAGGGTCGTCGGAGCCGGCGCAGACAGGACGAGCACGTCCGCGACTGCCGTCCGGGCCGGCACCTGATCGGACCCGGCGGTGAACGTGTTGCTCAGGACCGTGCCGGACGGGGTGGCGGCCGGTACGGCATAGGCGACAGTCCGCACGATCGTCTCTCCGGGCTGCAGCGCCGGCACGGTCTCTGCCAGTCCGAGAAGCGGGTCGCTCAGCGTCACGCCCGTCTGGACGCTCGGCAGGCCGTTGGTCAACGTCAACGTGTAGACGACCGTCGCGCCGGGAGAGACGACGGACGCATCCGGCGTCTTGGACGGAACGAGCGCTCCTCCGATGACAAGGACGGACGCCTCGACGGTTTGCGGCTCGAGCTGGTCGGCCGAGGCCGTCAGGCGATTGACGACCGGCTGGCCGACCGGCGCGTCCGCAGGAATCAGGTAGGACACGTCATACTCCGCGCGGCTGCCGACATCGAGGGACGGGATCGTCACGTCGAAGCCGAGCGTCGGATCGAGCAGGCGCACGTTGGTCAGCGGCACGTTGCCGACGTTGTTCACGACCAGCGCATACGGGACCGTCTGGCCCGGAGCCGCCGCGATCACGCCTGCCAGCTTGCGGATGCCGAGCCGCGGATCGCGCAGCACCTCGACATCGACGCTTGCCGTGACGGTCGGAGCCTGGGAGCTGACGGCCATCGCGGTATTCGTATAGACACGCGGGGGCACCTCCAGCGGCACGAGGAAGGCCGTCTCCAGCACGCGCGTCTCGCCCTCGGCCAGGAGCGGGATCGTCACGCTCGTGCCGATGAGGTCGTCGGTGACGACGATCTGCGTGACCGGCGCATTGCCGGTATTTTGTACCGTGATGAAAAAGGTCACCGTGTCCCCCGGATAGACGCTGGACCGGTCGGCCGTCTTGGAAAGGCTCAGACGCGGCGACGGCAGCACCTCTACCGCCGTGCCGATCGTCTCCGTCGGGAGGTTGTCGGCCCGGATGACCGTGAAATTCGCGATCGTCAGGCCGGGCCGGGCATCGGGCGGAATCGTGAAGGGAACCTCGATCGTGAACGTGCTGCCGACGGTGAGCAGATCGACCGTCTGCGACAATCCGAGCAGCGGATCCTCCACGCTCAAGTTCGTCAGATCGGCGGTGCCGTTGTTGACGATCTCGATGGTGTAGACGATGGTCTGGCCGGCTTCGGCTGCAGGAGGAGAAGCCGTCTTGGACGCGAGGATGGACGGAGTTCCCACGACTAGGATCATCGCCTCCGCCTTCAACGGGAAGGCGATCTGGTCGGCGGAGGCGCTCGCCGTATTCACGAACGGACCGACCGCCTGCGGGACGAACGGGATGCGGTTCACTTCGCCCTCTCCCGCGACCAGCAATGGGAGGCGCTTGGAAAACGACAAGGCCGGGTCCTCGACCAGCACGTTGGTGAGGTCCTGCTGGCCGGTATTGCTCACCTGAAGGTAGTAGGCGACCGTGTCGCCTAGCCGCACCTCGAAGCGCTCGGGGTACTTGGCCAGCGTCAACTCGGCAAGGAGGCCCAGCTTCGCCACGTAGGCGTCGATGCCTCTGCGGACGGGCTGGAATGCGCCGGGCGTCACCGGCAGATCGGCCGAGAACGCGGTGCCGGCGAGGTAGATCGCTCCCTGCGGATCGACCGCGATGCCGGCCCCGCTCTCGATGTACGTGCCGCCGAAGTACGTCGAGTACTCCGGAAAGCTGCCGGTCGGATCGAGCTGCGTGACGACGGCTGAGCTCAAGCCGGGAATCGTGCTCTGGAACGCGTCGGGCGTCACCGGATAATCGGAGGACGAGGTGCCGCCCGTCACGACCGGCGCGCCGGAAGCCTGCAAGGCGATGGAGCCGGTAGCGGTGCTGCCGGTGCCCCCGAAGGCCGCCGAAAAGACGAGTCCGGTGCCGCTGGGATTGAACTTGGTGACGTACACGCGCCGGGTGCCCGCTTCCACGAACGATCCGGGAACGGTCGGAAAGTCGGCCGAGGTCGTGGAGCCGAGCACGAAGGCGTGCCCGGCGCCGTCGAGCGCAAGGTCGGTGCTGATGTCCTGGCCGCTGCCTCCCAGATAGGTCGAGTAGACCAGGCTGCTGCCGTCGGGGCTGAACTGGGTGACGTAGCTGATGCCGGCTCCCGTGTACGTGATCTGGAATGCCCCCGGCGTCGTCGGAAAGTTGCGCGCGACCGTGTTGCCGGCGACGAAAGCATGCCCCGCGCCGTCGACGGATACCGCGACGGCGTCCGTCGTCCCGCTGCCGCCGAGATAGGTCGCATAGATCAGGGCGGAGCCGGCGGCGTCGAGCTTGGCGGCGTAGGCAGACGTCGTCGTTCCTGGACGAGTCGGCTGGAAGGCTCCCGGGGTGGTCGGAAAATCCGGCGAGTCGGTAGTGCCGACGACAAACGCGTTGCCGGCGCTGTCGATGGCGATGCCATGGCCCTCGTCGCCCCCGCTCGCCCCGAGGTAGGTCGAGTAAACGAGCGCGGCTCCGGTCGGATTCAGCTTGGTCACGTATGCCGATGCCCGGGCGGAAGGAGCCGTCTCCTGGAACGCTCCGGGCGTCGTCGGAAAATCGGAGGAGAACGTGGTTCCGGTCACGTAAGCGTTGCCCTCCGCATCGAGCACGATGTCGTTCGCCGTCTCGCGGGCCGATCCGCCCAGGTACGTCGAATAGACAAGCGCCGTGCCGAACGGGTTCAGCTTGGTGACGAATACATCGTCCGCTCCCGCGAGCGCCGTTTGAAACGCCCCTGCCACGACGGGGAAGTCCGTCGACGCCGTCGTGCCCAGCACATACGCATGGCCTGTCGCGTCGACCGCCACCTTGGACCCGCCTTCCGTCCCGGTCCCCCCGAGATACGTGCAGTAGACGAGGCTCGGATCGATGACGAGCGGCAACGCCCCGTCATGCGGCTCCGTCATCTCGAAGCCGATGGACCAGCCTCCTTCCGCCGCAGGCTGGAGCACGTAGCGGCACCCGATTTCCCGTCTGGTCCCTCCCGTCTCCTGGTAGGCGCATGGGCGATCGTCCTGCAGACGCCCGTAAGGCGTCACGAGCTGCAGATGCCCCTCTCCATCGATCTCGATGCCGTCCGCTCCCCGGCAGAGGAGGCGGATGTCGGCGACCGAAGCGCCGGGCTCCAGCAGCCAGTCGAATTTCAGCGCGCCGCCGCGGCCCGACAGCCTCGCTTCGATGCCCGGCCAGAGGCCGGGGTAGGCGATGCTCCCGTAGAGGGGGATGTCCGTCACCGCCCGGCGCCCCGCCCCCTGGCCCCGGACTTCATGGGCGCGTCCGGATTGCAGCTCCCGGCCTTCCGGCGCGACGCGCGAAGCCCCCTGAAACTCCCAGGAGAGCGCTATCCCTTCCCGCACGTCCTTCATGACGCCTTTTTCCTCCAGCATCCAGAATACCGCACTCAGCCCGTCTTCATGGAAGAAAGCCGTGAACCGGCCTTCTTGCGCGCGAAAGGCGATGTTTCCGTCCATCTGGCCCTTATTCGCAGCGAATAGAAGCGGGAGGCTCCCATACGCACGCCCCTGCTCCTCGCTCGGTGCTTGTTCGGTTCGCAGCTCGCTCAAGTCGGATACCTCCATCCCCAAACTTCTACAGCCTATGTCGAAAAGAAGGATTTCAGACGCAGGAGCGGCCGATGCTATTCCCACGCCGCGAGGAGAAAGGAAAGAGCTTCGGCTGCCCGTGTTCCAGGCAAGCCGAAGCTCTTGGCGAAAACGCGCCCGTTATCGGGCAGTCCGATCAGCGGGGCGGATAAGGGAATGGATGGACCGGATTTTCCGGGTTCGGGTTCGGGTTCGGGACGCCCGAATCGTAATTCAGGATGCCGAACCGGATGACCCGATTTTCCGCATCGGTTTCGGCAAATTCAATGACATGCTTGCCGCCGCTGATGACGATATCCTGATCCTGAGCATACTCCGTGCCGGAGAACAAAGCTCCCGCAACCGGAGTATACGTATTCACCGTCACGGTACGGTAAATCCATTTATTGGAGCTATGCAGCTTTTCGGTGCCCGAAATAATCAGCCTCACGCCATCTTCTGTACCGTTTTCAAAATAAAAGTCCTGAATGTCAAATGCTGGAGCGGCGATTCCGATCCACTCCGAATGCAGCGCGATGTCGGCGAACCGGACGACCGCGCCGGTGGAAGCATTGATTTCGTACAGGCCGATATGCTCGCCCGCCTTGACGCCTGCGATATCCGCACCAATCTCGTATTCGCTGCCGATGGCAGCTGCGGGGGACCCGACTTTCGGCGCCTCGAACGGACCCTGCTGCTGGACGATGCGCAAGCTGTTGCCCGAAGCCGCTTCGTAGACGATGCGCACCGAGCCGGCAACCGTGCCGGATTCAACCATGAATTCCGTAATCGCTGGCGCCGGAGTCGTGGTTGGCACCGGCGTCGGCGTCGGTACCGGCGTTGGGGCTGGCGTTGCCGTCGGCTCCGGCGTTGGGGTTGGCATCGGCTCCGGCGTCGGCCATACGATCGGCCAAGGAGTCGAGCTTGGCGTTGGCGTCGCGCTCGGCGTCGCGCTCGGCGTCGGACTCGGCGAGGCGCTCGGTGTCGGCGTCACGCTTGGCGTCGGACTCGGCTTGATCGCCGAAACGTATTGCTGCTTCGCCTCATAAGCGCCTACAACGAGCAGGTCCCGGGTCGCCTTGGAGGATCCGCCGAATGTGCCGTCCGCGCCGTTGCTCAGCAGCTTCATCTGCAGAGCGAGCGCGACGTAGCCTTGGGCCCACTCCGAGACGGTCGAGTCGTTCACGCCGGGAGTCGCCTTGGCGTCGTCGTTCTTGCCTAGGCCCCTCACGAGGAACGTGGCCAGCTGCTCTTTCGTGACATCTCCTGCAGGATTGAACGTTCCGTTTCCGTAACCGTCCGTAATTCCCGCGTTCTTGAGCGCCTCGATGTAAGGCAGCGCATAGCCGGTTCCCTTGTCGTCCGGCCTGACATCCTTGAACGTGGATGTCTTCAGGCTGGCATCGACCTGCAGGCCGAAGATCAGCGCAGCGACCTTGGCGAACTGGGCGCGATTCATTTCTTCCTTCAGGCCGAACGTGCCCTCGCTTACCCCGTTGAACACGCCCGCGCTGATCAGCGCATCGAACTTCGCCTTCGTGGCGGCATCCAGATCCTTCAGATCGGTGAAATCAGCCGATGTCTTGGCCGCGAGGGCCGTCGTGCCCGGCAGGCTCAGCGCCAGAGCGAGCGCAAGGGCGATGCTTCTTTTTATCTTCATTCAGACTATTCCTCCCCATTTTAAATCGATGTTCAAAGAACTCTATCGGCATGGGCCTGAAGTCTTAGGAGAGGCCAGCCATTCCTTTTTTCTCGATTTTATCGCGGGCGCGGTATGTCTCGACGATGCGCAGCACCGCTCGTCCGGCGCTGCCGTCGACGAACTGGGTGCTGTTGTTCTATCCGCCGCTCCGCCTGCGCAGCGTTCCGCTCCACTCCGGCCAGAGCCGGACCATCCAGGATTCCATTTCCATGGTTGCGGCTCCTTCCCTTCGGTTCTCCTCCATCGGGACGCGGCCCGAAGAAGCATCCGGTCCGGGAATCTTCACGCCAGCGGCGGCAGGATCCGGCTGAACGACTGGAAGTCCGCTGGATGAATCCCGGCCAAGCGGCAGAGCCTGAGGTAGCTGTAGGCGTACTTGCCATAATGCCCGTGCCGGCTGTCCGCAAGGGCCTCTTCCCAATAAGACGGCTCCAGCGGATTCCGCGTGCCAGCTCCGACCTTTGCAGCTGGCTCCGCCTCTTCCTTTTCGAGAGCATTCGCGTAAGCCAGGAGGCCGACTCTGTTGAAGAAAGACTGCTCCAGGATCGGCGCATGCTCCTCCAAAGCCTCGGCGCGCAAAGCCCGCTTCAGCTCCACGACGGCATGTCCATGCGTCAGCAGATGGCCCAGCTGCATGTCTCCTCTCTCCATCCGTTCCGGCCTGGAGAAAGCATGGAACAGCTCCAGCACGGATGCCGGCGCCAGCCCCGGCTCATTCTCGGCCTCCGGCACCTCGCCGGGTGGAACGACCGTATGGATGCCGTTGATCGTGACATAACCTGGACCGGAGTCGGCAAAGCCCTGCAGCATCGTCGCCATGGCGTCGAACAGCTCCTGTGTCGCCGGAATGCCGGAGCGCTCGACCAGGTCAAGCATGTAGGACGCATAGATGGCATCGTGCCCAAGCGAATTGATTTTGCCGCCATTTCGGATCAGCAGGCGCAGCAGCTCCCGCCGGAAGCCGTCCTTCCGTTCGGCGTCGTCATAGACGCCCTGATTGCCCTTCTCCGTGACGATCTGATCGAGATTGCGACGGACCAAATGCTCCAGACCTGCGGGCACAAGCTGCTCGTCCAGCAGCCTCGCCATGGAGAGGACCGCGCATGCCCAGTGCCCGTCCCAAAGGTTGGACGAAGCCGACTCGATCATCTTCTGACAGGCCCACCTGCCGTAGAAAGCTGTCTGTTCCATTCTCCCCCTCCTTTTATAAGACCAGCATAGCGGGAAAGGGATGATTTGAACATGCCTCCTGCCTGACTCAAGGCGTTCAAGCATTGGCAAAAAATAGTCATATAGATTCAACTATGCTATCAGCGAATAGGTCATTAGACCTCTATTTTTTTCCAGATGCAACCGATAAAGCAATAAGGAGGTTTTGCCATGAGCGAATTCAACTCTTTGCTGTCTCATTTGCTGAGAGCGCGCTTTCCTTTTCTATATGTATCCACTTGGGAGGAAGATCGAGCTTGCTCCGTCATTCGATCCGTTGCTACCCAGCCCGAGCTGATCAAGACCGTACGTAAAGTCTTTCACTGGAGCGTCACGAACGGGCTTGCCGAAGAAGGACAGCGAGGCACAGAGGAAACGAAATCGCCCCTCAAATGCCTGGAATTCATTGAAACGTACGAACAGCCGGCCGTCTTTATTTTAAAGGATTTCCATATCTATTTCGGCGCCAACCACAAAGCTCCAGACGCGCCGATCATTCGCAAGATGCGCGACATCATTCCATCGCTGAAAAAAAGTCCTAATCCGAAAAACGTCATTTTCGTCAGTCCGATTCTTCAAATTCCGCTGGAGCTTCAGAAGGAAATGACGATCTTGGACTTCGATCTGCCCACCTTCCATGAAATCAAGCAGGTACTATCCGAAATGATCGAG
The DNA here is from genome assembly GCF_012676905.1 of Paenibacillus albicereus. NCBI lineage: Bacteria > Bacillati > Bacillota > Bacilli > Caryophanales > Paenibacillaceae > Paenibacillus > Paenibacillus albicereus. Next base: position 175,866 of record NZ_CP051428.1, on the reverse strand, counting down.
GCGAACCGAGGCAGCGGACGCATCCAGATCGACCTCATTCCGGAGCATGAGGAACGCCTCGCCAAGGCCGCCCTCGGACTGACCCTTCATGAGGCGGAGAACGCCTTTGCCCGAGCCATGGTTCAGGACGGCAAGCTGGACAAGAACGACGTCGAGGTCGTACTGGAGGAGAAACGCCAGACGATCAAAAAATCGGAGATTCTTGAATTCATCCAGACCGATTTGAAAATTGAAGATGTCGGCGGTCTGGAAAACCTGAAGCGATGGCTTCAGAAGCGAAACAAATCCTGGCTCGACTCCGCGGCCGACTATGGGCTGCCTGCACCGAAAGGCGTCCTTATTACGGGCGTGCCGGGATGCGGCAAAAGTCTCATCGCCAAAGCCGTCAGCGCGATGTGGCATCTCCCCCTGCTCCGCTTGGATCTCGGAAAGATTTTCAGCGGACTTGTCGGCAGCAGCGAGGAGAATATGCGGAAGGCTATTCAGACGGCCGAAGCCATTTCTCCCTCTATCCTTTGGATCGATGAAATTGAAAAAGGCTTCAGCGGTCTATCCGGTGGCGGCGACGGGGGGACGTCCAGCCGCATTTTCGGCACCTTCCTGACTTGGATGCAGGAAAAGACCAAGCCGGTTTTTGTCATCGCTACAGCCAACAACATCCACTCTCTGCCGGCCGAACTGCTGCGAAAGGGCCGTTTCGATGAAATCTTTTTCGTTGACCTTCCGACCCGAAAGGAACGGATGGATATATTCAAGCTGCATATTGGCAAGAGGCTTCGGAATGCCAGAGCTGCCGGAAGCTTTGCCTGCAGCGAGACTATCCTGGTCCAGCTCGCGGAACAGACGGAAGGGTATGTCGGCGCAGAAATCGAGCAAATCGTCATCAGCGCCCTGTTCGAAGCGTTCTCCGAGGACAGAAGCGTCCAGTTCGAGGATTTCACCAAAGCGATCCATATGACCGTCCCTCTGTCCATCACTCAAGCAGAGCAAATTCAAGGCATTCGGGAGTGGGCAGATGTCCGTGCCGTCGCGGCCACGCCAAGGGAAGACCGTCTGGAATACGTCTCTCTAGAGGCTGGCTCCGCTCCGTCCGGAAACAACTCCGGTGCCGATGTACGGGATGTGCGAGGCGGCAGAGCGGTCGATTTCTAAGTCTCAAATAAAGGAGGCGCTCCATTGGCGCAGCGACAAATCAAGGTCCGCATTTATGAAGATGGACGCATCCAAGCCGATGTGATCGGCATCAAAGGCAAAGGCTGCATCGACTATATCTCCATCCTCGAGCAGCTGCTTGAAGCAGAGACGACCGACTCCAGCTACACGTCGGAATACTACGAGAGCGAGCAGTCCGTCTCCGAAACGACTCAAGTCCACCATCGATTCCGCTCCCTATAGAAGGAGGAAGCACCAGTGTCCGTATCCTTGGCTCTAGTTCCCGTCGCGCTGACGATGCGCATCGCCATGGGAAAGCAAAACTTTGATGATTGGGTCGAATCCATGCAAGTCAAGATCCCCTCGCGCTTTACGGAAAGAAGAGAGCTGGTTCGAACCATTCATAATGCGGGGTACGACGCTGAAGAGTGGACGGAAAGCTTGATGAAGACCCATTTTCAAAAAGATAATTATTTCTTCTGGGAACTCATCGACGGACAGTGGACCGCTGTATTCGGCAAGGATGATGATCAGAATGAAATTGCCCGCTTTCTCAAAAAAATCAATCAGGCAGCCGGGTGGTCGGCTTTCGACTCGGAGTACGACGTGGAGCGGAACGTCCAACTTCAGCGTCAGTCCCCTCCTTCCGTATTTCCGACTAATTTCCGCGAAGGAGACCTCCTGTTCAAAACGTTGAAGGAATTCGGCATCAATCCTACTCGCGGGCAGGATGAATCCATCTCCTGCCGGGTCGAAGGATCGACGCTGATTTTTCGCCAGCAGGGGGACTCGCCATTTCAGGTCGAGATCCGGAACGCCCCTGATCTTCAGAAAGTCTATGGCCAGCTGTCGAGCTTGGACGAGGACTACAAACGGCAGCTGCAGAGCCGTATCTACGAAAAGCTGAAGCAGCGGGCCGCCGAACGAAACATGACCGTGGAGAATGAAGAGGTGCTGGAGGACAACTCCATCGTCTTGACGCTCAACATCCGCGATTGATCGGAATCACGACCCGTGCCTCACGATAGGAGGAAGTCCATGCATTACTCGAGTCAAGGATTTCTATGGCGGCTTCGCCAGTCCTGGTGGATCCTGCTTGCCTTCATTCCATATGTTTATTTCGCCGGATTGCTTTATATCGCCATTAGAGTCCGCCGCGTGCGTTGGGGGGTCTGGTCAGCCGTTTACGCCCTTCCTCTCCTTTACATCTACTTCATCGCGGACGGAACCCTCACGTTCTTCCCTATCTTTTGCTTGATTGTGGCTTGGATCAGCTGCATCATTCATACACTGCGGGCGAGGAAGGAGTTCTTGAGTCGGCTGGAAGATCAGCTTCTTCTAAACGGTTCGGTGCAAGTCGATCTCGTGCTTCGATTCGAAGACGAGGATGAACCGTCGAACGAAGCGCCATACGAACGCGGCTGGAATTCCGCCTATGACGACCGTCCAGCACGCCGTACCGACCCGAATGAGTTCCGGCAGGCCGCTCCTGGACAGTCCTTTTCAGAGCCGCCATCCTTGTTCCGTGAACCAAGAACCACCTCAGGGGAAGCGGTCGATGCCATTTTCAGGCGGGATGATTCGAATTCCGTTGCTCCGGCTTCGTTCCCTTCCGCTCCTTCCTCTACGGCTTCGGCCAGCTCCCGCACGGTCGAGCTCAACTCCGCGACCGAGCAGGAGCTGGCCGAGCTCCCTGGGATCGGACTCGTGCTGGCTAAAAAGGCCGTCCAGGAACGTCTGGCCTGCGGAGGATTTCAGAGCTTCGAGCAATTCTGCACCGCCACCGGACTGAAGCCGCATATCGTCGAAAGAATTCGTCCGCTCGTGGCCGTCCAAGCCCCTGCATCGAAATCCGTCCCCGCTTCTAGCGGACGCGTCATTGATTTCTGATGCGGATTCAAGTCCATCGCTTTCTCCCCTCTACCCGAGTCGAAGGTCCGGGGCTTAGAGCCTGCCTGCAGGTGCAGGGCTGTCCGATTCATTGTCCCGGCTGCGCCGTGCCGTTTACATGGCCGGACCATGGGGGCTATGCGGTCGATGTGGAGGAATTGGCTCAAAAGATTTTAGAAGGGCCTCCGATTGAAGGCATCACGTTCCTCGGAGGGGAGCCCTTCGCGCAAGCCCGGAGCCTTGCCGCTTTGGCAAAGATTCTGCGTCAAAACGGCCTCTCCGTCATGACGTTCACCGGATATCGGCTCGAGGATTTGCAACGCGCCTCCAATCCGGACTATCACGATCTGATCGAGGCGACGGATCTGCTCATAGACGGCCCCTTCCAAAAAGCCAACCTCGATACGAGCCGTCCATGGATAGGATCTTCCAACCAACGCTATCACTTCCTGACCGATCGCTATAAGTCGCTGGAGCCGGTGCTCAAGGACATTCCCAATCGCCTTGAAGTGCGCATTCAACCTGACGGACGCGTCACAGCCAACGGGCTGGCCGAAATGACCGATTTAGATGCTCTGTTTCGCAGCCTTCTGTGATGCCGAGTCTCCATGTGACGGAACGAAAAAGGCTCGCCTCCGAATAGTCGGAGACGAGCCTTTTCATTCCCTACAGCGCCTCCACCAGCATGGAGACGCCTTGCCCGCCGCCGATGCAGAGCGAGGCGAGGCCGAGGCGGCCCTCGCGGCGGCGCAGCTCATGCAGCAGCGTGATGAGGATGCGGGCGCCGCTCGCGCCGATCGGATGGCCGAGCGCGATGGCCCCGCCGTTCACGTTGAGCCTCTCCGGCGGCAGCTCGAGCTCCCGCGAGACGGCAAGCGCCTGCGCGGCGAACGCCTCGTTCATCTCGAACAGGTCGATGTCGCCGATGGCGACGCCGGTCCGCTCCAGCAGCCGGCGCGTCGCCTGCACGGGGCCGAGCCCCATGTAGGCGGGATCAAGCGCGGCGCTTGCATAGCCGCGGATGGCGGCGAGCGGCCGCAGGCCGAGCTCGGCCGCCCGCTCCGCCGACATGACGACGAGCGCGGCCGCGCCGTCGTTCAGGCCGGATGCGTTGCCGGCCGTGACGGTGCCGCCCGGGCGGAACGCCGGCCGCAGCCGGCCGAGCGCCTCCGCCGTCGTGCCGGCGCGGGGATGCTCGTCGGCGCCGACCGGCAGCGGCTCGCCCTTGCGGCGAGGGACGGCCACCGGTACGATCTCGTCCGCGAACCGGCCCTCCGCGATCGCCGCCGCGGCCTTGCGCTGGCTCCAGGCCGCGAAATCGTCCTGCTCCTCGCGGCTGATGCTGTACTTGTCCGCGATATTTTCCGCCGTCTCTCCCATATGGACGTCGCCCATCGCGCACCACAGTCCGTCCCGGATCATCGAGTCGACGAGCTTGGCGTCGCCGAAGCGCAGGCCGGCTCGCGAGCCAGGCAGCAGATGAGGCGATTGGCTCATCGACTCCATGCCGCCGGCCACGACGATGCCGGCGTCGCCGAGCCGGATCGCCTGCGCGGCCAGCATGACGGCCTTGAGGCCCGAGCCGCATACCTTGTTGACGGTCACCGCCGGCACTTCAGGAGCATAGCCGTTCTTCAGCCACGCCTGGCGAGCCGGATTCTGCCCGGCTCCCGCCTGCAGCACGTGGCCGAGGATCACCTCGTCCACCTGCTCCTGGCCGACGCCCGCCCGGGCGAGCGCCTCGCGGATGACGGCCGCGCCCAGCTCGGGCGCGGCCAGCTCGGCCAGCGCGCCCTGGAAGCTGCCGATCGGCGTGCGGACCGCGCTGACAAGGACGGCTTCATGCAGTCCTGTCATCGCGAAGCCCTCCCTTCTACTTCTGCCGCAACCGCATAGCGGGCTTCGGTATGGTCCCGCACCTGCTCCAGCGTCGCGCCCGGCTGCAGCTCCACGAGCGTCATCCCCTGCTCCGTGAAGTCGAATACGGCCAAGTCCGTGATGAGGCGGTCGACGACTTGCTGCCCCGTCAGCGGCAGCGTGCAGGCGGTCTTGACCTTGGACTCGCCGTGCTTGCTCACATGCTCCATGACGACGACGATGCGCCGCGCTCCGTGCACGAGATCCATCGCTCCGCCCATGCCCTTGACCATCTTGCCGGGAATCATCCAGTTGGCGAGATCGCCCCGCTCCGACACCTCCATGCCGCCGAGGATCGCCAGCTCAACATGGCCGCCCCGAATCATGGCGAACGACTCCGCGCTGTCGAAATACGAGGCGCCCGGCACGGCCGTCACCGTCTCCTTCCCGGCGTTGATGAGGTCGGGATCGACCTCGTGCTCCAGCGGGTACGGCCCGATGCCGAGCAACCCGTTCTCCGACTGCAGCATGACCTGCATGCGGTCCGGGATCTGATCGGCGACCAGCGTCGGCATGCCGATGCCGAGGTTGACGACCATCCCGTCCCGAATCTCCTGCACCGCCCGCTTGACGATCGCGCTCCGGCTGTCGCTCATCTGGACTCCCTCCCTTGAACGCCCGCGCCGCGCACGGTCAAGCGCTCGATCCGCTTCTTGTTCTCGCCGCAACGGACGATCCGCTGTACGTAGACGCCCGGCGTATGGATCTCGTCCGGATCGAGCGCGCCTGCCGGCACGATCTCCTCGACCTCCGCGATCGTGATCCGGCCGGCGGCCGCCGCGAGCGGATTGAAGTTGCGCGAGGTCTTGCGGTAGACGAGGTTGCCGAGCTCGTCGGCCTTCCACGCCCGGACGAGGGCGAAGTCGCCGACGATGCCTCGTTCGAGCAGATAGGTCCTGCCGTCGAACTGCTTCTGCTCCTTGCCGTCCGCGACGACCGTGCCTACGCCCGTCGGCGTGTAGAAGCCGGGGATGCCCGCGCCGCCGGCACGGATGCGCTCCGCGAGCGTCCCTTGCGGCACGAGCTCCACCTCCAGCTCCCCGCTCAGGAACTGGCGCTCGAATGTCTTGTTCTCCCCGACATAGGAGGAAACCATCTTGCGGAGCTGCTTCGTCTGCAGCAGCAGGCCAAGCCCGCCGTCGTCGACGCCGCAGTTGTTGCTCACGGCCGTGAGGCCGCTCGTCCCCTGCTCCGCCAGCGCCTGGATCAGCGCCGCGGGAATGCCGCATAGGCCGAATCCGCCGACGATCAGCGTAGACCCGTCCGGGATGTCGCGCACGGCGTCTGCGGGCGAAGCCCATGTCTTGCTCATAAGTTCCATCCTTTCTTTTGTCGCGCCTCGGCTCTCCCGCTCTATTGGGCGGTGTAGCCGCCATCGATCAGCAGCGTCGCGCCGGTCACGCCGCGCATCCGGTCTCCCGCGATGAGCGAGGCGAAGTCGGCGATCTCCTCGACGGACAGCAGCCTCTTCTGCGGAATGAGCGAGTACAGCACGTCCTCCAGCACCCGCTCCAGCGGCACGCCCCGCGTGCGGGCCAGGTCCTCGAGCTGCCCGCGCACGAGCGGCGTGTCGACGTAGCCGGGGCACAGCGCGTTCACGGTGATGTCGTGGGCCGCGCCCTCGAGCGCCGCCACCTTCGTCAGGCCGATCAGGCCGTGCTTGGCGCTGTTGTAGGCGGCTTTGCCGGCGAAGCCGATGACACCGTTGATCGACGCCATGTTGAGGATGCGGCCGTACTGCTGCCGCTTCATGATCGGGAACGCATGCTTGATGCCGATGAACGCCCCCGTCAGCATGACCCGCAGCATGAAGTCGAACTTCTCCACGGGAAAATCCTCGATCGGAGCGACATGCTGCAGGCCGGCGTTGTTGACGAGGATGTCCAGCCGGCCGTAGGCCGCCTCCGCGCGGGCGATCGCCGCCGCGTACTGGCCCTCGTCCGTGACGTCGCAGGCGAGGCCGAGGCACTCCCCGCCCTCTCCTTTCAGCGAGGAAGCCGCCTGCTCGGCCGCCTCTCCCCGGATGTCGGTCAGCACGACCGCCGCTCCTTCCGCCGACAGCTTGCGGGCGATCTCGAGACCGATGCCGCTGGCCGCGCCCGTGACGAGCGCGACCCTTCCTTTCATCTCCGGTTGCATGGGCATACATAACCTCCTAGTGATGCTAGACGATGACGGTCAGCACCGCGGCGAGCGCGAAGACGACGACCGTCTTGATGATCGTGATGGCGAAAATATCCTTGTACGACTGGCGATGCGTCAGGCCGGTGATGGCGAGCAGCGTGATGACGGCGCCGTTATGCGGCAGCGTGTCCATGCCTCCGGACGCCATCGAGGCGATCCGGTGCAGCAGCTCGGGGCTGATGCCCATCGCGTTCGCCGCATCGAGATACGTCTTGCTCATGACCTCCAGCGCGATCGACAGGCCGCCGGAGGCGGAGCCGGTGATGCCCGCCAGCAGGTTGACCGAGACGGCTTCCGACAGCAGCGGAGCCCCGTTCATGCTGTGGATGCCGTTCTGGATCGCCTGGAAGCCGGGCAGCGTCTTGACGACGTTGCCGAAGCCGACCTCGGAGGCGGTGTTGAAGATCGCCAGCAGGGCGCCCGTCGCGCCCGCCGTCAGGCCGGCGGCGAGCTTGCCCTTCACCTGGCGGACATTGATGCAGAGCGCGGCGATGACGCCGACCGTCAGCGCGATGATGAGCGCCCAGATCGAGGAGACGGACTTGACGCTGGCGATGTTGAACGACTTCAGCAGCTCCTCGTCGTACCATGTCGTGACGGTCCACGCGCCGCGGCTCAGCAGGAAGTTCAGCACCAGCACGAGCGCCAGCGGCAGCACCGCCAGCCACAGCTTCGGATCATTCGCCTCCTCCGCCGCCTCGGGCTCGTTCTTGTGGTTGTCGCCGTAGCCTTCGCCGGCGAGCTCGGCTTGCTTGCGGCGTCGCTCCAGCCAGTACAGGCCGGCCGCGAAGATGAGCGCGCCGCCGATGATGCCGACGACCGGAGCCGCATAGGCGTCCGTGCCGAAGTAGGCGGTCGGGATGATGTTCTGGATCTGCGGCGTGCCGGGCAGCGCATCCATCGTGAACGTGAACGCGCCGAGCGCGATCGTGCCGGGGATGAGCCGCTTCGGAATGTTGCCTTCCCGGAAGATGGCCGCCGCGAACGGATAGACGGCGAAAGCGACGACGAACAGCGAGACGCCTCCGTACGTCAGCACGGCGCAGGCGAGCACGACCGCCAGCATCGCCCGCTTGCTGCCGAGCGAATTCACGATCGCGCGGGCGATCGACGAAGCGGCTCCGCTGAGCTCCATCGCCTTGCCGAAGATCGCGCCGAGCAGGAATACCGGAAAATACGTCTTGATGTAGCTCGCTGCGTTGGTCATGTACACCTCGGTATAGCTCGGCAGCAGCGCTTTGCCCGAGATGACGACGGCCAGCAGCGTGAAGATCGGCGCGAACACGATGACCGGGAACCCTCGATAGGCGAAAAACATGAGCAGGCCAAGCGCGAGCAGGATGGCGAAAACTTCAAGGAACATAAGGTTGGCTCCTCTGCCTAGGGTATAAAAACGCTTTCATTGAGCTCCGCCTTAGTTTACAACCTGCTCGGCGGAAAGGTAAAATTCAGACATCGAATCAGGGTCATTCCATAATTCAATGAATGGAGTTTTTCGCCTTGGACCTTAGACATCTCTCCTACCTGCTGGAAATCGCCAAGCAGCAGAATATGACCAAGGCGGCTCAGACGCTCCATCTGTCCCAGCCGACGCTCAGCAAGATCGTCCGCTCGGTGGAGGACGAGCTCGGAGCTCCGGTGTTCGACCGCTCCGGCAAGGGGCTGAGGCTGACGGACTCCGGCGCCGCCGCCATCCGTCAGATTCCCGCCGTGCTGCGGGCGGTGCAGGATCTGCACACGGCCATGGACGACGTCGCGGAGCTCAAGACGGGCACCATCGCGATCGGCCTGCCTCCCGTCATCGGCTCCGTCTTTTTCCCCCGCGTTATCTCCCCCTTCCAGCGGGAATTCCCGAATGTGAGCTTTCAGGTGACCGAGGAAGGCGCCAAGAGGATCGAGGGGCTGCTGCTGAGCGGAGAGCTCGACATCGGCGTCGTCGTCGGCCCCGTGAACGCGCAATCGTTCCATGCCGTGCCGTTCATCCGGCAGCAGCTCGCGCTGATCGTGCACGAGGCGCATCCGCTCGCCGGCCGCCGCCGCGCGTCGATCGCGGAGCTCGCGGACGAGCCGTTCATCCTGTTCTCGTACGGCTTCGCCGTGCGCCAGCTCGTGCTGCGCGCCTGCCAGGCCGCCGGCTACGAGCCCCGCATCCTCCACTCCAGCTCCCAGTGGGACCTGATGGCGGAGATGGTCGCGGCCGGCGTCGGCATCTCGATCCTGCCCGATGTCATCTGCAGCAAAATCACCGACCCGCGCATCCGCGTCATTCAGCTGGACGACCCCGTCATTCCTTGGGAGCTGGACGTCATCTGGCCGAGGGACAATTACGTGCCGCACGCGGTGCGTTCGTTCATCAAGTTCATACGATTGTCGGAGGGGATGACGGACTGAACCGCAGGGGGCGCCCGGAAAAGTCCGCATGCGAGGCGGAGCAACCGGGAATGCTGACCAAATGCGTGACGAGTCTGCCACAATTGGAGGCGGGCAGCGACGATTTTTCGAGGAAGCGAGGGATGTCTACTTGACAGTCATTCTCAACAAAATTAATATTATATTGTAATCATTATAAACACACTCTGAGGAGGAACCATACTATGTCTCTGATTGGAACGGAAGTCAAACCTTTTAGCGCGAAAGCGTACCAGAACGGCAATTTCATCGATGTCTCGGAACAGAATTTCAAAGGCAAGTGGAGCGTCGTATGCTTCTATCCGGCAGACTTCACGTTCGTATGCCCGACGGAGCTCGGCGACCTGCAAGACCAATATGAAACGCTGAAATCCCTCGGCGTGGAAGTATATTCCGTCTCGACCGACACGCACTTCACGCACAAGGCTTGGCATGACAGCTCCGAGACGATCGGCAAGATCACGTACATCATGATCGGTGATCCGACGCACACGATCTCCCGCAACTTCGACGTGCTGATCGAAGCGGACGGCCTCGCGGACCGCGGCACGTTCATCATCGATCCGGACGGCGTCATCCAGACGGTCGAGATCAATGCCGGAGGCATCGGCCGCGACGCGAGCGCGCTGGTCAACAAGATCAAAGCCGCTCAATACGTGCGCAACAACCCAGGCGAAGTCTGCCCTGCGAAATGGCAAGAAGGCAGCACGACGCTGAAGCCTAGCCTTGACCTCGTAGGCAAGATTTAAGGGGCGTCTCCAATGGTACTGGACGGAGACATCAAGGCACAGCTAGCTCAATACATGGAGCTGATGGAAGGCGACGTGCACATCCAGGTCAGCGCGGGCTCCGACCCGGTGTCGCAGGACATGCTCGGCCTGATGGACGAGATCGTCGCCATGAGCTCCCGCATCCGGGTGGAAAAAGCGGAACTGTCCCGCACGCCGAGCTTCAGCGTGAACCGCCCGGGCGAAGATACCGGAATCGTCTTCGCCGGAATTCCGCTCGGCCATGAATTCACATCCTTCGTGCTGGCGCTGCTCCAAGTCAGCGGCCGCGCGCCGAAGGTCGACCCGAGCGTCATCGAGCTCATCCAAGGCATCAAGGGACAGTACAACTTCGAGACGTTCGTCAGCCTCAGCTGCCACAACTGTCCCGATGTCGTCCAGGCCCTCAACGTGATGAGCGTGCTCAATCCGGGCATCTCGCACACGATGATCGACGGCGCGGCGTTCAAGGATGAAGCGGAGCAGCGCGGCGTCATGGCCGTGCCGTCCGTCTACTTGAACGGCGAAGCGTTCGGCGGCGGCCGGATGTCGATCGAGGAGATCCTGGCCAAGATCGTCGAGGCTCCGAGCGCGGATGAATTCAACAGCAAGGAGCCGTTCGACGTGCTCGTCGTCGGCGGCGGCCCTGCCGGCGCAAGCTCCGCGATCTATGCCGCCCGCAAAGGCATCCGCACCGGCATCGTCGCCGAGCGCTTCGGCGGCCAGATCATGGACACGGTCGGCATCGAGAACTTCATCAGCACGAAGTATACCGAAGGTCCGAAGCTGGCCGCGAGCCTCGAGGAGCATGTGAAGGAGTACAACGTCGACATCATGAAGCTTCAACGGGCGGTCCGCCTGGAGAAGAAGGATTATGTCGAGGTCGAGCTCGAGAACGGCGCCGTGCTGCGCAGCAAGACGGTCATCCTGTCGACCGGCGCCCGCTGGCGCAACGTCGGCGTGCCGGGCGAAGCCGAGTTCAAGAACAAGGGCGTGGCGTACTGCCCGCACTGTGACGGACCTCTGTTCGCCGGCAAGGACGTCGCGGTCATCGGCGGAGGCAACTCCGGCGTCGAAGCGGCGATCGATCTGGCCGGCATCGTGAAGCATGTGACCGTCCTCGAGTTCAACGACGGGTTGAAAGCCGACTCCGTGCTGCAGCAGCGCCTGCACTCGCTTCCGAACGTCACGGTCATCACGAATGTCGCGACCAAGGAGTTCACCGGCACGGACAAGCTCGACGGCATCACGTTCACCGACCGCGTCAGCGGCGAGGAGCGCCACATCGAGCTGCAGGGCGTATTCGTGCAGATCGGCCTCGTGCCGAACACCGAATGGCTCGGCGATGCGGTGGAGCGCAACCGGATGGGCGAGATCATCGTCGATGCGCGCGGCGCGACGACGCTGCCCGGCGTGTTCGCGGCAGGCGACTGCACGAACAGTCCGTTCAAGCAGATCATCATCTCGATGGGCTCGGGCGCGACCGCCTCGCTCGGCGCGTTTGACTACCTGATCCGCAACTAAAAAGAACCGTTTCTCGGAAGAGGGGCTACATCGCCCCATTCGTCCGAGGAACGGTTTTTTTGATTCGTCAGGAACGGTAAAAGGACAGCACCCAGCAGACGCCGTTGCCGATTACTTTCCAGTCAACCAGCTCTTGCAGCCTGCTGCCAATTCTTGAAGCTCATGGAACAGCAGGCCGGCATGATAACCGTCGCATACCGCGTGATGAAGCTGCGCCGATAACGGCAGCAGGAGCCTTTCCTCTCGCCGATCGTATTTACCCATCGTAAATATAGGCTGCAAATACGTTCCATCGGCGTAGATATTCAGGTTGAACCCGGTAAAGCTGACCCAAGGAATACTGGAAATGGGAAAGGTGTTCGGCGGCTCGTCCGGATCTGGAAACAACAGCTCTACATTCTTGTATAGAACGGTGCGTTGAAGGTATCCGTCGTAGAATGCGATGAAGTCCTCGCTGTAGGGCGTCCACAGGCTTGAGAAAGTCGCACTCTCTTCGTGAAAAATGGTGAAGCTGGGGGACATGACATCCCAAACCCCCAGCCTTCCCTCCGCATCAAAGCAAGTTCGGAATTCGCGATGGCGGTTCACCGCCGTCGCGATCATGTAGATCAGCGCCGGATATAGCTTGATTCCCCTGTGCTTCAGCTCTTTTTGCAGCTGGGTGATATCTATATCGGCCGTCATGCTGTAGGTGCATCGGACGCGGTTCATATAGTGCTGAAAATAAGGCTCTCGGCTCCACTTTTCCCTATCAATGACGTTGAAATTCAATGTTCACCCTCCTAAAATAGTTGTATTTTAGGAGGGAACATCCACTGCCTTAACCATGTCCTTCATCCCATTCCTCGTTAAATTGGATATGAATGATTGATGTCTTAACAATTCTACAGCAGATGCATCTTCGCCTCCGCCTCGTCCCAAGGCACGGCGTAGCCGCTGCCCTTGGCGCAGAAGATCGATGAGGACGTATACAGCGGATCGGCGTCCTTGCGGTAGCCCTTGCGCTCGATCACCTCCGGCGCATTGAGGCACTCGTCGTACCCTCCGAATACGCAGCGGATGGCGCCCCGCCCATGCGTGAACGAGGCCAGCTCCGCCGCATAGTTCAGAAACGTCGCCACCGGCGCCCGGCCCGTGACGACCGCATGCGCGTCCGTCGTCTGCGGCGGATCGAACTGCCCGCTGGCGCGCTGGATGTCGGACAGCACCCGTCCCAGCTCGTCGAGACCGACCTTGATCTTGAAGGTATAAAAAGGCTCCAGCAGCACGTTCTCGGCCTTCTCCAGCCCCTGCCTGAGCGCGCGGAAGGCCGCCTCTCGGAAGTCGCCCCCATGCGTGTGCTCCTTGTGCGCGGCGCCCCGCAGCAGCGTGATCCGGAGGTCGGTGACCGGCATGCCGGTCAGCAGGCCGCGATGCTCCCGCTCGTAGAGATGGGTCTTCACAAGATTCTGGTGGCCGATGCTGAACTCGTTCGGATGGCAGGCGCTCTCGAACGCGATCCCGCTGCCCCGCTCCCCCGGCTCCAGCCGCAGATGCACCTCCGCATAGTGTCGCAGCGGCTCGAAGTGGCCGTACCCGGTGACAGCGGAGCGGATCGTCTCCTTGTACAGAATCTCCGGCGGGCCGAAGGAGACGTCCAGCCCGAACCGCTCCCGCGCCACATGCCCCAGCACCTCCAGCTGGATGAGGCCCATGACATGCACATGAATCTCCTGCAGGCTCTCCTCCCAGACGACGTTCAGGGACGGGTCCTCCGCATGCAGCATCCGAAACGCGCTCAGCACGTCCTTGACGTGAAGCGTCTCCGGGAACGCGACCTTCGTCTGCAGCGTCGGCGCCATCTCGTAGGCCGGCTTGTCCCTGCATGCGCCGAGGCCTTGGCCGGCCTCGACGGCGGACAGTCCGGTCACGGCGATCAGCTCGCCCGCCTCCGCCTGCTCGAGCGCATGCGACCGGCTCCCGTTGAACGCCAGCAGGCGCGTCACCTTCTCCTCCTGCCGCTTGCCGCCGCTCTCGTAGGTCAGCTCGTCCCGGATCCGAAGCGTGCCGGCCAGCATCTTGATGAAGGTCAGCCGCACGCCGCTTGGATCATGACGGATCTTGGTCACGCGTCCGGCGAACGGCGCCTCCTTGTCATAGGCAGCGGTCGTCAGGCCGTGCAGCAGCTCCAGAAACTCGGCTACGCCGATATCCTGGAGCGCGGACCCGCTTGCGCACGGGAACAGCCTTCCTTCGCGGACGAGTCCGCGCAGAGCCTCCAGCCAGTAGGCCGGGTCGTCCCGGCCTGCCAGGTACGCCTCCAGCAGCGCCTCGTCCCGCTCGGCCATCCGCTCCCGCAGCGGCTCTCCGACGATGCCGTGCGCGAAGCTGTCCATGACCGGTACTGCGTCCGGCGTCAGCTGCAGGCGGATCTCGTCCAGCGCCGCCTCCGCGTCGGCGCCGACGCGATCCGTCTTGTTGATGAAAAAGAACGTCGGAACCCGGTGCTTGCGCAGAAGCTGCCACACCGTCTCCGTATGTCCCTGGACTCCCTCCGCCGCGCTGACGATGACGATCGCGTAGTCCATCGCCAGGATCGCCCGCTCCATCTCCGGCGAGAAGTCGACGTGCCCGGGCGTGTCGATCAGATCATAGGCCGAGTCCTTGTACGACAGCTGCGCTTGATCGGCAAACACCGTGATGCCCCGCGCCCGCTCGATCTCGTGGCTGTCCAGATAGGCGTCCTTATGGTCGACCCGCCCCCGCGACCGGATGCTGCCCGCATGATAGAGCAGCTGCTCCGCGAACGTCGTCTTGCCCGCGTCCACATGGGCGAACAGACCGATCGTCATCCGCATGGCGGCGCCTTCTCGATTCCGCCGATCTCCTGCGCGGCCTGCGCCGCCTGCTCATGGAGCGGCACGTAGGACACGCCGACGGTGTACACGAAGTTGGTCATCAACACTCGGGTTCGCTTAGGCGCGTCGTGGCCGTTCCCTAGGTCCATCTTCTTCAAGCGCTCCTTGCCGAGAGTCCCCAGCTCCTGCAGGACGGGTTCCAGATTCATGGCCGAGGCTCCTTTTGAATGGGATGTAAAGGCTATGGCCTATTCTATCAGGATGGGACAGGCTTATCGACACAGAACTAGGGCCGAGCCAGCCCGCCTTCAGGCGAGCCGGCCCAGCCCTTCAACGTGCGCGTCGCCAAGCTGATCTTCAGGTAAGGAACAGAGGCTTCCCGATCGGATCGGTCATGTCCTGACGGACAGCAGCTGCTCCGCTTTTCGATGCAGCTCCCAGATGTCGCAGGTCTGGTTGCCGAGGATGATGCTCGTCGTCTCGGAATCCGGAGTATAGGCCAGCATGGCGGCTACGCCCGCGTTCACCCCGTCCTTGTACATCCGTACGAGCTTTCCTTCCCCATCGTAGACGAAATGGAAGCCGTACCCGTTGACGACCGTACCCTTCCCGAACTCCCGCGCGATGCTCGTCTGCGGCTTCATGATCGCGGCCGTCATCTCGCAGGAAAGGAGCTTGCCGCCCGCAACGGCACGCATGAACAAATCCAAGTCGCCGACTGTCGTATAGGCCCCTCCATCCGAAGTGCCGATCGGCGGAAAGGAATAGACGTTCTTTCTCCATCTGACCTGTCCGTATTCGTCATAGCTGGCCTCGTATCCTTCCGCAATGGCGGCGTCGCCGTCATCCTTGGCCGCGAATGACGTATCGTCCATGCCGCAGGCGCGGAACACATGATGTCCGACATAATCGCGGTAGCTCCTGCCCGCAGCCTGCTCGATGGCGAGCCCGAGCAGCACGTACGCGCAATTGTTGTAGCTGACGTCCGTTCCCGCCTTGAACTTAGGCTCCTTGTAGGCGAACTGCGGGATGAAATCGACGCAATTCCGAATCGAGTAGTTGGGCTTGTGGACGAACAGCGCTTCATAGCTCTCCCCCAGCTCCTCGTCCGCGTCATCGGCGATGCCGGAAGTATGCGTAAGCAGATGGGCGAGCGTGACGTCCCCCGGGATGCAGGTGCCGGTCAAGTCCACTCGATCCACGATGCGGTCGTCGAGGCTCAGCGCCCCCCGATCGACCAGCTGCAACACACTGACAGCCGTGAACAGCTTCGTGACGGATGCGGTATCGAACTTCGTCTTCATCGCGTTCGGAACTTTGAATCCGCGGTGCGCGTAGCCATACGCTCGTTCAAACCGGATGCCTCCGCTTCCTTTGATGAGAGCGGCTCCGGAGAAGTGGCGGTCTTCGGCGTACTGCTCGAATAAAGAGTCCAGCTGGCTGTCCAAATGAAAATCCTCCTAAATCTTTTCTTTATTTTACCATCGCTGCCCCCGCATGCCGGATAAAGATCAGCTATACCTGTTTTGGGACGGCTGCGCCCGTCGCGGGTACGGCGCGCATGAAAAAAAGCCAGGGCCAAGCCCTGGCTTTTGTCTTTTTGCAAAGCTGTGGCAAATACCTTGCCTTCCCCTTCTTCTCGTCATGCCTTGCTCTTGAGCAGCAGGTACATGAAGAAGGGGGCGCCCAGCAAAGCGGTGAACAAGCCCGCCGGAATATCCAGAGGCATGAATAGCGTCCTCCCGGCCAAGTCCGCCAGCAAAACGAGGAAAGCCCCGAGAATCGCGGAGGCTGGAAGGACGAACCGGTTGTTCGATCCGACCAGGGTGCGGGCCATATGCGGCGCCATCAAGCCCACGAAGCTGATTCCGCCCGCGATGCCTACCGCAGAGCTGGCCAGCGCTACGCTCCATGCGATGAACAGGAACCGCTTCCTTTCCACTTTCACGCCTACGCCAGTCGCAAGCGGGTCGCCCAGCTCCAGCACGTTCAGGCTCCTCGCTTGGGCCATCGCCACAAGCGTGCCGACGAGCACCCACGGGGCCAGATAAGCGACATGCTTCCAGGACGTTCCGTACACCGTTCCCGCCATCCAGCCCAAAGCTTGCGAGACGAGATACAGCGGACCCGCCAAGGTGAAATAGATGCTCAGCGCTCCCATAGCCGAGGACACCGATACGCCGATCATCACCATGCGGAGCGGCGAGCTGCCTTTTTTCCAGGCGAGCAGATACGTCAAAGCGGATGCTGCGCAACCGCCCGCCAACGCTGCGAGCGGCAGCCACGCGATGCTTGCTTCCCCGTTCGTCGCTGCGATGAAAGCAATCGCTGCCGCCGCGGCTCCCGATGTCGTCCCCAGCAGATCCGGCGAGGCGAGCGGATTCCGGACCAAAGCCTGCAGCAGCGCCCCCGAGACAGCCATCGCTGCGCCTACCAGCAGAGAGGCGGCCGCGCGCGGCAGGCGAAGCTGCAGCAGGATCAGCTCGTGCTGGGCGGTTCCCTTTCCGATCAGCGTCTTGCCTACCTCCCACAAGGGGACGTGCACGCTGCCTGTGCCGATGCTCAGGATGACGGCAGCCAGCAGCAGGACAGCGAGCAGGGCGACCTTCATCGTCGCCATGGCCTCACGGTTACCGGACAATGGCTTTCCTCCTTGCAAGCACGACGACGAAAGGGATGCCCAACAGCGCCGTCGTTACGCCTACGGGAACTTCCTTCGCCTCCAGGATGAATCGGGACAGCAGATCAGCCAGCAGCAGGAAGGCCGCGCCCAGCACGGCGCAATAGGGAAGAACCCAGCGATGGTCGTTGCCGACGATCCAGCGGGAAAGATGCGGAATCATGATGCCGATGAAGGCGATCGGGCCTGCAAGAGCGACGCTGCCCCCCGCCAACAGGACGACCGCCAGGAATACGGCCATTCGGCTCCAGCCTATCCGGTGCCCAAGCCCGGCAGCCACCTCCTCCCCCATCGCCATCACGTTGAGGGATCGAGACAAGGACAGGGCGATGACCCAAGCCGCGGCAAAATAAGGCAGAATCTCCACCGTATGCTCCAGCTTGCTGTTGGAGACCGAGCCTGTCAGCCAGAACATGGCGCCTTCCAGCGTCTCCTGGCTGAGCAGCATGAACAAGGAGGTCAGCGACGCAGCAAAAGACGCCAAAGCCGATCCCATGAGGATCAGCTTCAGCGGCGTCATGCCGCCTCTGCCGAGCGCGGCAGCTAGAACGATGATGCTGGCGGCCATGCCTGCCCCCATGAAGCCGAACCACATCAGCTCCGAAAACACGAATCGATCGCCGAATCCATACAGCATGGCCACGATCGCCAAGGAAGCGCCGGCATTGACGCCTAATAAAGAAGGGGAGGCCAGCGGATTCCTCGTCATGGCCTGAAGCAGGGCGCCGGCGAGCGCCAAGCTGCACCCGATGACGGCAGCCGTCAAGGCTCTCGGCACGCGCGACGTCCGAATAATCAGCTGCTCGTCGCTGCCTGTAAAGGATGTATAGGCTTGTACGACGGCGGCCATCTCAAACCGCTGGAGTCCGAACAAGAGGCTTGCCGCGCCGGAGGCGGCCAGCAGGACCACCGCGGCCAGCAGCCCCAGACCTTTTCTCTTGTCGCTCGACAAAAGGGAATTCATGTCTACCTCCCTCTTCCTGCCTGCGTTTCGGTACGATCAGTCGATCGTTTCAAAATACTTCGCGATATCTGCGACCAGCAGCTTCGCGGCGATCATGCCGCCGGCCGAATTCCAGATGGACTCATCGACCTGGTAAACCTGCTTGTTTTGATTGACGTTCATATTCTGGGCGATGGGATCGGCCAGCCATTCTTTGGCTGTATCGGAAGCAGCCGTCTCGCCGCTGCGGTCGGATGCGAAGTAGAACAAGACATCGCCGTCCAGCACGCGGATCTGCTCCTTCGGGATCTCTTCGGCGAACTCCTCTTTGTCCTGCGCTTCCGGCCTTGCGAAGCCGAGCTTGTCCAGCACGACGCCGGCGAAGTTTTCTTTGTAATACACTCTCGCTTGACCGGCCTGGAATCGAGCGAGCGATACTTCCAGCTTTGTCTTGTCGCCCAGCGCGGCCGCCGTATCTGCGATCAGCTTATCGAACTCGGCCAGCACCTGCCGGCCTTCCGCCTCTTTATTCAGCGCGCGAGCAAACAGCTGGAAATTCTCCACCATGCTGTCGCCGAGGTTCTCCGTGAACACGGTCGGCGCGATCGCGCTCAGCTGGTCGTAGATCTTCTCTTGCCGGACCTTCGTGCCCAGGATCAGATCGGGCTGCAGGCTCGCGATCAGCTCCAGGTTGGGCTGCGTCTCGTCGCCTACGATCTCGATGCCGTCCATACGGTCCTGGATATGCGCGTACCATGGGTCGCCGATCCATGATTGAACCGCTCCCACCGGCTTGACTCCAAGCTCAAGCAAGGTTTCCGTGCCTTGCGTCGTCAGCACGACGACCTTCGTCGGCGTTCCTTCCAGCTGCGTCTCTCCCATGGCATGCGCGATCGTTCTCGGCGCTGCCGCCGCCGGTTCGGCTGTCGGCTGGGCGGCTGGCGCATTGGCAGCTGCATTCGATGTATCGGCTGCGTTGCTGCCGCAAGCGGTTAGAAAAACGAGTGCCAGAACAAGCACTGCCGGTGCAAAACGTTTGAATCGAATCGTTTTCAAAACTTCCACTCCTCATTCTCGTATAATGAGTATCATTATCAATTGACCGTTAAAAAAAGCCGCTGCGCATGCGGTTCAGAAAAGAACACAAGGGAGACAATACGGTATTTTCCGAACATGGGCAAGCGATTGGCGGCTGAAATGGACAAGTCAAAGGATGTGTAACGTATGCAAGAGCCCCTGGAAATAGAATTTTCCTATAATAGGAAGTCAAAGGAATGGATTACGCTCGCGCTGCTCCAGCTGATGGAGAGCAAGGCCTATTCGACGATAACGGTAACGGAAATTGTCCGACGGTCAGGCGTGGCGCGTCAAACCTTCTACCGCAACTATCCGGACAAAGACCGCATCCTAGTTGAATTTTTATGCCATCAATTCAACCGTTTGGAGCCTAGGCTGGCCCGAGAGGCGATGAGCATCGAGGACTTGTACCGAGCCATCTTTCAAGCGTGGAAGCAGTTGATCCCTCCCTCCCTGCTTGCGAATATCCGCCTGGCCGACCGGAAGATCCGACAAATCATTTTCCATAGCGTGACTGCCGTCTTCGAGCAGCAATACTCGATGTACGGGCTGGCAGCCGATTTTGTCCGATCCGAGTTCCACCATTATGCCTCCCGCTCCCTTTCCTCCGTCATTCATGGCTTGCTGGTGGAGTGGAGCCTGCAGGACTTCAAGCAGTCGCCGGAGAACATGGGCAAGCTCGCCCATCGTCTAACCGAGTCCATCCATCGGTACTATTTGCCGGCGGTTCTGTAAGCTATCGTGCATCCAACTAAAAAAGGCATCGCCCAGGACGCGCAAGCCTCCGGGCGATGCCTGTTCGATTTTGCTTCCTGCTTGGGCGTCCTTCCATTCTTGTTCGTCCCCCTGCGAGGGGATGGCCCCGGTCAGCAGCGCACATGCTTCCGCTTGAAGCCGATCCGCCCTTTTTCCAGCTCTTTTTGAATCTGCTGGGAGGCATTCAGGACCTTGCGCTTCGAGCCGCTTCCGCCGAGCTCCACCGGGCCGATCTCCTGCGCGATCTGCACCGCCCGTTCATGGAGCGGCACGTAGGACACGCCGACCGTGTACACGAAGTTGTTCATCGAAATCCGGGCCCGCTTAGGCGCGTCGTGGATGGTTCGTTTGGCCTGCTCCAGCAGACCGTCCAGCTTTTCGGTTGAAAATGCACCGTCCGGACGGTTGCCGAGCAGCCAGCAATAGCAGCTCCAGCCGGCCGACATGCGCAGCTCGTCGCCGCTCGCGATCCAGGCATCGGACACCTCTTGCGCGAGATCCGACTCGGACAGCGTGACGGCGACTACGTAATCCGACAGCATGTAAAAATAAGCCTCGTCGATCCAGCGCTCGAAATCGGCGGCAGACATGGCGTCGGGATCGGCGATCACGCCGGCGAAGTACATGGCGTCATAATTGCCGGTGGCATAGAGCTGCTCGGCGAGCGGCTGGTTCCGCTTGATTTTTCGGTAAAGCGGCTT
This sequence comes from Paenibacillus albicereus, assembly GCF_012676905.1. Lineage (NCBI taxonomy): Bacteria > Bacillati > Bacillota > Bacilli > Caryophanales > Paenibacillaceae > Paenibacillus > Paenibacillus albicereus. The sequence continues at coordinate 155,029 of NZ_CP051428.1, read as the reverse complement.
CATCTCTCCCGTAGCTACGCCGAACAGAGGCTCGTGCGCGCCGTTCCCTAGGTACATCTTCTTGAGGCGTTCCTTGCCGAGAGCTTCCAGCTCCTGCAAGACGGTTTCCAGATTCATGATCGAGACTCCTTTTCGTCGGTCGTGGGTACTCCATACCGCTTCTCCATATGCTCCATATGGGCGGCTCCCCAATCGTTCAATGCCCGCAGCACGGTACTTAGGCCTTTGCCATAGTCGGAGATCATTTCCCACCAATTGGAGGTGGGTGAAAGACGTCCCCAAAATGCTCGTCGTCTTGATCGGAGTCGCAGAATTGGCAGGGCGCTCGGACTCATTCTGCCACAAGCGTTGACTATCGCGCCTCTATTGACGCCCATTGCCGCAGCAGGACTTGCTGCGATTGTTCTTCTCGGCGCCTTCTTTCATCTTGCCCGCAAGGAATATCGAGAAATCGGCGTGAACGTGATCTTTTTTATCTTAACGGTAGTTATCGCAATCGGCCGCTTTTAATTCCATGGGGAAGAACCAGATCGGCAGCGTCCAGTCAGGCATGAAAAAGACATCGCCACGGGCCCATAAGCCGCATGACGATGTCTTTTTTGGTGCAACCGGCTATTGTTCTCTCGGCTTCTCCTCGTCTCCCGCCGCAATCGGATTCTCGCGATAAGAAATCCAATCGCTCCAGCTTCCCGCGTACAGCTTCACATTGCCGTACCCAGCGGCTTGCAGGGCGAGCACGTTCGGGCAGGCGGTCACGCCGGAGCCGCAGTAGACGATCAGCTCGCGGTCCTGCGGGATGCCGTCCAGCGCGGCGGCGAGGTCGTCGCCGCTCTTCCAGCGGCCGTCGTCGTTCAAGACGCCCTTCCAGAAGCGGTTGACCGCGCCAGGGATATGCCCGGCCGCGCGGTCGATCGGCTCCTCGAGCCCCGCATAGCGGCGCGGCTCGCGCGAGTCGATCAGCAGCGGCGCGGGCTTCCCGGACGCCGGAGCATCGGCCGCGTCCGGCTCGTCGACGCTGCCGAAGGCGGCATCGAGGCCGTCGACGAGCGACGCTTCGGCGCTCAGCCGGTCCAGCAGCGGCAGGCTGCGCGGCTTGACGGCCTCTGCCGCCGAGCCGCCAGCGGCGGACCATGCCGCCGGCTCCGCAGCCCGCGAGGCGGCGCGCACGTCGTCCACGTCCGCCAGCAGCTCCGGCCGCACGCGCGCCTGGAACGCTCCCGGCACGACGACGCGCGTCGCGTCCGTGACCGGATAACCGGCCGCCTGCCAGGCGGCAAAGCCTTGGTCCATCACATAGACCGCGTCATGGCCGAGCCAGCGCAGCAGCCACCAGAGGCGCGACGCCATCGCGCCGCCCTGATCGTCGTAGGCGACGACGCGGCTGTGCGGGCCGATGCCCGCGCGGCGCAGCGCCGCCTCCAGCGCAGCCGGCTGCGGAAGCGGATGACGGCCGCCGTGCTCGCCGACCGGAGCGGACAGATCCTGCTCCAGGTCCAGGTAGACGGCGCCCGGAACATGCGCCGCCTCATAGGCCTCGCGGCCGGACTCGGGCTTGCCGAGCGCGAACCGGCAGTCCGCGATGACGAGATCGGGCTCGTACATGCGGGCGAGCAGCCAGTTCATCGATACGATCGGATTCGGTTGATTCATCATGTGCCTCGCCTCCTGCTTGATGGGTGTGAGGATCGGACTTCAAGCTCGCTGCACGAGCTGAGGCAGCGGCCTCGCTCCAGCTACGCCTCTGCCGTCCGGCGGCCGCGCATCGCCAGCAGCACGAGCAGCAGCACGAGCAGCACGGCTCCCATGACCGCCGTCAGCTGCAGCAGCCGCTGCCAGCCGTACAGGTCGAACAGCCATCCGCCCAGCTTGGGGAAGATCGCGCCGCCCAGGCCGCCGCAGGCGACGAGCAGGCTCGTCGTCCGGTCGGTCATGCCCGGCAGCCGCTCGTTGACGTAGATGAGCGCGACCGCGAAGATGCCGGCCATGCAGAAGCCTGCCAGCGCCACGAGCACGAGCGTCCAGGTGAGGGTGCCCGCGCTTGCCAGCAGCACGAGCGCCGCCAGCGTCGAGACGACGGAGCCGAGCAGGTACACGCGGTAGCCCGCCGCGCGCGTGGCGAAGCCGATCAGCAGCCGTCCGGCGACCATCGTCGCCCAGAACAGGCTGAGCACGGCCGAAGCCTCCGCGTCGCCGACGCCCGACCCGTTCGTCATGATGGAGGGCAGGTAGTTGGCGAACACCATCTCCAGCCCGACATAGAGGAAGAAGAAGGCCATCCCGACCGCGAGCAGCGGCCACGCGCCGCGGCCGTAGCCGAGCCAGCCGCGGCCGGCGGCGGAGGCTCCGCTCTCGGCAGCCGCCAGCGACCCGCCTGCGGCCGGTACGGCCGCGGGCCCGTCCAGCCCGGGCGCCGCGACCGGATCGTCCGACTCGCGGGCGGCCGCAGCGGTAGCCCGCGCGTCCGGCGAAGCGTCCGCGGGCGCTGCCGCGCGCGGCGCGTAGGCGACGGCCTCGTCGGCCGAGCCGAACGACAGCGTCATCCAGAGTAGCATCGAGATGCCGGCGAGCGCGGTCAGCACCGGGAAGCTCATCATCCAGATGCCGTCCCGGATGAGCAGCGCCGCCAGCGCCGGCATGGCGAGCGCGCCGGCGCCGAAGGCGACCTCCAGCCAGCCCATGACCGAAGCCTTGCCTCGGGAGAATACGTCCAGGATGAGCGCCCCGACGACCGCCTCGGTCATGCCGAAGCCGAATCCGGCGACCGGCGCGGCGACGAGGATGACGTCCCATGGAGGCAGCATGCTGTAGATCGCCTCCGCCGCCGTCAGGAACCCGAGCGCCAGCACGAGGCCGCTCCTGCGTCCGATCCGCGACGTGATCGCAGGAGCGGCGAGCACGCCCAGGAGGAAGCCGAGGAATTGATTCGTGATCCATTGGCCGGCCGCGCCGTAGCTGAGGTCATAGTTGGCCATGACCGGCTCCAGCAGCGCCCCGGCGACCACATGGGCCAGGCCGATGACGAAATAGGATAGACAACCGAGCAGAATCAGTTTACGCATCGCGGCTCCTTGGATGGATTCGTTGAAGTAGGTTGATTCCAGTGCTTCCTATTTTACCATGACCCGGAACCGGAATGGTATAATGGCCTTGTCCGAAGATGGCTATTCTACGAACAACGGACAGGCGCGCGGCGCCGGAGAGGAGCTTCCATGACCATCGATCCGTTCGATTCCGCCGCCGCCTGGCAGGTCGTCCCCATGACCGAGGAGCATGCCGAGGAGGTGTGCCGCTGGCGGTACAAGCCGCCCTACGACGTGTACGACAACGATTCATGGGAGACGCTCCGCAAGCTCGAGATCGAGTTCGGCGATCCCAAGCTGCGCCGGGAGCAGTATGCGGCCGTCATCGATCCGGAGGACGGAGAGCTGATGGGCTATGCCCAGTTCTTCCCGATCGTCGGCGTCACCCGCCTCGGCCTGGCGATGCGTCCGGACCTGTGCGGAGACGGCATCGGGCCCTCGTTCGTCCGGCTGCTCGTGCGCGAGGCGCGCCGCCGCAAGCCGGAGGACGAGATCGACCTCGAGGTGCTGCTGTGGAACGTGCGCGCCCGCCGCGCCTACGAGAAAGCCGGCTTCCGCGTGACCGACCAGTACGAGCGGGGCACGCCGGACGGGCCGCAGCCCTTCTACTGCATGGCGTACCAAAAAGGCCGCTGACCCCCCGAGGGCAGCGGCCTTCCGTTTGCTGCGGCGCCGGCGCTCCGCCTCAGATGAGGCGGACGATCCGCGCTTCCTTGCCGTCGACCATGACTTCGATGACGTGGAACTTGGGCTTGTAGGCGACGACGCCCTCTCCGACATGCAGCACGGGCTCCTCGCCGAGGCCGTAAAACACGTCGTCGGCCAGCGCCTCCATCACTTCCCGCTTCTCCTGATCCCCGAGCTCGCCCCACTCTTCCCCCGTCATCTCGAAAAACGAGTACGAGTCGCGTATCGCGCTCACCGCGTCGGTCAGATCATCCAGAATGTCCTTGTATTCCCTCGCATGCCTGACGCCCATCCGTCATCCCGTCCTTCCTTTTCCTTCCGCAGCTTCATGGCTCTATTGTACACGGTTATGTCAACTTCTAACGCAATGTGACTATGGTTCTGCAAAAATTTCTCTAATCTCCCCTCAAGGGGGAGTCGATATATAGGGGAAACGGGACCAAGCAGCGGAAAGCCTGCCGGCCTGCCGCTATCCCTCATCTTCAGATTGGACGGGGTGCATTATGGAAAAGTCAACATTCATCGGTATCGTACTCGGCCTTGCCGCCGTTCTCGTCGGCATGGTGCTCAAGGGAGCGCCGCTTTATAACTTGGCCAACCCGGCCGCCTTCATGATTATCATCGTCGGCACGTTCGCCTCCCTCTTCATCGGCTTCCCGATGAACGAGATTCTCAAATTCCCGACGCTGCTCAAGCTGACGTTCATCAGCCCGAAGCTGGTCAGCCGCCAGGAGCTCATCTCCATGTTCGCGGATTGGGCAAGCATCACGCGCCGCGAGGGCCTGCTCGCCCTCGAAGCGAAGGTCGAGGAGATCGAGGATCCGTTCCTCAAGAACGGCATGCGCATGGTCATCGACGGCAACGACCAGGACTTCGTCCGCGACGTGCTGCTCGAGGACATCAGCGCGATGGAGGAGCGGCATAAGGCCGGCGCCCTGCTGTTCACGCAGGCGGGCACCTACGCGCCGACGCTCGGCGTGCTCGGGGCCGTCGTCGGCCTGATCGCTGCCCTGTCGGACATGAGCGACATGACCAAGCTCGCGCATGCGATCGCAGGAGCGTTCATCGCGACGCTGCTCGGCATTTTCACCGGCTACGTGCTCTGGCACCCGATCGCCAACAAGCTCAAGCGCATCTCCAAGCGGGAGTCGCAGATCAAGCTGATGATGGTCGAAGGGCTGCTCTCGATCCAGTCGGGCGTCTCGACGATCGCCATCAACCAGAAGCTGTCCGTCTACCTCTCGCCGAAGGAACGCCTCCAAATGCAGGAATCGAAAGAAGGGAAGCTGATTGAGCAAGAAGCATAAGCACGAAGAGCATGAGGAGCATGTGGACGAATCCTGGCTCATCCCCTATGCCGACCTGCTGACGCTGCTGCTGGCGCTGTTCATCGTCCTCTACGCCTCCAGCAGCGTCGACGCCAAGAAGTTCGAGGAGATGAGCCGCGCGTTCAACGTCGCCCTGAGCGGCGGCAACGGCGTGCTCGAGAGCTACAAGTCGATCGACTCCCAAGCGATGGTCGCCGACGAGAAGACCAAGGAGCAGGGCGCCAAGGACGCACAGTCGGAGAGCTCGACGACTCCCCAGCAAGTCACTGCCGCGAACCTGGACAAGGCGTTGCAGGAGCTCATGCGCAAGGAGCAGGAGGACCTGGAGAAGCTCAAGAAGCAGGTCGACCAGTACATCAAGGACAAGGGCCTCAGCACCTCGCTGGACACCAAGCTCAACCAGTCCCAGCTCATGATTACAATCAGCGACAAGGCGCTGTTCTCGTCGGGCAGCGCGACGATCAAGCCGGAGGCCGAGCAGCTCGGCACCTACATCGCCGGCATTCTGCAGAAGTACCCGAACTACGAGGTCATGGTGTCGGGCCATACGGACAACCGGCCGATCTCCAACGCCGAATTCCGCTCCAACTGGGATTTGAGCACGATGCGCGCCGTCCGGTTCATGGACGTGCTGCTTCATAACGACAAGCTCGATCCGAAGCGCTTCAGCGCCGTCGGCAACGGCGAGTACGAGCCGATCGCCGACAACGAGACCGATGCGGGCCGGGCCAAGAACCGCCGCGTCGAGGTGTCGATCATCCGCAACTACGGCCAGCCGTCCGCCGCTCAGATGATCTCTGCCGGCTTCAACTGACGCAGCCGTAAAAAGCCCCGCTTCTCCTGTCATACAGGGAAGCGGGGCTTTTGCTTTTCATTGCGTCCGGCACGGATGCCGATCCGGCAGCTGACTGCGGGCTTACGGGCCGGGACGTCCGGCGGGCGGCGACGGCTCGTAGCTCAGCTCCGAGAACAGCTCCTGCAGCTCCTCGCGCGTCAGGTCGCGCCATTTGCCGGACGGCAGGCTGCCGAGCGTGATGTTCATGATGCGCACGCGCTGCAGCCGTCGCACCCGATAGCCGAAGGCGCTGCACATGCGCCGGATCTGCCGGTTCTTGCCTTCGGTCAGCACGATGCGGAACACCCGCTCGCTGACCCGCGTCACCTGGCAGGGCAGCGTCATGCCGCCGAGGATGCGCACGCCCTCGCTCATTCCTTTGAGGAAGGAGGGCGTCACCGGCCGGTCGATCGTGACGATGTATTCCTTTTCGTGCTTGCCCTCCGCCCGGAGGACGCGGTTCACGATGTCGCCGTCGTTGGTCATGAGGATGAGGCCCTCGGAGTCCTTGTCCAGCCTGCCGATCGGGAAGATCCGCTCCTTGTGTCCGACGAAGTCGACGATATTGCCTTCGACATGCAGCTCCGTCGTCGACGTGATGCCGACCGGCTTGTGCAGGGCGATGTATACATGAGAGCTGTGCGTGGACAGCAGCTCGCCCCTCACGCGCACCTCGTCGCCCGCCTCCACCTGGCTGCCGAGCAGCGCGGTCTCGCCGTTGATCGTGACCTCTCCGCCGCTGACCAGCTTGTCCGCCTCCCGGCGGGAGCAATAGCCGGTCTCGCTAATCCACTTGTTGATACGCACCTTGCTGACACCCCGTCTTCCACGCGGCTCGGCATCGCCGGCGCCGCTGCTGATGGCTTGATTGTACCATATTTCTAGTCCGCTTCACCCTTGTATGCCGGCAAAAGCACCGTGACCGACGTTCCTTCGCCCAGCTTGCTCGCGATTCGCATGCTCCCCTTGTGCGACTGGATGATCCGCTGGCTGACCATGATGCCGAGACCCGTGCCGCTCTCCTTGGCGGTGAAGAACGGGTCGCCGATGCGGGGAATGATGTCCTCGGGGATGCCGACGCCCTCATCGGCAATGCAGATCGCGACCGTGTCCTCATCCGGGCACGAGATGTCGAACGTGACGTTGCCGCCGGCCGGCATCGCCTCGATCGCGTTCTTGATGATGTTGATGAACACCTGCTTGAGCTGGTTCTCCTCGCAGGAGACGAGGCAGGCCTCGCGGGTGAAGCGGGTATGGAAGACAGCGTTCCTCAGATGGCCCTCGCTGTCGAGCAGGGAGATGACGTCGCCGAGCACGTAGCGCACGTCCTTGACCTGGAACCGGGCCGCCTGCGGCTTGGCCAGGATCAGGAATTCGCCGACGATCAGGTTGATCCGGTCGAGCTCGGCGAGCATGATGTCGTTGTGGCGCAGGCTCAGCTTGCCGGTCTCCTGCTGCAGCTGGAGAAAGCCCCGCAGCGTCGTGAGCGGATTGCGGATCTCGTGCGCGACGCCCGCCGCCAGCTGGCCGACCGTCGTCAGCTTCTCCGACCGGCGCAGCAGCTCCTCCATCTCGGAGCGGGTAGAGATGTCGCGCACGACGCTCACGAAGCCCCATACCTCCCCGGTTCCGGTCCGCAGCGCGTTCAGGCTGGAGCTGACGCGGACATACTCGCCGCTGCTGCGCCTCCACTCCTCCTCGCCGGGAGGCAGCGCTTCTCCCTGGACGAGGCGGCGCAGGTCGCCGTCCCGGAAGACATGGTGCTCCGGATGCACGATCTCGCGGATGTTCTTGCGCAGCGCTTCTTCCTCCGTATAGCCGAACATGTGGCAAAAGGCGCGGTTCACCTTGAGCAGCCGGCAGTCCATGCCGATGATGACGATCGAGTCGGCGGTGTTCTCGAAGACCGATTCCAGCTGGTCCTTGATCCGCTCGTTCTCGTCGGAAGCCGCCTGGAGCTCCCCGGTATGCCGGAGCAGGTTGTGGGACATGACCTGGATGCGCCTCGCCAGCTGCGCGAGCTCGTCCTCTCCTTCCGCCTCAAGCGGCGTTTCGAAGCGCCCCTGGGCTACGTCCTCGACCTTGCGCACGATCGAGCGCAGCGGACGGAGCACCGAGCGGATGATGAGCCAGATGAGCCCCATGAGCACGACAAAGATCCCGGCCGCGCCCATCAGCTCGCCCCGGGCGTGGATGCCCGACAAGGAGTCGATATCGATGCGGTCTACGGCGAGGCTGATCCGATAGGAATCGCCGTCGAGCGTGAACGGATAGCTGCTGCGCATGATCGCGGTATCCGGCACCTCGGCTTGCGCCATCGCTTGCGCGCTCTCGCGGAGCAAGCGCTTGCCCGTCTCGTCGTCAAAATAGCCGCTGCTGCCTTCGACGAGGAGCGGAGCCAGCCCTTCCGTCATGCGCCAGATGCCGATCTCGAGAACTTGCGGCTCGTACTCGACGACGAGCGGCAGCAGCTGCTTCGGCGTCAGGCCCGCCCCCGCCGAGGGGCCGTCCGAGCGGTAGGTCGAAAAGAGCTTCACGGTTTGATCCGCGACGCTCTGCGTGAACCGCTCGTATTGCTTCGCCAGCTCCTTGCGGATCAGCACGTCGCCGAAGGCAAGGTGGAACAGAAGCATGAGGCCGACCAGCAACGAAATGAAGAGGGACAGCTTCGTTTTCAACGTCACCGCCGGAACACATCCTTTGTCGTCAGCGTCTTTTTCGATCATATCATAATTATCGAACAGCTAGATATTGGTCGACAGATGCAAAAGACCGACGAAAACGCATCCCTCGCCCATCCCCATGTGGATGATTTATAAACAAAACTATCCCCAGACGGCATGGGTTATCCCCAAATTCATCTTGTTTTCCACAGAAGAGTCGTGGATAGTTGAAAAGAAGATTCAAACTATTTAAAGTTATCCACAATATTGTGCACAACATGTTAACAAAAGAATGTTTGTTCGGGGCATAATTCGACAAATTATGACGATGTCAATGTCTCTTTATGGGGCTCTTTCCTCTCTCGGCGGCTTCGAACCCGTTTTCTCCACCATTTTTGTGCATAATCGCCGCGGAGTTGCATTGCGCCGGCGGATCAGGCACAATGGAGCCAAACTTCACGCGGCCGCATGCGGCCGCGCCAAGGCAGGGATGAATGCTTGCAGCATCGAGAAGAAGACGAGCGCTGGATGAAGGAAGCGATCGCGGAGGCCCGCAAAGCCGAGGCGATCGGAGAAGTGCCGATCGGCGCGGTCGTCGTGCGCGGCGGGCAGATCATCGGCCGGGGCTTCAACCGCAGGGAAACCGGTCTTGACCCGACCGCGCATGCCGAGCTGCTGGCGATCCGCGAGGCGAGCGAAGCGCTCGGCGCATGGCGGCTGCTGGACTGTACGCTGTACGTCACGCTGGAGCCTTGCCCGATGTGCGCCGGCGCGATCGTACAGGGGAGAGTGCCGCGCGTCGTCTACGGGGCGCCGGATCCGAAGGCCGGCTGCGCCGGCACGTTGATGAACCTGCTGCAGGAGCCCCGCTTCAACCATGAAGCGGCGCTCGTATCGGGCGTCCTGCAGGAGGAGTGCGCAGCGCTGCTGACCGATTTTTTCCGGCAGCTGCGGCGGCTCAAAAAATCCAGCCTCTAACGCAACAAAGGCCTCCAGCCGATCCGAGCGACGGAATTCATCCTTCGCTCTCCTCGGTCAGAGGCCTTTTTGTATCCGGTTTTCCATTCGCTGTTCGCGCTGACGCTGCTGGAGCTCCACGATCAAGCCATCAGCTTCCTCGCTGATCGCGAGCACCTCCGGATCCGTCAGGCTTCCTCTCGCCTCGGCCGCCTCGTACAGCTTCCTCCGCAGATCCTGCAAGCGCTCCAGCATTTCCTGTTTGTCCTTCAATGGCCTAGCTACGCTCCTCGCCTCGGGTCGCCCCTCGTCATGTAGCTTATATTATACCCGTACGGCCGAGGCTTGTTTGTAGGAACTTGTCGACGGAATTCGGAAAAATAGGGGGAATAATCGACAAATATGGGGGAAACAGCTGTCCTTTTACCTATTTTATAGGACTTTCATCCCATGACGCTCGGGACCACAATCATCAGAACAATCAGAGCGAGGAAGAGCCAAGCCATCGGATGGGCCCAGTTGAGCGTGAAGCCGATGCCGGTCCGCTTCTCCACGAAAATAGACGCGTCGTTCCGATTCCAGTAAAAGGCGCCTAGCTTCCAGTTGGCGTCCTCGCCAGGCATCGGGGCATCCTGGCGGCCGCGGCCGAGCCGCATCAGGCCGAACACGGAGCCGCAGGCGAGCAGAAGCGGCACGAGGCCGATCGCGCCGATCCAAACGCCCTGTTGTCCGCCGCCGCCGTACAGCATGAACGCCTGGACCGCCCCCATGAAGACAAGGATGCCGAGGCCGAGCAGCAGCATGAGCAGCGACATGCCGCGGCGGTAGCGGACCTGCTGGTCGCGATGCTCCTGCGGCGCGCCGGGGGCGAGCCTGAGCCGCGCCGCTCCGATCGTATAGTTCGCGAACAGGAACGTCGCCAGCACGCTGAGCTGCGTGAGATTCAGTCCGAATACCGCCCCCGGCGACTTCGGCTCGATCCGGTCCGGCAAGCCCTGAGCGTTGTAGTGCATGATGACGGGATCGACGATCCGGTCGTAGAAGAGCGCCGCCGCTCCGGCGGAGATGGCGATGACCAGCAGATGCGGCAGGAACCACAGCAGCGGATACGCCAGCCGCTGCCGGCTGCGGATCGTCAGGTCGGCCGCCCCCCGGCTCTCCTCCTCCTCCGTCCAGCCCCGCTCCTCCTTGAGCCGCGTCGCCTTGCCGTGGCTGAGCACGAACCAGCCTCCGGCCGCCGCGAGCTGCAGCAGCACGGCGGCCACCGGCAGCGCGCTCGTCCAGACGCTCAATTCGCCCTCGGACCCGCCGCCGTTCAGCACGGCGAGGGCGACCGCGATGGCGGCGATGAGCGCCGACAGGCCGAAGACGCCGGAGCGGTAGCTGCGTTTCAAGCGGAGCACCTCGGGATCGCTTTCTCGGCCGGCCGGCAGCGCCACGCCGAACAGGATGTTGCTTGGCGCCAGAGACGGCTGCAGCAGCGCCGCGCCCGTCGTGAGCGCATAGGTCCCCCCCAGGGTGAGCCATGCGGCGAGTTCATTCGTCATGATGAATTCTCTCCTTTCAAGCTGCGGTACGCCGAGCGGCACTGCTCGACGAATTCTTCTTCCTTCATGCTGCGGCAGACCGCCTCGGCGGCCAGGGAGCGCAGCTGCCGGCTCATCATCGCCCGGAATTCCGGCGTCGCGGGCACGGATCCGGGCGGCTGCACGAGCGCGCCCTTCTGGCGATGGATCTGGACGTAGCCTTCCTGCTTGAGCCGCTGATACGTCTTGTTGACGGTATGCAGGTTGATGCTCAGGTCTCCGGCCAGGCTGCGCACCGACGGCAGGCTGTCGCCCGGCGCCAGCGAGCCGTCCGCGATGCCGCGCACGATCTCATCGTACAGCTGGCTGTACAGCGGCAGCTCGGACTCGTAGTCGAGCGTGACGATCATCGGAATCCCTCCCTCCTATTTGTTATATTTGTAGTATAACAGTTATATATTGCACACATCCAGCCTACGTTCTAGCGGCTTGTCCTTCCTCATACAATGGAACATCGAGCAGATGCAGAAGGAGGAGAGCCGTGACGGACCGGAACAGATCGAGCGGACGCGACCGGCGTCCCGAAGCCGCAGCCGGCTTCGAAGGTTGGGTGTACTGCCTGGACAGCGGCCGGCTGCAGCCGGCGGGCGAGGGGCATTACGTCTTCCGCACCGGATTCCGCACCTGCGGAGGCATCGTTTATCCGGTCGCCGTCCGCCGGCGGAGCCTGCGGGGGCCGCATCTCACGCTTTCTTCCTGAGCTTGGCGGCAAGGGCGGGAAGCGCGGAAGCGCGGAGGCGCGGTTGCATCCTTCGGCGGATGCGTGCTATATTGGTTCTGATGCGCGCCCGTAGCTCAGCAGGATAGAGCAACAGTTTCCTAAACTGCAGGTCGTACGTTCGAATCGTATCGGGCGCGCCATTCACGAATTCAATCAGACGGGAGCTGGAGAGAACATGTAGGATTTCTTGCGAGTCGGAAAGTCAGCCCGCGTTAGTCGCGTGGTTCTTTTTGACGGGCAAGAAAGCTGCATTCCTCTTCGGCTACCCGTGTCAGCATGGGAGTCGGCCCTTTGGAGCCGATTCTTTTTTCTGCATCTTCATGCGGGCTGCGCGAAGGGAAAGCACCTTTCTTGCAGCCTATTTCTTATGGATGCAGGAGAGTGAACGATACCATGTCATTGATTCAGGTCACGAACCTTACTTTCGCCTACGACGGCAGTTACGACCCCATATTCGACAAAGCCTGCTTCCAGCTCGACACCGACTGGAGGCTCGGCTTCACCGGCCGCAACGGCCGGGGCAAGACGACCTTCCTCCGGCTGCTGCTCGGAGAGCTCGACTACGCCGGCCATATCTCCGCCGACGTGGAGTTCGACTACTTCCCTTTTCCCGTGGACCAGCCGTCGGACCAGACGCTGGACGTCATCGACCGTCTCGTCCCGGATTATGCCTACTGGGAGCTGAAGCGCGAGCTGACGCTGCTGAGGATGGACGAAGACGTGCTTTACCGGCCGTTCGAGACGCTGTCCAGCGGCGAGCAGACCAAGGTGCTGCTGGCGGCGCTTTTCCTCAAGGACAACCGCTTCCTGCTCATCGACGAGCCGACCAACCATCTCGATGCGGAGGGCCGCCAGCTCGTCAGCGACTATCTCCGATCCAAGAAGGGCTTCATCCTCGTCTCCCATGACCGTGCCTTCTTGGACAACTGCATCGACCATATCCTCTCCATCCAGAAGAACAAGATCGACGTCCAAAAGGGCAGCTTCTCCACCTGGTGGGAGAACAAGCAGCGCGAGGACCAGTTCGAGCTCGGAGAGAACGAGAAGCTGCAGAAGGAAATCAAGCGGCTGACCGACGCTTCCCGCCGGACGCGGGAATGGTCGCACGCGGTGGAAAAGAGCAAGAACGGCACGACCAACTCCGGCTCCAAGCTCGACAAGGGCTACGTCGGCCACAAGGCCGCCAAGATGATGAAGCGCTCCCTGATGGCGGAGCGCCGGCGGCAGTCGTCCGCGGACGAGAAGGCGAAGCTCCTCAAAAACATCGAAAGCGCCGACAGCCTGAGCCTGTCGCAGCTGAGCTATCATCGCGACCGGCTCGTCGAGGCGATCGACCTGTCGATCCGCTACGACGGCCGTGCGGTATGCTCCGGCGTACGCTTCGAGATCGAGCAGGGAGACCGCGCCGCCATCACGGGCCGCAACGGGTCCGGCAAGTCGAGCCTGCTGCGGCTCGTCTGCGGCAAGCCGGTGCCGCATGAAGGCACGCTCCGCGTCGGCAGCCAGCTGAGGATCTCCTACGTCTCGCAGGACACCTCCCATCTGCAAGGCGATCTGACGAGCTATGCCCGCTCGTGGGGCATCGACGAGAGCCTGTTCAAGGCGATCCTGCGCAAGCTCGACTTCGCCCGCGCGCAGTTCGACAAGGATATCTCGACCTACAGCGGCGGCCAGAAGAAGAAGGTGCTGATCGCGCGCAGCCTGTGCGAGCCCGCGCATCTGCATGTGTGGGATGAGCCGCTCAACTTCATCGACGTCATCTCCCGCATGCAGATCGAGGAGCTGCTGCTCGAGCATGCGCCGACGCTGCTGTTCGTCGAGCATGATCGCGAGTTCAGCCGGGCGGTCGCGACGAAGACGATCGAGCTGTAAGTTTCTTTCTCCGGGATCTGGAATTTCAAGGCGATGCTTCCGTTATAAGGAGTAGGAAAGAACCTACCTGGAGAGGACGTGGCAGCATGGGGTTGTTTGACGGATTGATGGGCAACGCGTCGGAGCTGAATCCAGCCGACGTGCAGCGGGAGTTCCAGCATATGCTTGCCCGCAACGAGCGCGTCGAGAAGGGCTACAAGCTGATTCGCGACATGTTCATTTTCACCGATCGCCGGCTCATTCTGGTCGACAAGCAGGGCATCACCGGCAAAAAGACGGAGTACCACTCCTATGCGTACAAGAGCATCACGCATTTCTCCATCGAGACCGCCGGCCATTTCGATCTGGACGCGGAGCTGAAGTTCTGGGTGTCGGGCAATCCGACCCCCGTCGCCAAGACGTTCAACAAGTCGCTCAATATCTACGAGCTGCAGAGCGTGCTGGCCGAGTTCGTCTGCAAGTAAACGGAAGAGCCCCTCGGCGGGGCTCTTTTTTCTTTACAGCTTTTTTGCGGTGTGATATTATCGTTTATGCAAAAATATGGTTTCGAGACGTGGCTCAGCTTGGTAGAGCGCTTGCTTCGGGAGCAAGAGGTCGCAGGTTCAAATCCTGTCGTCTCGACCATTCCTTTATGAATATGGCCCCGCTGTCGCCGACAGCGGGGCTTTTTGCATCCTTTTTCCGCTCGGCGTCGTATGTTCCGGTCCGGAAGTTTATAATAGAACCATAGACTCAGCAAAGAAAGGCGGACGGATATGGGCATTTTCGACTTTCTCAAAGGGCAATTCATCGAGGTCATCGAATGGCTGGACGGCACCGGAGACATGGTCTACCGCTTTCCCGTCTACGACAACGCCATCAAGATGGGCGCGAAGCTCGTCGTGCGCGAATCCCAGGCCGCGATCTTCGTGAACGAAGGCCAGATCGCCGACGTGTTCGGCCCGGGCACCTACACGCTGAGCACGCAGAACCTGCCCGTGCTGACGGCGCTGCGCTCGTGGAAATACGGCTTCAACTCGCCGTTCAAAGCAGACGTCTACTTCGTCAGCACGCGCAATTTCACCCAGCTCAAATGGGGCACGACCAACCCGGTGCTCATGCGCGACGCCGAGTTCGGCATGGTGCGCTTGCGCGGCTACGGCACGTACGCGCTGCGCGTCGGCGATCCGGCGCTGTTCCTGAAGGAAATCTTCGGCACGCAGGCAAGCTTCTCCGCCGAGGCGATCGCCGGCTACCTCAAGTCGCTCATCGTCTCCGGCGTCAGCGACCTGCTCGGGGAATCCCGCATCCCGGCGATCGACCTCGCCGCTTCTTATGACGAGCTCAGCCAGACGGCCGCCGCGAAGCTGCAGCCCCGCTTCGCCGGCATGGGCCTCAGCCTGACGGCGCTCACGGTCGAGAACCTTTCCCTTCCGGAGGAGGTGGAAAAGGCCGTCGATCGCCGCTCGTCGATGGGCGTCGTCGGCAATCTCGACACCTACCTCAAGTACCAATCCGCCGAAGCGGTGCGGGAAGCCGCGAACAATCCCGGCGGCGACGCCGGGGCGGGCATCGGCCTCGGCGCCGGCATGGCGATGGGCCAGGCGCTCGGACGGGCGCTCGCCGGGCCAGGCGAGCCGGCAGGCGACGCGGCCGCTCCAGCGGCGAGCGGAGCCGGATCGGCCGCCCGCAGCGAGAGCCCGCCGTCCGGCAGCCAGCCGGCACGCAGCGGCGAAGGGCCAGCTGGCGGCTCCCCTGCGGACAGCTCCGCGCCGACCAAGAAATTCTGCTCCGAATGCGGGCAGCCGCTCGCTTCCGGCGCGAAGTTCTGCTCGAACTGCGGGACCAAGGTGTAGCGCGCCATGGAGGAGCAAGCCATCGCCAAGGACGCGATCCGCTTCCCGTGCGCGAGCTGCGGCGGTCCGATGCTGTTCGACGCCGACACGCAGCAGCTCAAGTGCGCCTACTGCGGACGGCTGCAGGACATCGAGGCCGACGTCTCCGAGCCGGCCGAGCATGAGCTCGAAGGCGACGAGGGCGGCGCATCGACGGACTGGGGCCTCGAGCAGATCGCGGTGCGCTGCGGCAGCTGCGGCGGCGAGAGCTTGATCCCGGCGCAGCAGACGGCGACGATCTGCCCGTTCTGCGGCTCGCCCAAGGTGCTCCCGCATGCGCAGGAGCAGCTCATCCGTCCCGAGTCGCTCGTGCCCTTCCGCATCGACCGGGAAGACGCGGCCGCCTCCTTCCGCGCCTGGAAAAAAAAGCGCTGGTTCCTGCCGAACGCCTTCAAAAAAGAAAACACGGCCGTCCAGCTCTCCGGCATCTACATTCCCTACTGGACCTATGACGCCGACACCGCCTCCTCCTACAGCGCGCGGCGCGGCGACTACCACTATCGCACGGTGACCCGGACCCGCGTCGTGGACGGCAAGACGGAGACGTATAGCGACACCGAGCGCTACACCGTCTGGCGCTCGGTCAGCGGCCAGTACGACCGGTTCTTCAACGACGTGCTCGTCCCGGCTTCCGGCCATTATGACGCGCAGCTGCTCGATCGGCTCGGCAACTTCCGGCTCGACGGCCTGCTCGGCTACAAGCCCGATTACTTGAGCGGCTACATCGCCGAGCGCTACTCGGTCGGCCGCACCCAGGGCTGGGAGCGGGCCCGGCGGCGCATCGACGCCATGCTCGAGGACGACATCCGCTCGGAGATCGGCGGCGACGAGATCAGCGGCCTGAGCATCGGCACCCAGGTTTCCAACCGCACCTACAAGCATCTGCTGCTCCCCGTCTGGAACGCGGCCTACGCCTACCGGGGCAAGCCGTTCCGCTTCATGGTCAACGGCCAGACCGGCCTCGTCTCCGGCGAGGCCCCGCGCAGCCCGTGGAAGATCGGCTTTTTCACGCTCGCGTGCTTGGCCGTCGCGGCCGCCATCGCCTGGTTCGTCATGCAGCAGCAGGGATAGGCGAGCGTTCGGAGCTGCCCTTTGCCCCTAGCTGCCGCCAAGCTGTTCCGATCCGCCGACCGATGCGAACATCAAAGAAGCGCCCGCCCTCGTAGGGTCAGGCGCTTCTGTTGGTTTTCGGTCCGATAAGCCTCCGCAGGTCATCCGAGCCGCTCGTCTTCGTCTGATTCGGCTTTGCCGGATCAGCGGGCAGGAGGAGCCGCCGCGCCAAGCGCTTCGGCGAGCGTGCCGATCGGCTGCGCATCCGCCGGAATTTCCTGCGTGAAGGCGGCAGGCTCGTCCAGCTTGCTGTACGTCGTCGTACCGCTCAGGACCGCTTTGAACGAATCCGCTCCTTGCGGATCCGTGTAGGCCGCGTTCAAGTCCATGCTCTGGTAAGCCAGCTTGCCGTCCTTGATCGCGCCGATGAGCTTGACCTGCTCCAGCTTGAGCTGCTCGCGGAGCTGCTTGGACAGCTCGGAGTTCGGATCGGCCAATTCCTTGCGGCTTGCCTCCGCCTCGGCCTTGTCCAGGCCGAGCGCCTGGAGGTAGGCCTCGTTCGCCAGCACGACGTCGAGCACCGCCGGCAGCGCCTGCTCGGCGACGAGGGCCATCGCCTGATCGCCAGCCGCGCCGTCCGCCTGGAATTGCACGATGGAGTCCGCCTCCACCCCTTGCGGCAGATTCGCTTCATCGGGCTTGAGGCTCTTGAAGTACGTCTTCTCCTCGAACGGCTTCATGAAGGCGGCTCCCGCCTCCAGCAGAAGGCGCTGCTGGACCGACGGATCGAGCTGCTGCATCGGCTCTCCCTTTTCCTGCGCCAGCTTTTTGCTGTCGATGACGACGTATTTCCCCGCGAGCTCCGTCGGGATGAGGTCCGGCACCTGGAGGTACACCTTGTCTCCCGTCATAATCATCGGGAGCGTCAGCTCCATCGGCGCCGACGGCAGCGTCAGCTTGACGTTCGCATCCGTCCGCATCGGCTCCCGCTGATAGATGCCGTCCATCTGGATCGTCATGCCCTTGGTCAGCTCCGCCATCAAGGCGGAGAGATCCGGCTGGCCTTCCGTTTTTTCCGCTTCATCGGCCGCGGGCTTCGGGAGCTGCAGCTCCTTGAATGTCGCGGTCGACTGAAACGCGTAGGATTTGGCCGCGCTCAGCTGAGCCAGAGCCTGCTCCAGCTCCGCTTTCGGCGAAGCGTCTTCCCCCGTGCAGCCTGCAGCCGCGAGCAGCGCGGCGGCGCCTAGCCCAGCGGCGGCAAGCTTCAGGGCGCGTGTCGTAACCTTCAATGCTTTTCCTCCTTCATGTCGTTCCCCGTGCTTTTCTGACTCTCTGTATTCTACCATCGCCCGCGGCCGTTGAATAAGGGCGAGAACAAGACGACCGTCATTCCGCGATACGAATAACTTCCAGTATAGCAAAAAAAGCCGTTCCCCTCAAAAGGGAAACGGCCCCAATCCGAATTCGGAAGCGCGCCGCTCAGCTTCCTTCCGGATTAAGATGATCGACATGATTCCGGTTCTTGACCTTCTTGCTGCCGGAAAGGGGCTGCTGCGGCTGACCGTGGTCATGTCCCCGGCGGGAAGCCTTGCGGTCCTCTTCGGGATTCGGGACGGGAATGCTGTCGGGCTTGCTCATGATGCGCACCTCCTTCTTTCATCGTCAAGGGAAATGGACCTCCCGGCTGAACTCAGCTCAGCTGATGGTCCAGATCGGTCTCGTCCTCATGGTTCAGATGGTCCTGATGGCGAAGATCCTCGGTCTGCCGCTGCAGCTGGTTGGCGTGATGAGCGTTGACCGGCTCCTGCTCCAGATCCTTCACGACGTTTTGCAGGTTCTTGTCTACGGCGCTTTTGTTCTTGGTCATCGGTCGCTTCCCTCCCGCTATGCTTTGGTCAGACGATGCAGAGCCTGCGCGCATTCATGCAGATGGCGGCGATAGTCGGCCACCTGCTGCTGCACGAGCTCCTTGCGCTCGTCGATCGTCTTTTTGGCTTCATCTACGTCGATGAGGCTGATTTCCACCTCGCGGCTGTCCACGTAGGTCACTTTGAAGTCGTACGAATACATCTGGTGCCCCGCCCCGTAGATCGTGACGCGAAGCGAGCGGTCATCCCCCTCGTCCTCGAACACCTCGCAGCGGTCGGTCTCGTTCAGGACCGTCGGCAGCGTCTCCCGCCAGGCCTGCGCCAGCCGGGTCTGATCCAGCTTCAGCTCGTCAACTTTGCTCATGGTCGCCTTCCACCTCCATTCCGTAGGGTGCGACCGGAAGCCGATTTCTATGCTTGGCGGGTGCTGGAACCGCGCTTATCGCCGCTCACCTCGCATCTCACCGTCGCATGCCAAAAAGGCCCGAACGCGGATGCGTTCGAACGTTGGATCGTCGAGCTGGCCTACGCAAAAAACCGATCCCTTTCCAGGGATCGGTCGATTTTTCTTATGGCGGAGAGAGTGGGATTCGAACCCACGTGGGCTTGCACCCTAACGGTTTTCAAGACCGCCCCGTTATGACCGCTTCGGTATCTCTCCTCAAGGCAGTTACCCGAGCATTGTACCATAGGGCACTTGTTCCAGGCAACCGGCCCCGCAAGGAAAGCTAGCCGCGCGGACCGATGGTCTCGATGCCGCCCATATAAGGACGGAGCACCTCCGGCACGACAATCGTGCCGTCCGCCTGCTGGCAGTTCTCCAGCACGGCCGCGACCGTACGGCCGACCGCAAGGCCCGAGCCGTTGAGCGTATGCACGAACTCCGGCTTGCTCTTGGCGTCGCGGCGGAAGCGGATGCCGGCGCGGCGCGCCTGGAAGTCCTCGCAGTTCGAGCAGGACGAGATTTCGCGGTACGTGCCGGCGCTCGGCAGCCATACCTCAAGATCGTACGTCTTGGCCGCGGAAAAGCCCATGTCGCCCGTGCACAGCTGCAGCACGCGATAAGGGAGGCCGAGCAGCTGCAGGACGCGCTCGGCATTTTGCGTCATCGATTCCAGCTCGTCGTACGACTCCTCGGGCTTGGCCAGCTTGACCAGCTCGACCTTGTTGAACTGATGCTGGCGGATCAGGCCGCGCGTATCGCGTCCAGCCGCTCCTGCCTCGCTGCGGAAGCACGCGCTGAAGGCCACGAAGCGCTTCGGCAGCTCCTCGGCCGCCAGAATCTCCTCGCGATGGAGGTTCGTTACCGATACCTCCGCCGTCGGGATGAGGTAATAGTCGCTGTCCGTCAGCTTGAACAGGTCCTCCTCGAACTTCGGCAGCTGACCGGTGCCGACGAGGCTGTCGCGGTTGACGATCTGCGGCGGCAGCACCTCGGAATAGCCGTGCTGGTCGCTGTGCAGGTCCATCATGAAGTTGAGCAGCGCGCGCTCAAGCCGAGCCCCGAGGCCGGTGTAAAAGACAAAGCGGGAGCCCGTCACCTTGGCGGCGCGCTCGAAGTCGAGCAGGCCGAGGTGCTCGGCAAGGTCCCAGTGCGCCTTCGGCTCAAAGTCCAGCGCCTTCGGCTCGCCATGGCGGCGAATCTCGACGTTGTCTTCCTCGCCTCCTCCGACCGGGACCGACTCATGCGGCAGGTTCGGCACGGCCAGCACGATCGCTTCCAGCTCCTCGTCGAGCGAGCGCAGCTCCTCGTCCAGCTCCTTGATCCGGTCGCCGACTTCGCGCATCTCGACGATCAGCGCCTCGGCGTCGCCGCCGCTTTTTTTCAGCTTGGCCACTTCCTGCGACACCGTGTTGCGGCGGGCCTTGAGCGTTTCTCCTTCCTGGATGATGGAGCGGCGCTTGGCATCCAGCTCAGGGAAGGCGCTGATGAGCTCCAGCGGCTTGTTGCGGTCGGTCAGCGCCTGAGCGACGCGGTCGTAATCGTTGCGAAGCAGTTTGAGATCCAGCACGGAACGTCTCACCTTTCTTTAGGGGGAATAACGGAAGGAAGGGCGGACGGTCAGCCCGTTCGCCCTGTACCTTGTTTTGTTATGCTTGCGTCTTGGCCTCGGATACCTCGCGGACCATCTCCGCGAAGTAGGCATGAAGCCGGTAATCGTCCGTCAGCTCCGGGTGGAATGACGCTGCGAGCAGCGAGCCCTCTCGGGCCGCGACGATCTCGTCCTTGTACACCGACAGCACGTCCACGCCCGGTCCGACGCGGCCGATGAGCGGCGCGCGGATGAACACGGCGCGGACCGGCTCGTCGATGCCCTTGATGTCGAGCTCCGTCTCGAAGCTTTCCCGCTGGCGGCCGAAGGCGTTGCGTACGACGGTCATGTCCATCAGTCCCAGATGGGACTCCTCGCCGCCTTCGATTTCTTTGGCCAGGACGATCAGTCCCGCGCAGGTGCCGAACAGCGGCTTGCCTTCGGCATGAAACTGACGGATCGCCTCGATGAAGCCGTATTTGCGCATCAGCTTGCCGATCGTCGTGCTTTCCCCGCCGGGAACGACCAGTCCGTCCAGCGCTTCCAGCTCCTCGGGACGCTTGACCGGCACGGCTTCGGCTCCCGCAGATCGGAGGCTGCGGATATGCTCGGCCACCGCGCCTTGCAGCGCGAGGACGCCTATTTTAAGTGCCATGTATTTGCCTTCTTCCTCTGCTCCGACTGCTCCCGCGAAGGGATTTACCAGCCGCGGTCCGACATGCGCTCATGCGCCGCCAGCTTGGAGATTTCAATGCCTTTCATCGGCGCGCCCAGGTTTTTGGACACTTCCGCGATCAGCTTGTAGTCCGTATAGTGGGTCGTCGCTTCGACGATCGCGCGGGCGAACCGTTCGGGATTGTCGGACTTGAAAATACCGGAGCCGACGAACACGCCGTCTGCGCCCAGATGCATCATGAGGGCCGCGTCGGAAGGGGTCGCTACGCCGCCTGCGGCGAAGTTGACGACCGGCAGCTTGCCCGTTTCATGCACGTTCAGCAGCAGCTCGTAAGGCACGCCGAGATTTTTCGCTTCGGCGTACAGCTCATCCTTGGACAGGCTCTGCACTTTGCGGATTTGGCCGGTAATCAGGCGCATGTGGCGCACGGCCTCGACGATGTTGCCCGTTCCCGGCTCGCCCTTCGTGCGCATCATAGACGCGCCTTCTTGGATGCGGCGGAGAGCTTCTCCCAGATCCTTGGCGCCGCATACGAAAGGCACGGTGAATTCGCGCTTGTCGATATGGAACACTTCATCGGCAGGCGTGAGCACTTCGCTCTCGTCGATATAATCCGCGCCCAGCGCTTCCAGCACGCGAGCTTCAACATAGTGGCCGATCCGGGCTTTGGCCATGACCGGGATGGAGACGACCTTCATGACCTCTTCGAGGACCGTCGGGTCCGCCATGCGGGCGACGCCGCCGGCCGCGCGGATATCGGACGGCACGCGCTCGAGCGCCATGACCGCCGTAGCGCCCGCAGCCTCTGCGATTTTTGCCTGCTCCGCATTCATGACGTCCATGATGACGCCGCCTTTTTGCATTTCTGCCATGCCGCGCTTGACGCGGGATGTACCTGTCTCCAACATTCCCTTTGCCTCCTATAGTCTGATCAATCCGAGCGGATTATCCGAGCATGATTATCCCAAATTCTATCATCATTCCCCTAGGCGGGACAACACATTAAAACAAATTCACGATGCCTTTGAACAGGCCCGAGAAGAACTCTCCGATGCCGCGCATCATGAGGGAGAACCAACCGGCTTTGTCGACGTCCTGCGTCGCCACGAGATTGAGCTGCTTCGTCGCGACCGCGCCCGTTTCCGGATCCTTGTATTCGTACGTGACCGTTCCGATCTTCTGGCCCGCCTTTACCGGAGCGACAAGCTCGCCGTCAGCCGGCAGGCTGGTCGAGGAGACGGCCGCCTGCGGCGTCGCGCCCTTCTTGACCATGAGCGTAAAGTCCGATTCCGTCGCGACCGCCACGGTCTTGCTCTTGCCTTTGGCTAGTGTAACCGTTTCGGCCGATTCTACGACCGATTTGGGCTGCACGATCGTCTTGCGCTCCAGGTTGGAGAACGCCCAATCGTACAGCTTGCGCGTCTCCAAGAAGCGCTTGCCCTTGTTCTGGGTGCCATAGACGACGCTGATAAGACGCGTGTCGCCGCGTTTGACCGTGCCCGTAAAGCAGTAGCCGGCCGCGTTCAGGAAGCCGGTCTTCATGCCGTCCACCCCATCGTACGTATACTGGGCGAAGTTGGCGTTGCCCTTGTTGCCTTCGAGCATCCAGTCGTTGTTGATCATCGGCTTCTCGTCCCGCTCGCGGAACTTGATGGAAGGAATCTTGGAATAGTCCAGAAATTCAGGATGCTCCTTGAGGATCGTCATCGCGAGCTTGGCCGTGTCTTTGGCCGCGATCACGGTCGTATCCAGCAAGCCGGTCGAGCTGGTGAAGGTCGCCGTCGTCAGCCCGATTTCCTTGGCTGTGGCGTTCATCATCTCCACGAATTTCGCTTCGCTGCCGCCGAGCTGCGTCGCAAGCGCAATCGTCGCATCGTTAGCCGAGGCCACGGACATCGCCGTATAAAGCTCCTTGACCGTATGCGTATCGCCCTCGGCCAAATAAATCTGCGAGCCGTCGGCCGGCGTGCTCGCCGCTTCCTTGCTGACGGAGATTTCCTGCTCCCAGCTGAGCTTGCCTTCCTTGACCGCTCTGAGCACCATATACTCGGTCATCATCTTGGTCATGCTTGCGGGTGGCAGCGGCTGATCGATATTGTAGCTGTACAGCAGCTGGCCGGTGTCCGCATCGATGACGATCGCGGCGCTCACCGCCAGTTCAAGCGGGTTGGAGCTCGGGTTCTTATCCGGGTAACTTGGAATGGCCGCAGGCTTCGCGGCGGGGGCATCGGCCGCTGCATTTGCAGCCGTATTGGTAGTCGCTGCCGCATAGGCAGCTGGAATCGTCGAAGTCGCCACGCAGGATCCTGCGAGCAGGGAGGCCGCCATGATAGCGGAGATGACCGGCTTTGCAAGGGCCGGAGTCAATCTTGCTTTCAACGTTTATTCTCTCCTTCACATGGGTTTGTCCAGCTTTTATTGTACCATACCGTCAACGAGAGAGGGGATGTTTTTGCTTCGCCGAATCATGCGCTCTTGAGCCCCGACGCGAAAAAAAACAGGCCGCGTCAGCGGCCTGCCTCGTGAAAAGAACTCTTGTTCGTCAACTCCCCCGCTTAGAGCGAGTAATTCGGAGCTTCCTTGGTGATCTGGACGTCATGCGGATGGCTCTCGCGCAGGCCGGCGCCCGTGATGCGGATGAACGACGTATCGTTCTTCAGCTCCTCGATCGTCGCCGTGCCGCAGTAGCCCATGCCTGCCCGCAGGCCGCCGATCAGCTGATGGACCGTGTCGGCCAGAGGTCCCTTGTACGGGAGGCGTCCCTCGATGCCTTCCGGCACGAGCTTGTTCTCGTTCTCCTGGAAATAGCGGTCCTTGCTGCCTTCCTTCATCGCGCCGAGCGAGCCCATGCCGCGATAGACCTTGAAGCGGCGTCCTTGATATATTTCCGATTCGCCCGGGCTCTCTTCCGTTCCGGCGAACAGGCTGCCGATCATGATCGCGCTCGCGCCGGCCGCGATCGCCTTCGTGATGTCGCCGGAGTATTTGATGCCGCCGTCGGCGATGACCGGCACGCCGTATTCGCGGGCGACCGACGCGCAGTCATAGATCGCCGTGATCTGCGGCACGCCGATGCCGGCGATGACGCGAGTCGTGCAGATCGAGCCAGGGCCGATGCCGACCTTGACGACGGACGCGCCGGCCTCGATCAGGTCGCGCGTCGCATCGCCCGTCGCCACGTTGCCCGCGATGATCGTCAGCTCCGGATACTGGCTTCTCAGCGTGCGGACCATCTCGATGATATTGATATGATGCCCGTGAGCCGAGTCGACGACCAGCACGTCGATCCCCGCCTTGACGAGCGCCTCCGCGCGCTCCAGCGAATCCTTGGACACGCCGATCGCGGCTCCGCAGAGCAGCCGGCCTTGCTTGTCCTTCGCGGCTTTCGGGAACTGGATCGCTTTTTCGATATCCTTGATCGTAATGAGGCCCTTGAGCGTGTTGGTCTCGTCGACGAGCGGCAGCTTCTCGATCTTATGCTTTTGAAGCAGCACTTCCGCCTCCTGCAGCGTCGTGCCGACCGGAGCGGTGACGAGCTCCTCGCGCGTCATGACGTCGCTGATCTTCATGGAGTAATCATGGACGAAGCGGAGGTCGCGGTTCGTCAGGATGCCGACCAGCTTGCCTACGTCATCGACGATGGGAACGCCCGAGATCCGATATTTGCCCATGAGCTCCTCGGCATCGTAGACATGATGCTCCGGCGTCAGGGAGAACGGATTGGTAATGACGCCGCTCTCGGACCGCTTGACCCGATCGACCTCTTCCGCTTGCTGGGCTACGCTCATGTTTTTATGAATGATGCCGATGCCGCCTTCGCGAGCCAGCGCAATCGCAAGCGCCGCCTCCGTCACCGTGTCCATGCCGGCGCTGATGAGCGGAATGTTGAGCTTGACCGTTTCGCTCAGACGAGTTCCGATCTCCACTTCCCGAGGAAGCACTTCCGAACGGCGGGGGACCAGCAGGACATCGTCGAAGGTCAGGCCTTCCTTAGCGAATTTCGTTTCCCACACGAGTGATTGCCTCCTAATTCTTATGGCTTGCCGAATATATTATTGACCATCTTAGCAGAGGGGTCTAGGGCTGTCAAGGCAAGGAAAATCCTGCTTTCATAAGGATTTTCAAGCCTTTTCCGCCTCAATTCGGGCCGCTTCCAGGAGGCATCAGGAGGGGGCTCCGGCTTGGTTTGCTGACATCGGATAAAGACATTTCGGGCTCCACAGCAGATACTCGTCCACGCCCGCTTCCTTCGCCGCGCGAATCTGCTCCCGCAGCTCGGCTTCTCCATAGATTCGGTGAGGATGGAGCCATGTCGCCGTAAAGCTCTGCAGCCAAGGGCGAATCGCAGCCGGCTGCGTCCCTCCCTGAAGCAGATGTCGGTTGCGAGAAGAGGCGTCGGTCATTGCCTTATGAATGACTTCAAACGGACTCAGGTCAGGCGTCGCGATCCCGTACATCCCTGGCGAGTAATGGGAAGGATACACCATCGGCGAGATTGAATCCACCTGCGAAGCGACGGTCCGCCAAGATTGTCCGATACCCATATCGTCCGAGGAAGACGTCACCAGGCCGAAAACGTCCGCCGAGACTTTTGCGCCTTTGCGATGGATCGCGGCTGCAGATTCACCGAGAAAGGCTCCGATCGCCTCGCTTTTCGCTCCTGCTTCTGAGCCGTAGTCGAGCTTCGCCTCCGTCGCAGCGCCATTCGCCGGAAAACGGACATAATCAAACTGAATTTCGTCGAACCCAAGCTCGGCCGCTTCCTGGGCAATGGCGATATTGTAATTCCATACTTCCTTGCGGTAGGGGTTGATCCAAGCCTTACGTTTCGCGTCTCGCCATACTTTGCCGCTCTTTTCGTGGATCGCCCAATCCGGCACTTTGCTCGCCAGCAGCGCATCCTTGAATACGACCTGCCTGCCGATGACGTAGATGCCGGCTCGGTGAAGCTGATCGATCAGCTCTTTCGGGTCATCGATCAAGGGCCGGCTATCCGTGCCAAGCCGATTGGCGAGCTTGATGTGAGAGGCATACGTCATCAACCCGTAGTCGTCCTTGATATCAATCACCATTGCGTTGAGCTCCGTACGGTCCACCAGCTCCTTGAGACGTCCCATCACCCGCCTGCTGCCTGCGGCATAGCCGGACACATAGATGCCGCGAACCGGCTCCTCCAGCCGGTTCGCCTCGGCATGAACGGGAGCTTCGAACGGAGAAGCAAGCGCGGTGCCAATCAGCCTGGTTTTCGGATTGATTGCAGGCGCAGCGGCTGAGGCGTCTGCCTTTCCCTGCACTTTCGCAGGAACCGTCCCGTCAAGCTGCGCTCCCAGCGAGCAGCTGGCCGTACCCGACACTATGACAGCGGCGGCGGCAAGCTTCATGGCCTGGCGTCTCCTGCGGCCGTTTTGCATGACGCTCCCTCCTTGAACCGATCAGTGAACGTAGTATGGACTTTTTTCCCTCGAAAAACCCTGCCCGCCTATCGACAGAAAATGATGGAAGCGCGCAAGCCGCAGGATACCGATACGTTGCTCGTCCTTTTTTTTGAATAAGCAAAAAGCCGCCGCATCCGAAGATGCGGCGGCTCCTATGCACGTGCTTGGCGACGTCCTACTCTCCCAGGACCCTGCGGTCCAAGTACCATCGGCGCTGGAAGGCTTAACGGTCGTGTTCGGGATGGGTACGCGTGGTTCCCTTCCGCCATCGCCACCAAACGTCATGCGTGCTCAAGGCGTAGGCTTGCGCCCTGAAAACTGGATCGAACGAAATGCCGTGCTGACCGGCTGTGTCTTGCTTGAATAGGATAAGCCCTCGACCGATTAGTACTCGTCAGCTACACGCGTTGCCGCGCTTCCACCTCGAGCCTATCAACCTGGTCGTCTACCAGGGGTCTTACATACTGGGAAATCTCATCTTGAGGGGGGCTTCGCGCTTAGATGCTTTCAGCGCTTATCCCGTCCGTACGTAGCTACCCAGCGGTGCTCCTGGCGGAACAACTGGTACACCAGCGGTACGTCCATCCCGGTCCTCTCGTACTAAGGACAGCTCCTCTCAAATTTCCTGCGCCCACGACAGATAGGGACCGAACTGTCTCACGACGTTCTGAACCCAGCTCGCGTACCGCTTTAATGGGCGAACAGCCCAACCCTTGGGACCTACTTCAGCCCCAGGATGCGATGAGCCGACATCGAGGTGCCAAACCTCCCCGTCGATGTGGACTCTTGGGGGAGATAAGCCTGTTATCCCCAGGGTAGCTTTTATCCGTTGAGCGATGGCCCTTCCATTCGGTACCACCGGAT
>NZ_CP051428.1:15000-122500 GCF_012676905.1 Paenibacillus albicereus | reverse complement strand
CGACCGGATGGCCTGTTACGAACGTAGGCTGGATGAGCGTATGCTCGACGAACTGCTCGAAGAAGGCGTTGACGATATGACCGTACGTCATATGCGGCTCGATCGCGACCTTATGCTCCTTGGCCAGACGCTGGGCATCCTCCAAAGAAAGCGGCTCGGTGAAGTCGACGCCTGTCGCCTCCCGGATCAGCTCCATCATGGAGACACGTCGCCATGGAACGGTCAGATCGACCTGCTGGCCTTGGTACTCGATGACCGTCTTGCCGTGCACCTCTTGCGCGATATGGGCAATCAGGTTCTCGGTCAGCGACATGATGTCCTTGTAGTCGGCATAAGCCTCATACAGCTCGATCATCGTGAACTCCGGGTTGTGGCGCGTGCTCATGCCTTCGTTGCGGTAGACGCGGCCGATCTCGTAGACTTTTTCGAGACCGCCGACGATCAGCCGCTTGAGATGCAGCTCGATCGCGATCCGCATGTACAGCTGCATGTCGAGCGCATTGTGATGCGTGATGAACGGACGAGCCGCCGCGCCGCCTGCGATCGCATGGAGCGTCGGCGTCTCTACCTCAAGGTAGCCGAGGGAATCGAGATAGCGCCGCATCGACTGGATGATGCGGGACCGCAGGATGAACGTCTGCTGGACGTCCGGGTTCGTAATCAGGTCGACATACCGCTGGCGGTAGCGCTGCTCCACGTCCTTGAGGCCATGGAACTTGTCCGGCAGAGGAAGCAGCGATTTGCTGAGCACGGTGACTTCCGCGGCTTTGACCGAAATCTCGCCCGTCTTGGTCTTGAACACGGTGCCGCTCACGCCGACGATGTCGCCGATGTCGAGCAGGTCGAACGCCTGGTACTGGGTCGCTTCGACCGTATCCTGGCGCACATAGATTTGGATCCGTCCGGTCAGGTCCTGGATATGGGCGAACGCGGCCTTGCCCATTCCGCGCTTTTGCATGATGCGGCCGGCCAGGCTGACTTGAACGGCCTTTTCCTCCAGCTCATCCTTGGTCAATTCACCATAGGCGGAGGCGATCGCTCCTGCGGTCGTGCTGCGCTCGAATTTCGCGCCGAACGGGTCGATCCCTAGATCGCGCAGCTCATCGAGCTTCGCCCGCCGAATGCGCAGCAGCTCGCTGAGATCCTGCTCCTCTATTTCCACCGTGCTGTTTTCCTGATTCAATCCCATTCATCTCCTTGTCGTTGCCCTTATCCATAAAAAAGCTCCCTATCAGTTAGGAAGCTTGTGCTTGCCGATCGGTTGTAGGGGCCGCTTATTTCTTGATGTCTACGATACGGTACTGAATCGCGCCCGCCGGAACGCTTACCTCGACGGTCGTCCCCTTCTTCTTGCCGAGAATCGCCCGACCGAGCGGACTCTCGTTGGAAATCTTGTTCTGAAGCGGATCGGACTCGGCCGTCCCGACGATCGTGTATTCCATCGTGTCGCCAAGCTCCAGGTCCTCGACCGTCACGATCGAGCCGACGCTGACCGTGTCGACGCCGATGTCCTCGTTGTTGATGATGCGCGCGTTGCGGAGCATCTTTTCCAGCGTAATGATGCGGCCTTCAATGAAAGCTTGCTCATTTTTGGCATCTTCATACTCGGAGTTCTCACTGATATCGCCGTATCCAATCGCGACTTTGATCCGCTCGGCCACTTCGCGGCGCTTGACCGATTTGAGATTCTCCAGTTCCTCTTCAAGCCTCTTGAGTCCGTCCTGAGTCAGAATCACTTCTTTGTCGCTCATTGCCGATTCTCCTGTCGTGGCGTATTTGCTTGGCACCCTGCTATGGATCTTGCAGATCATGAAAGGGGTAGCCGGGCCGCAAACGCGCGCCGGACGGCCCCAAGAACAGTCGGTGCAGGATTATATTGCAAGATTATATGCAATTGCTCCCGGCGTGTCAATGCAAGCGCATAACGCCCATGCGCAGCGCTCATCCAAGCAAAAAGCATCCGCGACGCCTCTGTAGCTCGGAGGGCTCGCGGATGCCTGAACGGGCTCCGGATTCGAAAGGCCGGCGATCAGACCGCCGCCGACGCCTCTTCCTGACGGAGAGATTCGATGTAGCTCTCGAGAATGCGGACCATAACGTCCCGGCTCGTTTCTTCCATGATGTGGTCCTTGATGCGGGCCGCGCCCTTGAGTCCCTTGAGGTACCAGGCCAGATGCTTGCGCATCTCGCGGACGGCGACCGCCTCGCCCTTGAGGGCGATGAGCCGGTCCATGTGAAGGATGGCGATCTCCATCTTCTCCTCGGCATTGGGCTCGGGCAGCAGCTCGTCATGGGTGAGGTAATGAATCGTGCGATACAGCATCCACGGGTTGCCGAGCGCCGCGCGTCCGATCATGACGCCGTCGCATCCGGTCTCGGCGATCATGCGCTTGGCATCCTCCGGCGTGTTCACGTCGCCGTTGCCGATGACCGGGATACCGACCGCTTCCTTGACCTGGCGGATATAGCTCCAGTCCGCATGTCCGGTGTAGAGCTGCTCGCGCGTCCGGCCGTGCACGCTGACCGCCTTGCCGCCCGCGCGCTCGACGGCGAGCGCGTTGTCCACGACGAAGATATGCTCGCTGTCCCAGCCGATGCGCATCTTGACCGTGACCGGCTTCTCGACGGCGTCGACGACGGCGCTGACCATGTCGTAGATTTTGTTCGGGTCGAGCAGCCAGCGCGCGCCGGCGTCGCATTTGGTCACTTTGGGCACCGGGCAGCCCATGTTGATGTCGATGATGTCCGCGTTGGTCTCCTTGTCGACGACCTTCGCCGCTTGCACGAGGGAATCGCGGTCTCCTCCGAAAATCTGCAGGCTGAGCGGCTTTTCGCGCTCATCCACGAACAGCATTTCGCGCGTGCGCTTGTTGCCGTGCACGATCGCCTTGTCGCTGACCATTTCCGCGCAGACGAGTCCGGTTCCGAATTCCTTGGCGATCAGGCGGAACGCCGGATTGCACACTCCGGCCATCGGGGCGAGCACGACGTTGTTCTTCATTTGAATATCGCCTATCTTGAGCATGTTGCCAACCTCTTTTCTATCGCAGACCGCCGCTGGCCGCGGCCGTCAACTCTTCGTAATCGACGCCGAGCGAGTCGGCGATGCGCGCGAGCAGCTTCGGCTCGGGCTTGCGCGTGCCGCGCTCGAGCGAGCCGAGCACGGCGACCGAGATGTCCAGCTTGTCGGCGAGCTCTTGCTGCGTGAAGCCCTTCAGCTTTCGGAAGGCGCGGACCCGCTGCGCCAGTTGATCGTGTTCCATCGGGCAATGCCTTCCTTTCCTTCCCGTAATGACGCCTCGGCCATCGCCTCGGCCCGTTCCAGAAGGGGGTGATCCCGCTCCAGCACCTCCGCCAGAGGCGCCATCACGAACGCCCGCTCCAGCATCCGCGGATGGGGAAGCTCGAGCTCGGCGGTATGGATACGGGCATCGGCGTATAAAAGCAGATCGAGGTCGATGACGCGCGGACCGTTGCGGAATTCCCGTACCCGGCCGAGCGCGAGCTCCAGCTCCAGCATCCGCCGCAGCAGCGCCTGTGGATCGAGCGTCGTCGACAGCCGGGCCGCCATGTTGAGAAACGCCGGCTGGTCGGCATAGCCGACCGGATCGGTCTCGTACGCATCCGAAACGTCCGCGACGTCGATTCCGTCCGAGGCGTCGAGCAGCCGCAGCGCTCGCAACAGCATCCCGCTCCGGTTTCCGAGATTGGAGCCGAGCGCGATATAAGCGATGTGAGCCGTCGCGAGCGAAGCCTCGGCGGCAGGCCCGCTAAGCGGGAACGATTTGTCCATGCTCATCCCGCTTTCGGACCAGTTCGACGACGACTCCGTCAAAGAAAATCTCGAACGGAGGATTGGGCTTGGTGACGCGAACGGTCAATTCGTTAATGCCAGTATAAGTGTCCAGCAGCACCGTTGCAATACGCCCGGCCAGCGCCTCGATCAGCTTGAACGGCGTTCCTTCCACGATCTGCTTGGTCGCCGCGTGCA
Organism: Paenibacillus albicereus; assembly: GCF_012676905.1. Taxonomy (NCBI): domain Bacteria; kingdom Bacillati; phylum Bacillota; class Bacilli; order Caryophanales; family Paenibacillaceae; genus Paenibacillus; species Paenibacillus albicereus. The sequence goes on along the minus strand of NZ_CP051428.1, from coordinate 118,509 downwards.
GCTCGGCGTAGTTGATCGAGTGCTCCAGCTCGTCGGTCCGAGCGGCTTGCTCCAGGTCCAGCTTGAGGCTGAGATCGACACGGAACTGCTGGCCGAGCTTGTTCTCCTCCGGAAATACGCCATGATAACCGAAAAACCGCATGCCAGTAAGTGTCATTGTATCCATCCGATTACCGTCCCATCCCTTCGTAAACCATGGCGTCCATCATCACGGCCGTCCGCTTGATCGCTCCGACATCGTGCACGCGCACGATCTGGCAGCCTTGGGCGATGCCGAGCGCGACCGTCGCCGCCGTGCCCTCGGCGAGCTCGTCCACGGGCAGGCCGAGCGTATCGCGGATGAACCGCTTGCGCGACGTGCCGAGCAGCACCGGATAGCCGAGCTCCGACAGCTCCGACAGCCGGCCCATCAGCTCGAGGTTGTCCTCATGCGTCTTGGCGAAGCCGATGCCGGGATCGAGCCAGACGTTCCGCTCCCGCACGCCGGCGGCCAGCGCGAGCTCGACGCTCCGCTGCAGATCGGCGATCACGTCCGGCACCAGATCGCGATAGTCGCGAGCCTCGCGGTTGTGGCTGAGGATGACCGGGCAGTCGAACGCCGCCGCCACCCGCGCCATCTCCGGGTCTTGGCGCAGCCCCCAGATATCGTTGAGGATATGGGCTCCGGCCTCGAGCGCCGCCCGCGCCGTCGCAGGCTTGTACGTATCGATCGAGAGCGGCAGCTCCGGAAGCTCCGTCCGCAGGCGCCGGATCAGCGGCACGACGCGGCGGATCTCCTCCTCGAGCGGCACCGGCGTGAAGCCCGGCCGCGTCGACTCGCCGCCGACGTCGATCAGGTCGGCGCCCTGCTCCCGCATGAGCCGGGCATGCTCCAGCGCCGCATCGCCCTCGTGGTGACGCCCCCCGTCCGAGAACGAATCCGGCGTCGCGTTGAGGATGCCCATGACGAGCGTACGCCGCCCGACGGAAAGCCTCGTCCCGTCCGTCCATTCGTAGCTCCGCTCGGGAACGTCATGCTCCAGTTGTCTTTTGTACAATGGCATAACCTCCTCCGCCGCCGATCGCGGCTTCTGTTGGTGCGCGGGCCGGCTTCGGCGTCAGCCAGGCGATCCGGCATCCGCCCGGTACCGCTCCAGCAGCTCGCGGACGATCGGACCGGCAGCGCGTCCGGCGCGCGGAGAGGCGAGCTTCCCGTCCAGGCCGGCGAGCGTCGTGACCGGCACGAGCTCCTGCACCGAATTCGTCGTCCAGACTTCCTCCGCCGCAAGCAGTTCTTCCCAGCTCCAGCGCCCTTCGCGGACGGGATAGCCGGCGTCCTGCGCCAGCTCGATCACCCGCTCCCGGGTGATGCCGGCCAGGATGCCCGTATCGAGCGAGGGCGTGCGGACTTCACCACCTGCCGCAAAAAAGAGATTGCTGACGATACCTTCCGCGAGCCAGCCGTCCGCGGTCCGCATCAGACCCTCGGCTCCCGGTGCCGCGTCCGCATCCGCGAGCTCACGCTTGGCGGCAATGTTGTTCATATAATGAAGCGACTTCAGCCGCATGGCGAGCTCGGGCGTGTTGCGCGGAGTGCGCAGCAGGCGCAGCTCCCGGCCTTGGTCGTACAAGAGCGGCGCTGCCGGCGGCAGCGGCTTGACCATGACGATCTCCTGCGGCGCCTCGTAATCGGCCGCCGGCAAGCCGAGACCGCCGTCTCCGGCGGAGACGGTCAGCCGGACGTAAGCGTCGCCCTGCAGCCCGTTGGCTTCCGCCGTCCGGCGGATCAGCACCGCCAGCCGCTGCGCGTCCGGCACGTACCGGATGCGCAGCTCGCGGCAGCCGTCGGCGAGGCGCCGCAGATGCCGCTCCAGCAGATAGGGCTTGCCGCCGTAAGTGCGGAACGTCTCGAACAGGCCCATGCCATACAAAAAGCCGTGGTCGAACGCCGAGATGCGGGCATCTGCGGCGCTTACCACGGCTCCGTTATAAGCGATCTTCATTTCGAAGCCGGGGTCTTCTCGGTCAGGAAGCTGCGCAGCATGGAAAGGCCGTTCTCGGTGATGATCGACTCGGGATGGAACTGCACGCCCTCTATCGGGTAGCGCTTGTGGCGCAGTCCCATGATCTCGCCCTCGGCCGTCTCGGCCGTGATCTCCAGCTCGTCCGGCAGCGTCTCGCGGCGCACGATGAGGGAATGGTAGCGGGTCGCCGTGAACGGGGACGGCAGGTCCCGGAACACGCCTTTGCCTCCATGATGGATCGGGGACGTCTTGCCGTGCATGAGCCGTTCCGCGCGCACGACTTCGCCGCCGAACGCCTGTCCGATCGCCTGATGGCCCAGGCAGACGCCCAGAATCGGAATCTCGCCCTTGAACCGATCGATCAGCGCGAGGCTGATGCCCGCCTCGTTGGGGGTGCATGGACCCGGGGAGATGAGGATATGGTCCGGCGCAAGCTCCGCGATCTCGTCCAGCGTGATCTCGTCATTGCGCTTGACGACGATGTCTTGCTCGAGCTCTCCCAGGTACTGCACCAGGTTGTACGTAAAGGAGTCGTAATTGTCGATGACCAGGATCATGCTTCCATCCCCCTGTCGATTGGTGCCGGCCCGTGCAGGGCGGCGTAGTGGAAGGCGCGCCAGAGCGCCTTGGCCTTGCTGATCGATTCGCGGTATTCCCGCTCGGGATCGGAATCGATCACGATGCCGGCGCCCGCTTGGATGTGCGCGACGCGGTCCTTGACCGCCATCGTGCGGATAATAATATTAAATTCCATATCCCCGCTGTAGTCAATCCAGCCCATCGATCCGGTATACGGCCCGCGGCGCACCGGCTCGAGCTCCTCGATGATCTCCATCGTGCGGATCTTGGGCGCGCCGGTGATCGTGCCTCCGGGGAAGACGGCGGAGATGACGTCGAACGCGTCCAGTCCCGGCACGAGCTCCCCGTTCACCTGCGAGACGAGATGCATCACATGGGAGTAGCGTTCTACGACCATCAGCTCCTCGACGCGCACGGTGCCGTAGCGCGACACCCGGCCGAGATCGTTGCGCTCCAGGTCGACGAGCATGATATGCTCGGCCGTTTCCTTTTCGTTCGTGCGCAGCTCGAGCTCCAGCTCGGCGTCCTCCTCCGGCGTGCGTCCGCGGCGGCGGGTGCCGGCGATCGGCCGCGTATACAGCTTGCCGTCCGCGAGCTCGACGAGCAGCTCCGGCGAAGCGGAGACGAGCTGGAATTCCGGCGTCCGCAGCAGGCCCATGTACGGGGAGGGGTTGATGAGGCGCAGCCATTCGTACAGCTCTTCCGGCGAGGCTTGCGTACGCTTCTGCTGGCGCAGAGACAGGTTCACCTGGAACACGTCGCCCGCCGCGATGTAGCGCTGGATGGCACGCACCGCATCCTTGTACCGCTCCTGCGGAAAAGGGCTGCCGGCATCTGCGGGAACGTCCGGAAACGGCAGTGCGCCGCCTGTCTCCGTCCGCTCCAGCAGCTCCTTCCGGGAGCCGGTCCGCTCCAGGGCGGACGGCGACGAAGCCCAGGCCGTCCACTGCTCCAGCAGCTCCAGCGCACGCGCCGCAGCCGCGTCATACGCGGACCTGAGGAAGGCTGCGCCGACAGCCTCCGAGCGTTCGTCTGCCTCCGCTGCCAGGGATGCCTGCACGGCGGCGTAGATGCAGCTCTGCTCGCGGTCGTGGATCCACAGCTCGTCCAGCTGCAGGAACAGCGCTTCGGGCAGCTCCAGGTCGTCCGTCGCCAGCTCCGGAAGCCGCTCGATCGAGCGCGCGACGTCGTAGCTCCAGTAGCCGGCGATGCCTCCCGCGAACTTGGGTCCGTCGGCGATACGGGGGGCGCGGCGCCCTTCCAACCAGCGCCGCACCGCTTCCAGCGGATTCGCAGCGATGGTCTGCGACGGCTCATAGCCGCCGGCTGCGGCGCGCGTCCACACCTGCGCCTCGCTGCCCTTGGCCCGCAGCACCGCGGCCGGCTGCCTGCCCAGATACGTGTAGCGGCCCGTCTTGCCGCTTTCGAGCAGGATGGAGTACGGCTCCTGTTCCTGCCACGCCGCCTCCCACGATGCCGGCAGCGCCTCGCCGTACGGCAGGTCCATACGCGCCAGCATCGGCAGCGACGCGTAGTCCGTTCCGTCTATCCGCCATGCCTGCCACTGCTCCCACGACGTGCAGATGATCCCCTTCATTCGCTGCGTTACCCGCCTTCCATTCTTCCTTGTCGGTCTGTCTTGTCGGTCTATCGCCTGATCGTATCGTGTCGCTCGCGCAAAAGCAACCCTTTTGGACCAAAGCTCGTGAGGCGGATCGGGAACCGGTTCCGCTTCGCTCTTCGGTCTCAACTCTTGCCTCTAGGCTCAACTGCCCTCGCCTATTGCCGCCACTTGCTTGCTTGTCCTGCCGAGCTTTCCCTTCCCATAAAAAACCGCCGGCTCCTTCCTGAGGGAAGGGACCGGCGGCCATGGAAGAAAAATTAGTTCTCGAAGTTGAACAGGGCGGTGCTCAGGTAGCGCTCCCCGTTGGAAGGCACGACCGCAATGACGCGCTTGCCCGGTCCGAGCTTCGCTGCGACCTGCAGCGCGGCGGAGATGGCGGCGCCGGAGCTGATGCCGACGAGCAGGCCTTCTTCCTTGGCGGCGCGGCGAGCGTAGTCGAACGCTTCCTCGTTCTCGACCGTGATGACTTCATCGTAGATGTCGCGGTTCAGGATATCCGGAATGAAGTTGGCGCCGATGCCCTGGATCTTGTGGCCGCCCGGCTTGCCGCCCGACAGCAGCGGGGAAGCGGATGGCTCGACGGCGACGATCTTGATGTCGGGGAAGCTCTGGCGCAGCACTTCTCCCGTACCGCTGATCGTGCCGCCCGTGCCGATGCCGGCGACGAACGCGTCGAGCTTGCCGTCCAGGGAGTTGATCGCTTCGACGATCTCAGGCCCCGTCGTCTCGCGGTGGACCTTGACGTTGGCCGGGTTCTTGAACTGCTGCGGCAGGAAGTAGTCCTCGTTCTCCGCCGCGAGCTGCTCGGCCTTCTTGACGGCGCCGTTCATGCCCTCGGCTCCCGGCGTCAGCACGAGCTCCGCGCCGTAGGCGCGCAGCAGGTTGCGGCGCTCGAGGCTCATCGTCTCCGGCATGACGAGGACGGAGCGGTAGCCCTTGGCCGCTGCGACCATGGCCAGACCGATGCCCGTGTTGCCGCTCGTCGGCTCGACGATCGTCGAGACGCCCGGCTTGATCAGGCCCTGCTCTTCGGCGACGTTGATCATGCTGATCGCGATGCGGTCCTTGACGCTCGAACCCGGGTTCTGGTACTCGAGCTTCACATACACTTCCGCGCTGCCTTCCGGCACCAAGCGGTTCAAGCGGACAAGCGGAGTATCTCCGATCAGTTCGGTCACATTCTGCACAATTCTGGCCATCGTCCAACTGCCTCCTCATCTATATTCCGACTAAAATGGTAGGTTATTAGCTGGTTCTATCTTAACAAGGCCTTTCGGCCCTTGTCAAGCGTGGGATGAAGAGCCTCGACGGCCGCTTGTCGAATTCGAGCGCCGTTCCGTTACCCGCTGGCTGACGGGGCTGGCTGCGGGGAGGCATCGCCGCCGATGCGAGCGCCGTATTGGCGCAGCAGCCGCTGCTCCCCCTCCTTGGTCGAGCCTGCCTCGTCAAGAGCGATGAGGCGCCGCACCTTGGAGCGGAGCACCTGCTCGTCCAGCGCAAGCGGCGACTCCCGCTCCAGCACCTGCACGAGGGCGTATCCGCCGGCTACCTCCGCCGGCCCGCCGATCTCGCCCTCGGCTAGACTCGACGCCGCGGCGGCCGCTCCCGGATCGAGGAACGGATCGCCCTCCTCGACGACGCCGAGATCGCCGCCGAGCTCCGCCGTCGCCTCGTCGAGCGAGTACATGCGGGCCAGCTCCGCGAAATCTCCGCCGGCCTCCAGCTGGCCGAGCAGGCTTTGGGCCTCGTCGCGGGAGGCGCTTACGATCCAGCGCAGATGGGCGCGCGGGGCGGGCCGCAGCTCCGCTTCATGCTCCTGCAGGTACGCCTCCACCTGAGCGTCGCTGACGGCGATGCCTTTGGTCATCCATTTTTCCAACAGGAGGCGGTACATCGCTTCCTCATACACTTCGTCCCGGCTCAGGCCGAACTGGCTCGCCATCTCCCGGTAAAAGCCTTCCTCGTCGCCGTAGCCTTCCATCTGCGCCTGCAGCTCCGCCTCGATCTCGGCCTCCGTCACGGCCAGCCCGCCTCGGGCGCTTTCCTGGTCAAGCGCGGAGCGGATCATCATCGTCTGCAGCACGCTCTCCCCATACTGATCGCGCAGCCGCGCCCCCAGCTCCGACTCCGTGATCCGCTCGCTGCCCACGACGGCTGCCGCGCCGTCCTCACCCTGGACGCTTTCGTCGACCTGAGCCTGCGCGGGCACCAGGATCGGCTCGCCCTGCAGGCGCTCCGCCAGCACGAACGCGGCCATGACGATCATGCAGACGGCCTGGAGGCCGATGATCGTTTTCAACGCCTTGTTTCTGCCCATGCTCCGCTTCCCTCGATTCGCCTATTCGCCGCTGTCCGACGTCGCTTCCTGCAGCAGCCGCATCAGCTTCTCCCGATCGAACACATACGCTTCATTGCAAAAATGGCACTGCACCTCCGCCTGGCCGTCCTCCTCGATCAGCTGGCGCAGCTCGGCCTCGCCGAGGCTGACGAGCGTCTGCTCCACGCGCTCCTCGCTGCACGAGCAAGCAAAGCCGACCGGCAGCGTCTCATGCACCGTCAGCTCGTCGCCGACGACCCAGCGCAAAATCTCCTCCGGCGTCTCTCCCTGGTCGAGCAGCGCCGTCACATGCGGCAGGTTGCCGAGCGCATGCTCGAGGCGGGTGATCTCCGCATCGCTGAGCCCCGGCAGCAGCTGGATGATGAAGCCTCCGGCGTGCAGCACGCTGCCGTCCACGTCCACGAGCACGCCGACTCCGACCGCCGATGGCGTCTGCTCCGAGGAAGCGAAGTAATACGTAAAGTCCTCGCCAAGCTCGCCCGAAATGATCGGCACGCTGCCGCGGTACGGCTCCTTGAGCCCGAGATCCTTCGTCACATGCACGTATCCGGTCGTCCCGACGACGCCGGCCACGTCCAGCTTGCCTTGCGCGTTGGCAGGCAGATGCGCCTGCGGGTTGTCGACGTATCCGCGCACCTCGCCACGGGCGTTGGCATCGACGACGATCGCGCCGATCGGGCCGTCGCCCTTGACCTGGAGCGTCAGCTTCTCCTCGCCCTTGAGCATGATGCCCATCATCGCGCCGACCGTCGCCGTGCGGCCAAGCGCCGCCGATGCGGTCGGATACGTGCCGTGCCGGCGCTGCAGCTCGCGCACCAGCTCCGTCGTGCGAGCAGCGAAGACGCGGATCTTGCCGCCCCATGCCGTTCCGCGCACCAGGTAATCGTTCGTCGTGTCGCTCATGGTATCCCTCCGGAATCGGTTCTATTTTCTCTCCTGAAAACGAATCGGCGCCCCGTCCTCGCGGGACAGGGGCGTCGAAGAAAAGTCAGTCTTGGTTGCGTTCGTAGATGAGCCGCAGCCCCTCGAGCGTCAGCAGATGGTCGACCCGCTCGATCGTCTCCGACTCCGAAGCGATCAGATCGGCGAGTCCGCCGGTGGCGACGACGCGGGGGTTGTTGTGGAACTCCTTGCGGATGCGCCGCACGATGCCGTCGACCTGGCCCGCGTAGCCGAAAATGATGCCTGCCTGCATCGACGTGACCGGGTTGCGGCCGATGACGCTGCGCGGCTTGGCCAGCTCGATGCGCGGCAGCTTCGCCGCCTTCTGGTACAACGCTTCCGTAGAGATGCCGATGCCCGGCACGATCGCTCCGCCAAGGTAGGCTCCGGACTCGTCGATGTAGTCAAACGTCGTCGCCGTGCCGAAATCGACCACGATCAGCGGCGTGCCGTATTTCTCGATGCCGGCGACGGAGTTGACGATCCGGTCGGCTCCGACCTCGCGCGGATTCTCGTAGCGGATGTTCAGCCCGGTCTTGATGCCCGGTCCGATGACGAGCGGCGCATGCTGGAGATAGGTCGTCGACAGCTGCTCCAGCGTGCGCATGAGCGGCGGCACGACGGAAGAAATGACGACGCCGCGGATCTCGTCCAGCGAGATCCCCGCATAGTGGAACAGATTGTACACCATCATCCCGTATTCGTCGCTCGTCGCGGAGCGGTTCGTGCTCATCCGCCAGTGATGAAGCAGCTCGCTGCCGCGATAGAGGCCGAGCACGATATTCGTATTGCCTACGTCAATAACGACGATCACGCTTACGCCCTCCCTTTCTTGGCGCCGAGGTCCAGGCTGATGTCGAGCGAGCGGAACGAGTAGGTGAGGCCGCCGACGGAGATGACGTCCACCCCGGTCTCCGCGATGCCGCGCACCGTATCCAGCGAAACGCCGCCTGACGCCTCGATGACGACATGAGGCGCACGGCCGCGAATGAGGCTTACGGCCTCGCGCATGAGCGCGGGCTCCATGTTGTCGAGCATGATGATGTCGGCGCCGCTGTCCAGCGCCTGGCCGACCTCAGCCAGCGACTCGGTCTCGACCTCGATCTTCATCGTATGCGGAATGGCCGCGCGAGCGGCCGCCACCGCGGCCGCGATGCCGCCCGCACCCTTGATATGGTTGTCCTTGATCATGACCGCATCGTACAGGCCGAACCGATGGTTCGAGCCGCCTCCGATCCTTACCGCATACTTTTCCAGCAGACGGTGTCCCGGCGTCGTCTTGCGCGTATCGACGAGGCGCGTCGGCAAGCCCTCCAGCGCATCGACGAACTGCTTCGTCTTGGTCGCCACGCCCGACAGCCGCTGCATCAGGTTGAGCGCAAGCCGCTCTCCCGTCAGGATGCTGTGCGTGCGGCCCTCGACCTCGGCGATGACCGTGCCTTTGACCACCGCATCTCCGTCCTGTACGAGCGCCGTAAAGACAAGCGCCGGATCAACGACGCCGAAGACCGCCTCCGCGACCGGCAAGCCGGCGACGATGCCGTCCTCCTTGACATGGATGACGGCTTTCATCACGCTGTCCGCTGGGATGGTCGAGCGCGTCGTGATGTCCCCGGTGCCGATGTCCTCGGCCAGCCAGCCGCGGATGCTCTCGCGCAGTCCCGTATCGTATCCTTCCCATCCGAGCCCTTGCTCAGCGGATCGCTGCATCATGGATCTTCTCCTCCGTCTGGCCCTGCTCTCGATGCAGCACCGTATGCTTGCGCCAATGCTCGTCGTCCCGCTGAGGGAAGTCCACGCGGTAATGCGCGCCGCGGCTCTCTTCTCGCGCTGCAGCGGATTCCGCCGTCAGCAGGGCGTTCGTCAGCAGATTGGCGAATTCGAAATCTTCGCGCTTCGTCATCTCCGTCGAGAAGAACGGCAGCTGCCGCTTCAGCTCGGCCAGCCCTTTGGCGAGGCTGTCCGCGCTGCGGCGAAGGCCGATGTAGCGGACCATCACCTTTTGCAGCTTGAGCCGCTTCTCGACGACGGCCTGCCGCGATACGGCGTCATGGCCTGCACGCTCCTCGCGCACCCGCACCTCGCCCTCCAGCGGAGGCAGCTCGTGGATGCGGTGGATGATGCGGCGGCCGAACACGATCGCCTCGGACAGCGAGTTGCTGGCGAGCCGGTTCGCGCCGTGCACGCCGGTCGAGGACACCTCGCCGCAGGCGAACAGCCGGCGGATGTTCGTTTCCCCGTTGAGGTCGGTGCGCACGCCGCCCATCGTATAATGCGCGGCAGGGGCGACCGGAATCCAGTCCGTCGTCAGGTCGAGCCCGTACTGCAGGCAGGTCTCGTAGATCGTCGGGAACCGATGGCGCACCATCTCCTCGGACTCATGCGTGACGTCCAGATAGACGAAGGTCGCCCCGGTCTGCTCCAGCTCGCTGACGATGGCGTTGGCGACGACATCGCGCGGCGCGAGCTCGAGCTGCAGATGGTAGCGCTCCATGAAGCGCTCGCCGTGGATGTTGCGCAGCACCGCTCCTTCGCCGCGCACAGCCTCCGAGATGAGGAAGCGCGGAGCGCCAGGATAGCAGAGCGTCGTCGGATGGAACTGGATGAACTCCATGTCCCGGATATAGGCACCGGCCCGGTAAGCCATCGCCACGCCGTCGCCGGTCGCCACCTCGGGGTTGGTCGTATAGCGGTACATCTGTCCCGTGCCGCCGGTGCAGAGGATCGTCGCCTTGCCGCGCACGAACACGCGGCTGCCGTCCGGCTTCTGCACGAGCGCGCCGCAGCATTCGCCGTCCCGGGTGATGAGGTCGATCGCGAAGTGATCGTCCCACACCTCGATGTCCTTGTTCGCCAGCGCTCGCTCGGACAGCGCGCGCACGATCTCGTAGCCCGTGGCGTCGCCGTTGGCGTGCAGGATGCGGCGCTGGCTGTGCGCGCCTTCCTTGGTCAGGGCGAACTCGCCGTTCTCGCGGTCGAACTGCGTGCCCATGTTGATGAGCGTGCGGATGCCTTTGGGCCCCTCGTGCACGAGGACGCCGACGGCGTCCTCGTCGCTCAGGCCGGCTCCGGCGACGAGCGTATCCTGGAGGTGGAACTCCGGCTTGTCCTCGTCGGAGATGACCGCCGCTATGCCCCCCTGGGCATAGCGGGTATTGCTGTCCAGCAGCGATTTTTTGGTGACCATGAGCACCGAGCCGCGCTCGCTCGCGCGGAGCGCGGTGAATAGGCCGGCAATGCCGGCCCCGATGACGATGACATCCTTCTCCACGACGGGCAGGGCGTCCAGGTCGAGCTCCACCAGATATCTAGGAACCATAGGTCGATCTCCTCCGAACATGGGAGTAGCGCATGGCTACTTGACCAGCAGCATGCGCTCCAGGGACAGGCGGGCTTTGTCGGCGACCTGCGGCGGCACGTAGATCTGCGGAGACATGTTCTCCAGGCAGCGCACGAGCTTCTTCAGGTTGTTGACCTTCATGTTCGGGCAGACGAGGTACTTCGTGGCGAAGTGGAACGTCTTGTCCGGACTGTCCAGGCGAAGCTGGTAGCCCGTGCCGTCCTCGGTGCCCACGATGAACTCCTTGTTCGGCGATTCCTTGCAATATTTGATGATCGCGGTCGTGCTGCCGACAAAATCGCCGAGCGCGACGACTTCCGGACGGCACTCGGGATGGACGACAAATTCCGCGTTCGGATAGTTGGCCTTCATCTCCTCGACATCCTTCACGGTGAGCATGTCATGGGTATTGCAGTAGCCTTCCCAGATAATCATCTTTTTGTCGGTTTTTTGCTGGACGTAGTGGCCGAGGTTTTTGTCCGGCACCCAGATGATCTCGTCTCCCTCCACCGAATTGACGACCTTGACGGCGTTGGCCGACGTGCAGCAGATGTCGGTCTCCGCCTTGATTTCGGCCGAGGAGTTGATGTACGTGACGACCTTGGCGTTCGGATGCTGGGCCTTGAGCTTGCGCAGGCCTTCAACGTTGACCATGTCGGCCATCGGGCAGCCGGCGCGCTCGTCGGGGATGATGACCGTCTTGTTCGGGGCGAGGATCTTCGCGCTCTCTCCCATGAAGTGCACGCCGCAGAATACGATCGTGTCCGCATCCGTCTCGGCGGCCTTCTGGGCCAGCAGGAAGGAATCTCCGCGGAAATCGGCCACTTCCTGAATTTCGTCCCGTTGGTAATAGTGGGCGAGAATGATCGCGTTGCGCTCCTTCTTGAGCTGCAGCAGCCTCTCCCGCAATTCCCGGTTTTGCTCTGCCTTGCGTTCCAGAGCCAATGCTTCCACGGCGTTTCCTCTCCTTCGGTCCTTCGAGTCGCCGGCCGCTTCTCGCGTTCGGTCCGACCCGTATAGTATGCGGCGTTCGTCCCCCTTGCATAGGGTTTGGAAGCCGTTTCGAGCAAGTGAAATGATTCACATGTTACAAAGAAGTGACGATTCAGTACCACCTAATGTACACTTCGGCGGGTAGGCTGTCAACCGACCGCTCGAGCGGTTTCGGGAGCATTTCCCAGGAAATTGAAGGGGAAGAAAAAAGCTTCCCGCAAATGCGGGAAGCTGGGGAAGAGAGTGGTTCTCCGGCTCTCCCGCAAATGCGGGAAGCTGAGGAAGAGAGTAATTCTTCAGCTCTCCCGCAAATGCGGGAAGCTCGATTATTCAGCGCTTGCCTGGATCGTAGGGCTCGCCGACTGCGGCCGGAGCCCGGCTCTTGCCAGCGGCGATCGCCAGTACGAGCAGCGTCAGCACGTAAGGCAGCATGTACAGGAACTCGTTCGGAATCGACTTCGACCATTCGAACAGGCCCGCTTGGAAGCGGAGCGCCTGCGTGAAGCCGAAGAACAGCGCCGCGGCGGCCGCGCCGACCGGATGCCAGCGGCCGAAAATGACGGCCGCGATCGCGATGAAGCCCTGTCCGCTGATCGTCGTATGCGAGAAGTCGTACGTCGTCGTCAGCGAGATCGTCGCGCCGCCGAGGCCGGCGAGCGCGCCGCTCAGCAGGACACCGATGTAGCGGTACTTGGTGACGCTGATGCCGACCGTGTCGGCCGCGCCCGGATGCTCGCCGACCGAGCGCAGGCGCAGTCCGAAGCGCGTGCGGTACAGCGCGTACCAGCTGACGAAGACGAGCAGGTAGCACAGGTATGTCGTCGGATACGCCTTGAACAGCGCATCACCGATCAGCGGGATGTCCGACAGGATCGGCACGTTGTACTTGGTGAACGCGATGCCCGAGAGGTTCTCCGTCTGGCCGGAGCCCTCGAACAGGCTCTTGACGAGGTAGACGGTCAGGCCGAGTGCCAGGATGTTGATGACGACGCCGATGATGACCTGGTTGGCCTTGAACGTTATGGTGGCCACCGCATGCAGCAGCGAGAATGCCGCGCCGAGCACGACCGCCATCAGGACGCCGAACCAGGCGGACCCGCCGCCGAAGCCCCATTCATGAGCGTAATAGGTGAAGACGGCGGAGCTGAAGGCGCCGATAATCATCAGGCCCTCGAGGCCGATGTTGACGACGCCCGAGCGCTCGGAGAAGATGCCGCCGAGCGCGACGAGGATAAGGGCGGTCGAGAAGACCAGCGTCGTATTGAGCAGAAGACCGATCGTATCCATCTAGGCCGCCTCCTTCCTTTCTTCGCGCCGTTTGCGGAAGAACGGCTTCAGGAACCATTTGACGATGCCGTGGCTGGCGACGAAGAAGATAACCGCGCCGATAACGATGCGGATGATCTCGTTCGGCACGTCGGCCTCGAAGCTCATGCCCGTCGAGCCATAGCTCAGGAAGCCGAACAGCAGGCCGCCGAAGATGATGCCGAACGGGTTGTTGCCGCCGAGCAGCGAGACGGCGATGCCGTCGAAGCCGTAGCCCGGCAGGGCGTTCATGACCGCCATGGACTTGAAGACGCCGAGCGACTCGAACGCGCCGCCGAGGCCGGCGAGCGCGCCGGAGATCATCATCGCCTTGACGATGCTGCCCTTGACGTTGATGCCGGCATAGTGGGCGGCGTCCGCATTGAAGCCGGAAGCGCGCAGCTCATAGCCTTGACGGGTGCGCCACAGGATATAGTAGAAGACGAACGCGCACAGCACCGCGACCAGCGAGCCCCAGTGGACACGCGCGTTGTCGAGGATGCCGACGAGCCAGTCCATCGATGCCGAGGCGGACTCCTGGATGTCCTTGGAGCGGTTCTGTCCCGGCTCGACCATGACGACGCGCACCATGTAGTTGGCGAAGTAGTACGCGATCCAGTTGAGCATGATCGTCGAGATGACCTCGTTGACGCCGCGCGAAGCCTTCAGCCAGCCGGCGATGCCGGCCCAGAGCGCGCCGGCGATGCCGCCGACGATGACGGCGAGCGGCATGTGGATGAACCACGGCAGGTCGAGATTGATGCCGATCCAGGTGGCGGCCGTCATGCCGGTGATGAATTGGCCCTCCGCGCCGATGTTGAACAGGCCGGCGCGGAACGCGAAGGCGACTGCGAGGCCGGTGAAAATGAGCGGCGTGACCTGGCGGATCGCCTCGCCGAAATCGTACTTGGAGCCGAAAATCTTGTCGAGCATCGCTCCGTACGCTTCCCAAGGGTTATAGCCCCCGAGCCACATGACGATGGCGCCGACGAGCAGGCCGAGCACGATGGCGACGAACGGCACGTACGTCTCCTGCTTGGTGAAGATCTTGTTGAATGCTTGCACTTAGCTCTCCCCCTGTCTAAGGGCCGGATCGGACGGCGCTCCGCCCAAGGCGTTGCCCGCCATCATGAGGCCGATCTGCTCCTCGTTCTTCTCGTCCGCATCCATCTGACCCATGATGCGGCCTTCATAGATGACGGCGAGCCGATCGGACAGGCCGTACAGCTCCTCGAGCTCGAACGAGACGAGCAGGACGGCTTTGCCCGCGTTGCGCGCTTCGATCAGCTGCTTATGCACGAACTCGATCGCTCCGACGTCCAGGCCCCGCGTCGGCTGAACGGCGATGATCAGCTCCGGATCGCGCTTCAGCTCGCGGGCGATAATCGCCTTTTGCTGGTTGCCGCCGGAGAGCGAACGGGCCTCGGTGTGAATGCTCGACATACGGACGTCGAATTCAGCCGCGAGCTTCGTCGCGTTGTCGTCCATCGCCTTGTAGTTGAGGATGCCGCTGCGCGTGTAGGGCGCCCGGTAATAGTTGTTGAGAACCATATTCTCGCTCACGGTAAAGTCGAGGACGAGGCCGTGCTTGTGACGATCCTCTGGAATATGCGAGACGCCTGCCTCGGTCACCTGGCGCACCGACGAGCCGAGCAGCTCCTGTCCGTGGACGCGCACCGAGCCGCCGCTGGCCTTGCGCATGCCCGTAATCGCCTCGACGAGCTGCGTCTGGCCGTTGCCGTCGACGCCTGCGATGCCGTAGATTTCTCCGGCGCGGATCTGGAAGCTGACGTCGTCGACGACCGCTTTGCCATGCTCGCCTTGAACGGTAAGTCCGCTCACCTCAAGGATCGCCTTGCCTGGCTTGGACTTCTCCTTGCTCACCTGGAAGTTGACCGAGCGGCCGACCATCATCTCGGCCAGCTGGCGCTCGCTCGAATCCTTCACCGCGACCGAACCGACGACCTTGCCGCGACGGATGACCGTGCACGTATCGGCGATCGCCATGATCTCCTTGAGCTTATGGGTGATGAGGATGATCGACTTGCCCTCGCGCGCGAGGGCGCGCAGAATCTCGATGAGCTCCTCGATCTCCTGCACGGTCAGCACGGCCGTCGGCTCGTCGAAGATCAGGATGTCCGCTCCCCGGTACAGCGTCTTGAGAATCTCGACGCGCTGCTGCATGCCGACGGTGATGTCCTCGATGCGTACGCGCGGATCGACCTTCAGGCCGTACTGGTCCGACAGCTGGCGCACGCGATCGTTGGCGCTCTTGATATCCACCTTGATGCCCTTGGTCGGCTCGTTGCCGAGAATGATGTTTTCTGCGACGGTGAACGGCTTGACCAGCTTGAAGTGCTGATGGACCATGCCGATGCGCAGCTCGATCGCCTTGCCCGCGCCGTCGATGACGACCGGCTGGCCATTGATCTCGATATGGCCCTCGTCCGGCTGATACAGGCCAAACAGGATGTTCATCAGCGTCGACTTGCCCGCTCCGTTCTCGCCCAGCAGCGCATGGATCTCCCCTTTGCGCAGCTGGAGGCTGATCGTATCATTCGCGACGATGCCCGGGAACCGCTTTGTAATCCCTTTCAACTCTGCCACGATTGGCTGCTGCCCCATGCCTCTCTCTCCTTTCCTTGCCCTCAAGCCCTTTACGCGAAAAAGAACAAGGCCGGCTTTGGGGCTGGCCTTGTCTTATTCGTTAAAAGCCGCGTCTTATTTCGCAGGAACGGTAACTTCTCCGCTCACGATTTTCGCTTCGTATTCCTTGACTTTAGCCATGATGTCTTCGGATACGTTCGGGTTGTTCTCCGGCAGGCCTACGGCGCCGTCCTTCAGCGTCAGCGTACGCGTCGTGCCGCCTTTGAAGTCGCCGTCGATCAGTGCCTGGGATACGATCTGCACCGCCTGGTCGACGCGCTTGACCATCGACGTCAGCGTGATGTCGTTGCCGAACTCGACCGATTGGTCCTTGTCGACGCCGATGACCCATACTTTTTCGCCTTTGGAGACGCGGTCCTTGGCTTCCGTGAAGACGCCGTTGCCGCTGCCGCCGGCAGCATGGTAGATGATGTCGTTGCCGTCGTTGTACAGCGTGGCTGCGGACGCTTTGCCGAGGTCAGGCTTCGTGAAGTCGCCGACATACTGCACGGTGACTTTGGCTTCCGGGTTGACGGCTGCGACGCCTGCCGCGAAGCCCGCTTCGAACTTCTTGATCAGATCGCCCTCGACGCCGCCGACAAAGCCGACTTTGTTCGTCTTGGTCGTCAGGCCGGCCACCACGCCGACGAGGAAGGAGCCTTCGTTCTCGGCGAACATGACGGACTCGACGTTCGGTGCGGAGACTTCGCTGTCGATGCTCGCCAGCTTCGCTTCCGGGTTTTGCGTGGCGACCGTGGTGATCGCTTTGTTCATCATGAAGCCGATGCCCCATGTCAGGCTGTAGCCCGCTTTAACCATTTGGTTCAGGTTCGGTTCGAAATCGCTCTCGCCCTTGCTCTCGAGGTATTTCACCTCGGCGCCGGTGTCCTTCGTGAGCTGCTGCAGGCCTTCCCATGCGGATTGGTTGAACGACTTGTCGTTCACGCCGCCGCCATCGGTGACCATGCCGATCTTGAAGTCCTTGCCGGCATCGCTGCCTGCGCCTGCATTTTCGGTGTTCGCTGCCGCGCCGCCGGAATTGCTCTCCGAATTGTTGTTCTTCGAGCCGCAGCCGCTAACGACGAGCATCAGTGCCAGAGCGGAAACGCTGAGTACATGGAACGGTTTGCTTGTCCATTTCATCTTTGTCTTTCTCCCCTGTTCTTCACCATAGGTTATTGGTTGGATATAGATAGTATAGCCTATATTCATCAAGAGTCAACGAGAAAATGTAACTAATCCTGACATAATGAAAGCCGTTACAAAAAATAATTCCGAATATAATGTCGATTTCTAAACGATAATTCGGATTAACATGCACCGTTCGGCATAATTATCTAACATCAATGTTACACAATAGTGCCGAATGTCATTCTCTGGCTTCCATCAAGCTGATCTCATTATTCCCTGACCCCCGCCTATTATACCCGAACGCCTTGAACAGAAGCAACAACCCCCATGCACATTTGTGCATGGGGGTTGTGTCGGTGGATCGTTACGATTTGGTCGGTCCTGGATCGCCTCCGGCGTCCGGATCGCCCGGCACCGCATCGGCGCCTTCGCGGATGCCTTCGCCGCCGGGAACTTCGCCCGGCTCGCGGCCTTGGATGCGAACCTTGACGCCGCCGATGGAATCGATCGTCGGCTCGCCGCCCGGCTCGGAGCTTCCGCTGCCTTCGCCGGACTCGCCGTCGCCTTCGACCGTTCCGGTCTCCATCAGGTTGCGGATCTGCTCAAAATCAAGCGTCTCCCGCGACAGCAAGGTCTGCGCGACGAGATGGACTTCCTTGCTCTTCTCGGTAAGCAGGTTCTTCGCGCGCTCGTAGCACTCGCTGATGAACGTCTGCATCTCTTGGTCGATCTCGTACGCGATTCGGTCGGAGTAGTTCTGCTCATGGCCGATGTCCCGGCCCAGGAACACCTGTCCCTGCGAGCTGCCGAACTGCATCGGACCGAGCTTATCGCTCATGCCGTACTCCATGACCATGCTGCGCACGATGCCGGTCGCCTGCTTGAAGTCGCTGTAAGCGCCGGTGCCGATCTCGCCGATGAACAGCTCCTCGGCGACGCGGCCGCCGAGCAGGCCGGTGATCTTGTCGAGCATCTCCTGCTTGGTAATCAGCATGCGGTCTTCCTTCGGCAGCATGATGACGTAGCCGCCTGCCTTGCCGCGCGGAATGATCGTCACCTTATGCACCATGTCGGCGTTCTCGAGGAAGTAGCCGATGATCGTATGGCCGGCCTCGTGATAAGCGACGATGCGCTTCTCGCGCTCGCTGATGACGCGGCTCTTCTTCTCGGTGCCGACGATGACGCGGTCGATCGCTTCGTCGATCTCGATCATGGCGATGTCCTTCTTGTTGCGGCGGGCCGCCAGCAGCGCCGCCTCGTTCAGGAGGTTCTCCAGGTCGGCGCCGGTGAAGCCGGTCGTCCGCTTGGCGATGACGTCCAGCCGGACGTCCTTGTTCAGCGGCTTGTTCCGGGCATGCACCTTGAGCACGGCCTCGCGGCCCTTGACGTCGGGACGGTCGACCGTGATCTGGCGGTCGAAGCGGCCCGGACGGAGAAGCGCCGGATCGAGGATGTCGGGACGGTTCGTCGCGGCGACGATGATGATGCCTTCGTTGGCGCCGAAGCCGTCCATCTCGACGAGGAGCTGGTTGAGCGTCTGCTCGCGCTCGTCGTGCCCGCCGCCGAGACCGGCGCCGCGCTGGCGTCCGACGGCGTCGATCTCATCGATGAAGATGATGCACGGAGCGTTCTTCTTGGCGTTCTCGAACAGGTCGCGGACCCGGGAAGCGCCGACGCCGACGAACATCTCGACGAAGTCGGAGCCGGAGATGCTGAAGAACGGCACGCCTGCTTCGCCGGCGACCGCGCGGGCAAGCAGCGTCTTGCCTGTGCCCGGAGGTCCGTTCAGCAGGACGCCCTTCGGAATGCGAGCGCCTACGGCGGCGAACTTGCGCGGATCCTTGAGGAATTCGACGACCTCGACGAGCTCTTGCTTCTCCTCGTCGGCGCCGGCGACGTCCTCGAACGTCACGCGCTTCTTCTCTTCATTATACAAACGGGCGCGGCTCTTGCCGAAGTTCATCACTTTGCCGCCGCCGCCCTGAGCCTGATTAATCAGGAAGAAGAACAGGATGAAGATAATCACGAACGGTATGATGGAGGTCAGGAAGGTAAGCCAGATGCTCTGACCTTTCATCGGCTTCTGCTCGAGCGGGAAGTTGTTGGCTTTGGAAGCCTCATCCATCTCCTGCATCGTGTAAGCCTCTGCATTCGTGTAGGTATAGAACTTCAGTGAATCGCCTTCCGCTGCCCCCGCTGGCGCTTTTTTGTATTCACCGGTCACCAGATACGTGTAACTGTCGAATTGCACGGTCAGGTTTTTGATGTTGTCCGCCTCAAGCTCCTGGCGGAACTCGCTGTAGAGAATCTTTTCGGTGTTATCGTCCTGACCGCTGATGAACTGCACAATTCCGACGGTTACCAGGAAAATAAGCAAGTAGAATCCAGTGTTCCGGATGATTCGATTCATCCCCTACCTCCTCTCAAGACGCTTCAAATATTTTACCATAGCCGCTCCGGCGATCTCAACAGAACCCCCGGGCGCTGCGGGCCTTGCCAAGCCCTGCTGGAAAAGCTTTTATTTGAGATAGACTTCCGGCTTCAGGATGCCGATGTACGGCAGGTTGCGATAGTACTCGGCGTAGTCCAGGCCATAGCCTACGACAAAAGCATGAGGAAGGGTGAATCCAGTATAGTCGGCGTTCAGGTCGACGGAGCGGCCGGACGGCTTGTCGAACAGCGTGACGACCGTCACCGACTTGGCGTTGCGGCGCTCCAGCACGTCGATCAGATAGCTGAGCGTCAGGCCGCTGTCGATGATGTCCTCGACGATGAGCACGTCCCGACCTTCGACGGAGACGTCGAGATCCTTGATGATTTTGACGACGCCGGAGGACTTGGTGGAGGCTCCGTAGCTGGAGACGGCCATGAAGTCCATTTCCAGCGGCACGCGTATTTCCTTAACCAGATCGGCCATGAAAATAAACGCGCCCTTGAGGACGCAGATGACGAGCGGGTTGCGGCCCTCGAAGTCCCGGGTGAGAATCTCTCCGAGCTCCTTCACCTTGTCGCGGATCTCCTCTTCGCTGTGCAGAATTTCTTGAATGTCGTTATGCAATGATGGTTCCTCCCGAATCGTCTAATCCTATTCTTATGAGCGGAATAAGTCCGGTTATTCGCCGGCAGGCCGATCCGGCCCGCCGGCCTGCCGAGCCTCGGCCCGCAGCAGCAGCCGCGTGCCCTCGTCCGCGAGCGCATGGCTCGAGCGGCGGAGGCCCGGAATCCAAAGGATGCGTCCGCCGCCGTCGCACAGCAGCGGGAAGGAAGGCCTTTGGGATGGAGGCAGCTTCCCGTCGACGAACATATCTTGCACCTTTTTGGTGCCGTTTAGTCCCAGCGGACGCATCCGGTCGCCGTCCCGCCGAGGGCGGAGAAGCAGCGGAAGCTCCAGCTTGTCCCAATCAAAAAAAGCGGTCCGCGCGTCCGCGTCCGAAGCCGCGAAGAGCGCCGTACCGTCCCTCGTGTGGCGATGGGCGCTGAACCGAATCTCCACCCCCGCCTCCGCCACCGTCCAGACGCCCTCCGGCTCCGGCACCTCGATGGCATACGGCTGCGGCTCCTCGTCCTCGCGGCGGGTCCAGACGAGCCGCCCGTATTCGCGCCGGAACCGCAGTCCCCGCGACAGGTCCACCCGCCAGCTCGAGGGAGTGCCGGACAGCGCTCCGAGACGGATCCGCTCCACTTCGTCGAAGCCGGCGGAAGCCGTTTCCAGAGCAAGATAATCTAATATTAGTTTAATCAATCTTCTTTGTAAAGCGACGTGGAGAGCCGCAAAAGCCGCGCCAGACATCGTCAAACGCCCCTCTTCGGAGAGGACGCCCGAAGCAAAAACCTCCCGGGTCCTGGCGTCGAGATAATCCGATTCGGCCGCCGCCGATTCGGCCGTCCGGCAGAGCGATTCGGCGAGCCGTCCATTGAACGCCTCCAGGTACGGGAGCGCCTCGAGGCGGATCGCATTGCGCGTATAATCGGTCGAGCTGTTGCTCCCATCCTCCTCGTACGGCACGGCGTGCCGCTCGCAGTAGGCCAGCAGGTCCGGCTTGTGTATACGCAGCAGAGGCCGGATCAGTTCCGTGTTTCCCTCCATCCGGCGCAGCGGAATGCCGGCGAGGCCGGCCGGCGAGCTGCCTCGGAGCAGCCGCATGAGCACCGTCTCCGCCTGATCGTCGGCGTGATGGGCCAGCGCGATGCGCGATGCTCCGGCCCGGCCGGCCGCCTCCAGCAGGAAGCGGTAGCGCAGCCGGCGGGCCTCCGCCTGCTTGTTGCCCCCGTGCTCCGCCAGATGCGCGGGCACGTCCAGCTCGGCCGTCTCGCACGGAATGCCGAGGCCGGCGCAATACCGGCGCACCGTCCCGGCCTCCCGCGCGGAGGCTTCCGGCCGAAACCCGTGGTCGGCATGCGCCGCCGCCACGCGCACGCCAAGCTGCGGCGAAAGCATGTGCACCGCATGGAGGAGCGCCATCGAGTCGGGGCCGCCGCTCACGGCGACGAGCACCGTGTCGCCCGGCTCCCACAGCCGCTCGTCCGCTCCCATCCGCAGCAGCTCCCGGCGCACGCGCTCCGGATCGCCGCTTGCATGCGGCGGACTTGCCTGGCCGGGGTCCTGGCGGCCGGGTTCGGTTGATGCCATGGCGCTTCCTCCTTATCGTTCGAATCCTGTCTCCGTCAGCCGAGCCCGCCGCCCAGCCAGAACGCCGAAGCCGCCAGCCCTGCGGCGGCGGCAAGAAACAGCGCCTTGGTCCACCAAGGCACCGGCTTCGCGGGGCGGGAGACGCGGTGCATGACGGCTTTCCAGGCATGGGACGCCTCCGCCGCGTCGGCGAAGCCGCCCGCGAGCGCGCGCGCCAGCCAGCCGGAGAACGGGCGCAGCTGCGGAGCGTCCTGGGCGAGCTTCAGCACGTCGCCCGCGCTGCGGTTTTGCGGAAGGGTGCCGGAAGTGATCCGGTACAGCTCCTTTTCGGCGAACAGCTGCACGCACAGCACGGCGAACGAGAACAGGTCGTATCCGGCGTCCGAAGACCGCGTGCCGGCGTTCCAGTAGCCGCGGTCGTAAATCTCGGTGAACTGCCGGATGCCCTTGCCGAAGGCGGTCACGCCGCCGTAGTCGATCAGCTCGACGCGCCCGTACTCGGCCGCGAGCACGTTGTCGACCTTGAGGTCGCCGAACGCCCAGCCGGAGGCGTGCAGCTCGGCGAGCCGCAGCAGCAGGTTGTACCCGGCCAGCGGGAACCACTCGTCGCCGCTCGCGGCGAGAAAAGCCGGCAGCTTGGCCCCGCGCACGTACCGCATGACGTAGAACGGATACTCCTTGCCGGAGACGAGCTTCAGGTCATCCACGTCCACGAGGTACGGACTCGCTCCGCCTCCCCGCGGCTGCTGCTTCTCCAGCGCCTTGAGCACGTTGATCTCCGACTGCAGGTCCGCCGTGTCCAGCCCGACCTTGAGCGCGAGCAGCCGGCCCTCTTGCTGGACCAGGTACACCTTTCCGTTGGCGCCTTCTCCGAGCATCCGCTCGACGCGGTACCGGCGGCGGCGCCACTTGCCCGTAATGACCATGCCCCGGTCCAGATCAAGCTTAGCCGACGTAGCCACTCCTCATCTCGTCCTCCTCGCCGCCCCTGCGCCGATCCTCGGCGCTGTCGCGGTAATACTGGATCACCTGGCGGAGCGCCGGTCCCGTCGGCGTCGTGCCGCGCATCTGCAGCTTGGGCAACAGCGACTGCGCGCCGCTCAGGTCGCTCGTCCATCCGCGGTCGAGCGCCGCGTCGTCCCCGTGCCGGTCGCCCGGGAAATGAAACACCGCCAGCTCGCTCACGCCTTGGCGCGACTGCAGGCTCAGCATGAGGTCGCGGATCGCTTCCTCGACGGCGGCGATCTTGGGCTTCATGCTGGCGCTGGCGTCGATCAGCAGGGCGACGCGCAGCCGGCTCGTCTCGCCGAGCTCGTCGATGACGCGCACGACCTCCCCGCGCCGCTCCGGCGGCAGGTCCTCGAGCGCGCCGGTGCCGCCGAGCACGGACTTCAGCTCCTTCTGCACCGCCTGCTGGATCGTCTGCACGACCGTCTTGCGCGTCATCATCTGCACGGTCTGCGACAGCTGCCGCGTGCTGACCATGCGGCTCATGCCGCCGCCCGCATGGGCAATCTCCTGAATCTCCTTGGCCCCGTACTCGCCGAGGTCGCCGCCATCGAGCACGCCGACCACGTTCACCGTGATTCCTTCCGCAAAGGCTTCCGCCGACGCCACGACCGGATTCAGGCCGACGTTCGAGCAGCCGTCCGTAATGAGCAGTATCTGCTTCATCGCAATCCCTCCCGCTGATAGATGGAACTCTATCAACCAGTGTTGCCTCATCGGGAGAGATCTAGACCTGAGGCGAGGCGGCAGAGCACGGGCAGGAGCGCCGCCGGGACGCGGCAGGGTTACTTCAGCGGATAGCCGCGCTTGTACGCCGGCTGCTCGGCGCGAAGCCCTTCGGTCTTCATCAGCGCGTCGACCGCCCAGTACGGATTGCGCAGCAGCGCGCGCCCGATCCCGGCCAGATCGGCATCGCCGCTCTGCACGACCGACTGCGCGAGCTCCGGCTCGTCCAGCATGCCGACCGCGATGACCGGGATGCCGGCGGCCTCGCGCACGGCGCGGGCCATCGGCACCTGATAGCCGGGGTAGTTGCCGGGCTGGCGGCTGCCGTTCGGCGGCGCCTCGCCGCCGCTCGACACGTGGAGGATGTCGACGCCGGCTTCCTTGTAGCGCCGGGCGATCTCCAGGCCGTAGTCGAGCCCGTAGCCGCCCTCGATGTATTCGGTCGCCGAGAAGCGCAGGAGGAGCGGCATATCCGCGGGCATCACCTCGCGCACCGCCGCGATCACCTCGCAGCCGAATCGCAGCTTGTCCTGGCCGTACTCGTCCGTCCGCCGGTTCAGCGACGGCGAGTGGAACTGATGGATGAGGTAGCCGTGCGCGCCATGCAGCTCGATCGTGTCGAAGCCGGCTTCGACCGCGCGCCGGGCCGCCTCGCGGAACAGGCCGACCTGCTCGCGCACCTCGGCGGTCGTCAGCTCATGCGGCGTCTTCCAGCCGGTCGGCTCGACCGGAATCGGCGAGCTGCTGACCGGCCGCTCGGCGTCGGTCGCCTTGCGCCCGGCATGGGCGATCTGCACGCCGACGCGCGCGCCGTAGCGCTGGCACTCCCGCACGATGCGGGCATAGGCCGGGATCTGCGCGTCGTCCCACAGGCCGAGGCAGCGGTTGGTGATGCGCCCGTCCGGCTCGACGTTGGTCATCTCCACGAGAATGAGGCCGGTGCCGCCGACCGCGCGCGAGACATAGTGGACGAAGTGCCAGTCGTTCGGCGTGCCGTCCTGCTCCTCGACGGAATATTGGCACATCGGCGCCATGACGATCCGGTTCTTCAGCTCCAGCCCTTTGAGGCGGAACGGTTCCGACAGCTTGGCCATGCTCTTCGCGCTCCTTCGGTTCCGGCCTGAGCTTCTTGGACTCGGGCCGTTTCTTTTCCTCTATTATAAGCGATGCCGCAGGAGAAAGAAAAAAACCGCCCCCCGAAGGGAGCGGCAAAGGCGATCAGGCTCTCGCCGACGAGCGGCGAAGCATGAGCCAGGACAGCGTCGCGAACAGGACGGCGAGCGCGAGCAGCAGCAGGCAGACTCCCGCGAGCTCGATCTGGAGGCCGGAGATCCAGTCGAAGATCGGCATCCACCAGCCGCGCAGCGAGGCGATCGTGGTGAACGCGCCGCCGAGGATGAACGTGCCGCCATACAAGAGGAAGTTGCCCCGCTTGCCGTAGCGCCGGCTCAAGCTGCCGGATACGAAGCCGCTGTAGCCCGCGAAGAGCAGCACTGTGAAAAAGACCGCGAACGTCTGCCAGAACGGACCGTCCGTCGTGTAGGGGATGACGAAGAAGTGCATGCCGAACCAGCCGCCGATCGCCTGCTCGATGGAGGTGGCGACCGTCAGAAGCGCGCCGTGCAGCGCCGCCATGGAGAGGAAGGCCATCGAGCTGCCTACGAAGTAGTCGCGGCGGCTGATGCACAGGCTGAGCGCGAAGTTGAACGTCCAGTAGACGGAGATCATGCCGACGACAAACATGTAGATGATGATCGACAGCAGCCCTCCGGTCGTGAACGACTCTTCGCCGCCGCCCCGGTTCATGGAGAAGGCGACGATCAGATTCACCGTGAAGCTGGAGAGCAGGATGAGCCAAGGCAGCAGCAGCCAGTTGAATGTGTCTCTCCGGTACATCGTAAGAATGCTTTTCAGTCCTCGATTCATGCCGATTCCTCCTTGCCGCGGGCCGCATGGGCCGTCAGGTCGACGATCAGCTGCTGCAGCGGCAGCGGCGCCGCCTCCAGCCCGGCCTCGCGCGCCCAGCCGATGCCGTTCTCGCCCGGCTCGTCGGCCAGCACCGATGCGACGGCAGAGCCCCCGATCGCCTCTCGGCGCAGCACTCGCCGGCCCGCCGTGACGGCGTCGACCTTGGCGGCCGAGCCGCTCACCCGGTAGGCGCGGGAGCGCAGAGACTCCGCATCTTCGCTCAGGAGCAGGCGGCCGCCGTCGATGACATGGATGGCCTCCAGCAGCCGGCTCACCTCGTCGATCAGATGGGTCGACAGCACGATCGTGCGCGGATGCTCGGCGTAATCCTCGATCAGGCGGTCATAGAACAGCGAGCGCGCGACGGCGTCGAGGCCGAGGTACGGCTCGTCGAACAGCGTCAGCTCCGCCCGGCTCGCCAGCCCGACGACGATGCCGACCGAGGAGAGCATGCCCCGCGAGAAGCCTTTGATCTTCTTGCGGCGGGGCAGGCGGAACGACTCGACGAGCTCGCCGGCGAGCGCCTCGTCCCAGTTCGGATACAGCACGCGAGCCGTCGCCAGCACGTCCTCGACGTGGAACACGTCCGGGTATTTCTGGCTTTCCTTGATAAAGCAGATCTTGCCGAGCGCCTCCCGGTTCTCGTACGGCTGCTGGCCGAAGATGCGCACCTCGCCCGAAGTGGCGAACAGCTGGGCGGTGGCGATGCTCATGAGCGTCGTCTTGCCTGCGCCGTTGCGCCCGAGCAGGCCGTGGATGAGGCCCGCCTCCAGCTTCAGGCTCACGCTGTCCAGCGCCTTCTGGCTGCCGTAGCTCTTGGTGAGCCGATTCGTCTCCAGCGCGTAGGCATGCTGAGCTTGGTCCTTGACGGTCATCATCGTTCAGCCCCTCCTTTTTCCTGAATGATCGCCGCCAGCCGGCCGCTGTCGATGCCGAGCTTCTCCGCCTCGCGCAGCAGCGGCACGACGTACTGCTCGTAGAACTGCTCCCTCCGCCTCTCCATCAGACGCTCCCGCGCCCCTTCCGCCACGAACATGCCGATCCCTCTCTTCTTGTAGAGAATGCCTTGGTCCACCAAAATGTTGACGCCCTTGGCCGCTGTCGCCGGGTTGATGCCGTAGAACTGGGCGAAATGCGTCGTCGAGGGCGCCTGCCCTTCCTCCGGGAGCGATCCGTCTACGATGTCATCCTCGATCTTCTCCGCGATCTGCTGAAAGATCGGCCTTCCGTCATCCTTGAGAAAGCTCAATTTCGCCTCACCACCACATTGGTTAATTACTCATGTAACTAACCATATAACCTATGCGGGAAGATGTCAAGGGATGCGGGCTTTTTCGTTTTGAAGAAGGGGCGCCGTCGAAAAAAACCGCCCTCCGGGATTTCCCCGAAGAGCGGTTTGTTTTTGCATGGAAGTCTATTCAAACGAAGCTTGCGCCAGCAGGCGCTGCAGCAGCACGGCGCTTTCGGCGCGCGTCGCTCCCGCGAGCGGCTGGAAGCGGCCCTTGTCGTCGCCTTGGACGAGGCCGTAGCGGCTGAGCTCTGCCGCTGCATCCGCCGCCCAGGCTGCGATGCGTTCCGCGTCGGCGAAGGCGACGGCTTCCGCTTGCGGAGCGGAAGCTTGGCGGCCGGCCAGCTGCACGGCGCGCAGCGTCATGACCGCCATCTCCTGGCGGGAGATGCGCTGCTGCGGACGGAAGCTGCCGTCCCCGTACCCGCCGATCAGGCCGGCTTCGGCTGCGGCGGCGATGCCGTCGGCATGCCACGCTCCCGCCGCGATGTCGCGGAACGGCGCGGCGGAGCCGGCGGACAGGCCGAGCGTGCGGGCCAGCAGCACCGCGAACTCGGCGCGCGTCACGGCATCGCCCGGAGCGAACGCCGAGGCGCTCTTGCCGGCGACGATGCGCTTGCCGGCCAGCTCGGCCACCGCCGAGGCGGCCCAGTGGCCGCTCATGTCGGCGAAGGCGGCTGCGCCGCCGCCGAGCGCGACATAGCTGCTGTTGCCGCGGCTGAAGAAGACGATGCGGCCATCCCGCACGACGAACGGCACCGGCACGTAGGTCAGCTTGCCGGAGGCGTCGGCGCCCAGGCGGACGACGGCGGTCACGGCAGCGGCGTCTGCGGCGCCAAGCGTACGCTGGACGTAGGAGCCGAAGCGGTTCGGCTCGGACGTCTGGCCCCCGGCCGTCAGCGTCAGCTCGTAGTCCGCGGAGCCGATCGCCGGCAGGCCGGCGGCCTTGGCGCGCTCCAGCGCGGCTTGCCCGCTGCCGATCGCGACGGTCAGCGCGGCGTCCGCCGCATCCTTGGCCAGCGAATCCAGCAGAGCGCGGGTCAGCACGTAGCTGCCATGCGGCCCGGAGATGGACGCCTCGCGGAAGGCTGGCGCGCCCAGCAGGGCGGCGATCGTGCCGGAGGCCAGCGTCACCTCCGTGCGGTCGACGGAGCCGGCTGCGCCGACGGAGATCGTCAGCTTGCCGTCAGCGGCGGCTTGCAGCGAGGCAAGCGCTTGCTCCGCTCCGACGGTGGCGGAGCCGACGGTCAAGCCGCCTTGCATGCTCAGCTGCGGCTCAAGGGAGATCGCCCCTGGCGTGGCCGTAGGCGCAGGCGTCGCCGAAGCGGTCGGCTGCGGCGTGCTCGTCGGCGTCGGGCCGACCGGACCTGGCGTCGGTGTCGCGGTTGGCGTCGGATCGACCGGCAGCGGGCCGCCCTTCAAGTCGATGATGCGGCCTGCCGGAGCGGTGGCTACATCGATCGTTCCCTTTTCCGCCAAGTACGTCTTCATCACTTCATAGTCCGGCAGATAGAGCGGCACGACCCGGCCTTCGTTGTACGCCTTGGCGAAAGAGTCGTAGAAGTCGCCGCCGCGTGCGGTGAAGGCGTTGGTCGCGAGCTCGTACGTCGCGTCCTCCTTCATGAGGGCGTAGCTGCCGCCTGGCTGCAGCGTCTCGATCTTGACGACGCGCGAGCCGGCTGGCTGGAGCGAGTCGTAGTAGAAGCGCATGCCCGCCACATGCGGGAAGCGTCCGTCGGAGGCCGGCAGCTTGGACACGCCGTTCTCCAGCGCCTCGCGGATCTCCTTGCCGGTCAGCTTGACCGTCACTAGGTCGTTGTTGAAAGGCAGCACGGTCAGCACCTGGCCGAGCGTGATCGGACCGGCCTCGATGGAGGCGCGGATGCCGCCGCCGTTCTGCAGCGCGAGCGTCGCGTCCGCGCCGGCCTTGCGGGCCGCGCTCAGCATGCCGTCGGCGATCAGGCGGCCGAGGTTCGTCTCCTTGGTGCGGACGTCATCGCGGACGCCGTTCAGCGCGACGGTCGATTGGGCGACGACATCGCGCCCGAGCGCGTCGACGCCCGGCTTGAAGTCGCGCTTCAGCAGCGCTTCCGCCTCGGCATCGTTCGCCAGCACGTAGGCGCTGCCGTTTTTCTCCTCGATGGAAATGAGCTTGCCGTCGTACTCGGAGATGACCCCTGCCTCGTCGAAGGCGACGTCCAGGCGGCCGAGGAACTGGCCCTTCTCTCCTGTCTGCACGATCAGCGTCGGCGCTTCATGCGTCCGGTCTACGACCGGGTGGTCCAGCTTGGTGTGGGAGTGGCCGCCGACGATGACGTCGATGCCCGCCACCGCCTGCGCCAGCTTGACGTCCTCGTCGTAGCCGAGATGGGACAGGGCGACGATCTTGTCGATGCCCTGCTCCTGCAGCTGCTTGACGGCGCCCGCCGCGCTCGCGGCCGGGTCGGCGAACGTCACCGCTCCCGGAGACGCGATGTTGGCCGTATCCGGCGTCGTCAGGCCGATCAGGCCGACCTTCTCGCTGCCGAACGTCTTGACGATCGTCGGGTAGATTTCGCCTGCGGCCGCCTGTCCAGCCGCCGGGCGGACGAGCGCCTGCAGCGCGGCTTCGCCGGAGAAGTCCACGTTGGACGAGACGAACGGGAACGACGCGCCCTTCACGAAGCGGGCCAGCACGTCCGCGTTCTTGTCGAACTCATGGTTGCCGAACGTCATGGCGTCGTACTGCATCAGGTTCATGAACGCCAGGTCGGCCATGCCCTCGTACTTGTTGAAGTAGAGCGTGCCCGAGAACACGTCCCCCGCATCGACAAGCAGCGGGTTGACTGCGGTCGCGCGCTGCTCCTTGACCGCCGTCACGCGGCGGGCGACGGACGACGGCGCGCTCGTCGTGTCGAGGTTGGCATGCGTATCGTTCGTATGCAGCAGCGTCATGCGGAAGTCCGGCTTCGGCGCCGGTGTCAGATCGATCTGCGCGAGCACCGGATCATGGTCGGACACGCGTCCGCGCGATTCCGGGAAGTCGGCGTTCAGGTGAACGACGTCGACCTTGGAGCCGACCAGCAGGTTGCGGCTGACGAGGATATGGTCGAGCACTTGCGAGTTGCCGTCGTAGGTGTACGTATACTGCTCGCCGGCAGGAAGCGTATCGATCAGGTTCGCCAGCTCTCCGCCCTTCAGGGTCTTGGCGGTCGGCGTGAATTGAAAGTCGTTGAGGTCGCCGGTGACGACGACGTTCGCTTCCGGATTCGCCTGGACGATGGTCTTCACGAAGCCGTTCACGACGGCAGCGATATCCCAGCGCGTCTTCTCGCTGGTCAGGATCGGCGGCTGCGCGGCACCGAACGGCCCCTGGTCGCTGCCCTTGGAGTTGAAATGGTTCGCGACGACGATCACCTTGCGCCCCTGGAACACGAACTGCCCGGCCAATGGCTTGCGCGAGGCCTTGAACGCATCGTTCGCCGGGTCGACGCGCCCCGGGTTGAGCGTCAGCGAGTCGGAGGCGGCGTCATAGGCCGTCGCTTCCGTGGAGCCGCCCTTGCGGCCCTGCACGCTGTCCGCCAGCTGCACGCGCTCGGCGTTGTAAAGGAAGCCGACGCGGATGTTGCCGTCCGGCGCTCCGCCATCCTCGTTGTAGACCGGGGCGATGTCGACGTACGTGTACGTCGGTCCGCCCTTGGCGGCGATCGCCGCGATCAGCGCCGTCGCGTCCGCTTCGACGACGTCGCCTTTGCCCTCGCCGTTGCGGTCCTGCATCTCGATGACGGTGATGATGTCCGGCGCCTTGAGGTTGCGGGCGATGGAGTCGCCGAGCTTCTCGATCTTCTCCGCCTTGACGCCCGGGTAGAAGTTCTCGATGTTGTAGCTGGCGACGAGCAGCTTGTCGTCCGCCGGCTGCAGCGTCGTCGTCTCCTGGACAAAGGAGCTCGTCTCGATCGCAGGCAGACTGCCCGGCGCCGGGATCAGCTTGTAGTTGCCGGCATGATAGCCGAGCGCGCCGACGACGTCGCCGGCGAAGCGGTCGCCCGTGCCCACCTCGATGCCCGGATTTTGCGAAAGGATCAGGACGCGCTGCGGGTTGTAGTCCTTGTACGCCCCCAGCGCGAGGCCGCCGGCCGGCGTCACGAGCTCGCGGACGCCGTTGTCGATGCGCGTCGCGATCGTGTATAGGCCGCTGCTGACCCAGTACGGGCTCGTGATGACCGGAGCCGGAGCCTGGACGCGCATGCCCTCGAGCGACTCATAGAAGTCGATCGCGTCGTTCTCCGGATCGAAGACGCTCATGCCGTCGTCGTCGATCGTCGGCGTCGGGATCTGGCGGCCCTGGACGCCGAGCACGACCGGAGCCGGCAGCTCATGGCCGCTCTCCAGCACGGAGATGCTGGCCAGCGCGAGCTGCGTCGACGTCAGGTTCGCCGGCAGCCCTTCGTTGTACTCGTCGATCTTGCCGCTCACTTCGACGACATCGCCGACAGCCGGCTTATTGGACGCATCCGTGCTGTACACGAACAGTCCCTCGGAGGTGGCCGGGTCGCTGTCCGCCTGCAGCGTCTGGATGTAGAAGCCCTTGTAGGACGGAGTCGCGCTCGCCAGATTGTAGCCGAGCTGCGTGACGACGCCCTTCACGCCCTGGATCGTCTGGCCGACGAACGGGGAGGCGTGGCCCTTGCCTTGAATGTCGCGGATGCCGACCTCTCCCGCCAGCTGGTAGGAGAAGGAGAGCGTCTCGGTGCGCTGCGCGCCGTCCGTCGCGAACGCCCGGATCGTCATCGCGCGGTCGACGAGGATCGGCTCTTCGTAGAGCGGGCTGGACGCCGTCGGCTCGGAGCCGTCGAGCGTGTAGCGGATCGGCAGGTCGCCGGCCGGCACGCTCAGCGCGACGCGGGTGCCGGGAGCGACGATGCCGCTGGCCGGGCTGGCGAGCACGGTGAACAGCTGGTCGACCAGCATGCTGTCGTCGAGCGGCACGAGCTGGTAGAAGCTCGCATACTGCTTGACGACGCCGATGACGCGTTCGAACCGGGCGTTCTCCTTGAGCTTGGCCGAGCTGGAGTAGATGGCGAAGCTGACGTCGGAGCCGGCCTGCTTGGCCGTCCAGGTGGTGCCGGACTTCGCTCCGATCGTCACGTTGTCGAGCTGCACGAGCTGCGCTTCCAGCCCCTCGCCGGCCGGAGCGGTGAGCTGCTCCGGCGTGACGGCGCGGACCGCCGGCACCGGCTGGTCGCGCTCCAGAATCTCGAGCGTAAGACCGGCTGCGGGCTTGAGCTCCTGCAGGTTGTTGTAGTGGACCATCTCGCCCTGCACGCTGACCCGGTCGCCCGCGCGGAGCTGATCCGGGTAGTCGTACAGCACAATGGCCGCCGTGCCGTCCTGGACGTAGGCTTCCTTGCCGCTCACGGCGGTGACGACGCCTTCGGTCCAGACATTGCGTCCGACCGGAGCGAGGCGGGCGTCGGCGACCGATTGCTTGGCCAGCACGTCATAGGCCAGGTGGCGGGACGCGCTATCCTCTGCGCCATCCTTGACGGCATAGGTATGGTAGGTGACCGATTCCGTCAGCAGGATCGGGCTGGTGAAAGCGCGATACGTGGAATCGGCGGACGTCGAGTAGTAGACGGAGGCGCCAGCGGTCGCCGTCGACAGCGTCACCGCCGTGCCGGCCGGCCATGCGTTCGGAGCCGGGCTGCCCGTCACGGGCTGGACGGTCACGACGGACGGCAGGTCAACCGGGGAGGCGCTGTTGCGCGGTGCCGGAGCTTTGTCCGTCATGAAGTCAGCGGCGTTGTTGTCCGTGTCCAGACCGCGGTCATTTCCGCCCGCGTACGACGGCTTGCGGATGGCGGCGATCACGGCAGACAGCGTTGCCGTCGGACCGGAGCCCTCGAACGCTGTAGCCGCCGTGCCGTAGCCGACCCTGTCGATGACGGCGCCGGAAGCGTTGGACAGGCGGACCTTGCCGCTGCTTCCGCTCAGGTTGAGCGTCCCCGTCGCATCCGGAGTCGGCAGCGCCGCTCCGTTGCTTCCTCCCGAAGCCTGCTTCGTCAGGAAGTAGCCTCCCGGCGGAATGGAGCCCGAAAGCATTAAAATATTGCCGTTAGGAGCGGAGGCCGGGTAATTCCCGGTGGAGCTGGCATAGTCGAGCTTCCAGTCCGTCAGGCTCACCGTCTCGCTCGTCGGGTTGTACAGCTCGATGAAGTCGGCGTTGTATGGAGCGCCGTTGTTGCCGCCAGCGCCGAAAATCTGGCTGATGACGACATGACCGGCCGCTGCGGCGCGGACTGTCGTCGCCATGCCGGCAGGCAGAAGCAGCGTCGCCAGCAAGGCGAGCGCGGTGAACAGGCTGATGCTCCTTTTGGAACGAATCAAGAAGGATGCGGGATGATGGGAGGGCAAGTTCGTCAGCTCCTTGAGGAGAATAGAGGATATCGCGTTTATTATAACGGAAAATGTTGGATGGCAAAGATGAATCTTCATCATGAATATCATGAGTTTTTTGTAAATGGATTGCATATGCAATGAATAAGTGTTGAATATAGGAGCGGAATGGGTACAAGATCATGTACATTCAAGCTTTTCAGAGGATAATGTCAGGTTTCTAGCATCGACTTCAATCGGAGCAACCCTTTTTGCTGGCGCCTGCTTGTTCGCTATCCGCAAAGGAGCGAAGGCAAATACAGACTTGGTTGCTCATGAAGCTTGAAAGAGGATCGGAAAGAAAGAAAAAACCGGCGGCCCGAATGGGGGCTGCCGGTCGGCATGGTTTGGCGCGCCACCGCAGGAGGCGAGGCCAGAAGTTAGAGACGGTGCGGCGGCTCGCTCAGGCGCCGAATGAGGCGCCTCTCGATCAAGGCTGGCTCGGACCTCAGGATGAGGCGCGGCCGCTATTGGAATGCGGAGCTCAGGCGCGGCGGGCGGACGGCTGACCGCTCCGGACCCGGCGAGGCTCGGCGTCGAATGGATAAGTTCGGAAAGCTATTCGGTTGTCGCTCCCGGCTCCGACGCCGGGCTCAGCGGGGCTTGCCGCCGCGGGCCTCCTCCCCCGAAGGTCGCCCCGGCCCCACGAGCCGCAGGCGTCCCGCCTCGCCGCCGCATGGGCTGCGCACCGGCCCGCGCCGCCTTCGGAGCGCCTGGGCGGCGCGGCTTCGTCGCCGCCCGCTCCCCGCCGCCGCAAGCACGTCGGCGGCGAGCCGCTCCAGCTGGCCGGCAGACGCCCGGCCCAGCGGCAAGGCTCCCGGCGCGGCATCCCCCTGCCGCGCCTCCGCCAGGCCGCCGCCCTTGCCCGGCGGCGCCATGCCTCCGGCGGCGCGGCTGCGCCCGCCTCCGCTCGGCTCCGACGGCGGCTTCGCCACGAGCTCCAGCTTCGCCCGGGAGCCCGTCCGCTCCGCCGCCGCCGTCCTCGCGCCGCCCGCTCCGCCCGGGCGGCGCCCGCCGCCTGCGGCTGCCGCGGGCATCCAGCCCTCGGCATAGCCGGAGCGCTCGGCCTCGCGCTCCGCCTGCGCGGCCGCCGCCGACTCCATGAGCGCCGCGGCGAACGCGCGCTGCGCCATCCGCTCCTCGGCGGTCCACAGCCGCTTGCCGCGCTTCTTGTCCGCCGCGAGCCGCATGCGCTCCATCTCGCGCATCAGCAGCTCCTCGAGGCGCAGCTCCTCGAGCCGGGCCTCCGCCTCGCGGCGCCTCTCCCGCTCCTGCTCCCGGCGGCGGCGAGCCGCCTCCAGCTGCTGCTCCTCCTGCAGCCGCTGCTGCTCTTCGATCCTCTGCTGCTGCTTCAGCTGCAGGCTTTCGCGCTTCTTGCGGGAGCGGGCGCTGCCCGGGTTCTTGCGGATAAGGGTAGTCATGATCGAATTCCTCCTTCGAATGGTGGAGCGATTGATCTATGCTCAAGGTCCGGCGGGCCGCCCCTCGCGGCTCTGCCGTACGCCGATGTCGTCCGATGTCCCTCGCGCCGCCGCCCTAGCTCACCGTGCGCGGCCGCTCCAGCTTGCTCATCCCCGGCCAGCGGAACGTGGCCCACTCCGGCAGATGCTTGTCCACCTGGGCGACGACGACCGTCATGTCGTCCACGATCTCGCCCTTGTACTGCCGCACGACGCGCTCGAGCAGCATGTCCGCGATCTGCTGCGGATCGTCGGTGCCCATCTCCTGGATGATGCGCTTCATCCACAGCTCCTTGTTCACCGCGTGGCCCGGAGCGTCGTAGATGCCGTCCGTCATCATGATGAGCGTGTCGCCCGGCTGCAGCTGCATGCGGATGAGGTCGACGTCGATGTCCTGCAGGATGCCGATCGGCAGGTTGTTGGCGGCCACCGGGATGACCTCGCTGCCGCGCTTGATGAAGCTCGGCGTCGAGCCGATCTTCATGAACGTCGTCTGCGCCGTGTACAGGTCGATCAGCGCCACGTCCACCGTGGCGAACATCTCGTCGGGCGAGCG
Source organism: Paenibacillus albicereus (assembly GCF_012676905.1). Taxonomy (NCBI): domain Bacteria; kingdom Bacillati; phylum Bacillota; class Bacilli; order Caryophanales; family Paenibacillaceae; genus Paenibacillus; species Paenibacillus albicereus. The sequence goes on along the minus strand of NZ_CP051428.1, from coordinate 83,558 downwards.
GAGCATCAGCACCGAGTTGACCGACTTGATCGCCAGCTGCTCGTCCATGCCCGACTGCAGCAGCTGCTGCAGGATGCTGAGCGCCGTGCTGCTCTCCAGCCGCGCCCTTTCCCCGTTGCCCATGCCGTCGCTGATCGCGACCGCGAACTTGCCGTTGCCGAGCTCGACCGTGCTGAAGCTGTCTCCCGACAGCAGCCCGCCGCCCTTCGCCGCGCCGGCGATGCCGGTCGCGACCTCGTACTCCTTGGCCGAGCCGAAGCGCAGCAGCCGGGGCTCGCCGTTTTTCAGCGGCTCCCGCTCCGCCTTCACCGCCACATGCTCGCCCAGAATGTCGCTGAGCAGCGGCGCAATAATCTTGCGGCCCTCGTCGTGTCCCTGCGGGAAAGTATGATAAACCTCAATCTCCACATTCCCCTCTTCCAGATTGATGATGTCGATGCCGTGGATGGACAGTCCCAGCGCCTCCAGCGCGTCCCGGATCTGCTCCTCCTGCAGATGCAGCTGCTGGCCCTCCCGCTGGATCTCCCTCGCCAGATCCTCCATGATCTGCGAGACGCCGGTCAGCTGATCGGCGACCAGCTGCCGCGATTCGAAGATTTGCCGCTTCCAATGCATGTCGTGCTTGTAGCGCTCATGCTGCTGCTGCAAGGCGTTCATGACCGGATGCGTCTTGCTGCAGTGGCTCGTCCACGTCCTCGGCATGTCTTTTTTGCCGGTATATTCCCCCTCGTCGATCGTCGTCATCATCTCGGTCATCATCTTGTAGGTGTCCATGAACTTCGAGCTCCAGCACAGGTCCTTGCGGTGGCAGCTGGCGCATACTTTAGAAGAAGCGGCATTCATGAAATGCTCCAGCTCCTCCTCGGCCGCCTTCTGCGGAGCGGCCGTATTGAGCTGTCCGAAGCTGCTCGCCAGCTGGCGGAACACTTCCGAGAACTGCGTCACGCGCTGCGCCGTCACTTCTCGCACGCGTTTCGCGTACTCATGCTGCGACTTCACATGCTCGCTCGTGCCCGGCACGTAGCGCGAGATCGTCTTCACGACGAGCTTCGGCGTGAGCAGGAACAGCGCGGCGGCGACGACCGACTCCCAGGTGCTCGCCATGACGTCCATCCCTCCGCCTACATATAAGGAGAGGATCGACGTGCCGAGCAGCATGCCGAACGCGACCGCCATCCTTCCGCCTTCCCGCAGCAGCCCCGCGAGCAGGCCGGAAAACGCCAGCACGCTCATCTGCACGACCGCGTTCAGATTGGCGAGGCTGAGGATGAGGCCGGCGACGACGCCGACCGAGGCCCCGAGCGGCGCGCCTCCCGCCAGCGCGAACAGCAGCAGCATGTAGCGGGACAGGATATGCTCCAGCGACAGCCCCTCGATGCTCCAGCCGACCGCGCCCGTCATGACCGACGCCATCAGGATCATGAGGCAGATGATCTCTTCGTTCTTGAGCGAGTTGCTCTTGCGCGTCATCGTCAGCACCGGGATCGCCTGCACGAACACCAGCGTCAGGACGAAGGCGAGCGCCGACTCTACGCCGACCATCATCAGGTCGTACCAGCCGAGCGTCCCTTGCACGAACGCCCCGAACAGCTTCACGACGAGCGTCGCCAGGAACACGAGGATCGGCGCCTGCGACAGCTCCGCTTTCTCGTACACCTCCAGTCCCTTCAGCAGAAGGAACAGCACCGCGATCTCCATCGCGATCGGGATCGCGCTTGGCGTCGCCGCCAGCAGGCTGCCGGCGACGAGCGTCACCGCGGTCAGCTTGTACATATCCCTTCGGAGAAAGTAGATGACCGCAAAGTATGCGGGAGCGAACGGCATCAAGTTCTCCAGGATGACCGCCCGTCCGAGCAGGAACCCGACGACGGCCAGCAAGATCGTCCAGCGCTTCGAGGCGATCAGCTGGAACGCTCTCCACTGGGCCGCCCTCTCCTTCCCCTTGCGCAGCGCCTCCGCCGCACGGCTTGTCCGAGGCTGGCCGGGGAACAGAACAACGTTGGCCTTTTCCTTCATTTCGGCACCACCATTTCCGCCTTAGTGTAGGTCTGATTATAGGGGCCGGTTTTTATGAAGTTTGTCAGAACAAGGCTTCAGCCTGAAAGTTTTTTCCGACACGCGGCGCGCCGCGTTCGAGCCGGCCGCGCCGCTCTGTCGGCAGGAGGCGCGAACCCTTGCCCCGCAAGCGCTGCCGGCGGTCCGGGGCTCGGCCATGCGGCCTGGGCAAAGCTTCCACCGGCGCGAATGATGCGGTGCTTCACCCCGTTTAGTTCCGCTCAGGAAGCGTCGAATCGAAGTGGGTTCGTGTCGGGATTGATGGGACGGAGGGGAAAAGTTTTTGGCATGTTCGGGTATAAGGCGAATCGGGGCGCGGAGGAGTCGAAGGCTCGGGGGCGGATGCTGTCCGCGTGACGCCGCTTCGGCGAGCGGAAGACGGCCCGAAGACCGTCCCGGATCAAAAAGAAAACCCCCAAGGCGGAGGCCTTGGGGGTTTTTCGCTCGAACGAGCTCTTTTGAAATCGTGTTTCGTTTTCCCGAACGGGAGCTATGTAGAACTTTCGTATCCTATAATAGCGCGTCGGCTGAACTCTGTCAATGCCTAAGATATCCGGCTGATCGCCGCTTCGGCAGCCGTCTGGCCGGCTTCCTTCAAGGCGATGGCGCGTTCGGCCTCGGCCTGATGGAGCGGATCGCGGGAGAGCAGGTCGCGGACGAGCTTCCTCCGCTCCCCGAACGGCATCTCCAGCGCCTGGATCGGGATCGCCTTCATCGTCTTGCTCCACGGGAGCTGGTAGAGCAGAAGGCTTTGATGCAGGCCGTAGGAGACGGGGACGTCCAGGTCGGAGCGGTTGTCTTCGCTCAGGCCGAAGGGGATATGATTGCCAAGCTCCTTCTCGATGACGCTCCTCAGCGTCGGCTGCTTCAGCAGCGTCTCATGGAACAAGGCCAGCACCTGCCGCTGCTGCTTGACGGTCAGCGATACGTTGACCAGGCGGCCGGCGGGAGTGCGCTTCTTGACCGGCTCGATGATGCTGCGGCGGGACACGCTGGTCAGCTGGTTGATCATGATCGCGGTGTCCTCCGCCGGCAGCGTATCGATGGGACCGATGCCGTACTTCCGGTGCTTCACCTTGCTGCTCAGAGGGAATACGCTCAGGTTCGAGCTGTGCGCCGGCGCGTCCCACACGACGGCATAGTGGGGCTGATTCATGAGATGGCCGACGCCGATGAAGCTGACGAGGACGATATCGAATCGGTCGAAGGAAGGCTTGTAGACGGTTTTGCCGCGCTCATCCGTTCCTTGGGACAGCACCTTGGCTTCCGCATTGATGAGGCGTTCGAATTGATCGACGAGCTTGTCCTGCAGCTCGCGGTCGAGGCGGCCGAATGTCTCGTGGCCGTTCAGGCATTCATGCACGTGGGGTCTCTCCTCTAGGACGTAATCGAGCTTCAAGAGCCGATTATATCATTTATTTTCGTAGAGACGAATCTCTCTCCCCTCCTTACCCGCCAGGCGGCGTACCGCTACCACCCCTAGGCCAGATCGCCCGCGCGAGCGCGAAAAAGCCCTTCGCCAACAGCCGCTTCGAGTCGAAGCGCTTCTTGGCGAAGGGCGGGAGGCCCATGAATCCGCGCTCAGGAGCGCGGCGGAGGCGAAGGAACGGAGGACTCCGCATAAGGCAGCAGCGGCGTCTCCACCCGGTCGCGGTACGACGGCTGGAAATAGGCCGAGAACGCCAGCGGCACGGTCAGCTCCTGCTCGCTGCCGCAGTTGCAGGAGCTGCGGTTCAGCTCCAGCGACTCCAGCGTCGTCAGACGGGTCAGTCCGTGCAGAGTTTTCGCGTACTTCAGCACGGCATCATAGGTTCCTTTGACGACGACCGATACCTGCAGCCGCAGCGGCCCGGCGGCCTTCTCTGCCGGCGGCGGCTCCCCGGGCGGGGAGCCGTCAGCCGCCAGGCCCAGCCCGTCCCCGGCCGGGGCGGCAGCGTCTGCGGTCGCGGAGGCGCCTTCGCCGGGAGCGGCTTCGGAAGGCACGGCGGCCGGAGCGGAGCTCGGGCCGCCAAGCGGCCGGGAGGCGGCCAGATCGCCGCTGAAGGCGATCGACACATGCTCCACGCCGCTTTCCGAGCCGATCTTGTCCAGGTCGAGCACGAGCTGCTCCGTGTTGTCCCAGTAGGGCAGCTCCGCCTGCACGCCGTCCACCGGGCGAGGCTCGGCTTCCTCCTGGCGCTCCTGGAGCTTGGCGATCAGGATGTCGTTCAGCTTCTGCTGCGTGCCGAGCTCCGCCTCGAGCGAGGCGGTCTTTTCCTCCGCCGGTCCCAGCCCGTAGAGGAAGAACATCAGCAGGCCGAGGAACAGGATCGCGGACACCAGCAGGATCAGGGAATTACGTCTAGCCGCCATCGCTATCGCCCTCCTTCGCAGGTTCGATCGGCTTCAGGATGAGCGTGTACGATGCCAGATAGGCCGTGGCCGAGCCGGCCTCCGCTCCCGTCTGCTCCTGCTTGAGCGAAGCGAGCGTCGCCTGGTCCAGCCACTCGATCCGCCGGATGTCGAACAGGTAGCGCGAGGAGTCCTTCATCGCGCCCATGCGGACGGTCAGGCTGAGCTGCCCCCCGCTGCTGTAGGCGATGCTCTGCAGCTCCGCCCCCGTCGGCAAATAATGCTCGAGATCGCGCACATAACCGGCGGCATCCCGCTGCGCGGCGCGGATCTGCTCGGCCTGCTCGTACGGGTCGGCTTCCGTCCCGCCGGCCTGCCGGTTCAGCCCGTCGAGCTGGCGCTGCAGCGCCAGCTGCTGCTGGCTCGCGTTCAGCAGCCGCTCCTGCGCATCGGCCGCAGCTTGCCGCTCGCCGGCATAGCTGTAGCCGAGCAGCGCCGCGCAGGCGATCCAGGCGACCGCGAGCAGCGCCGCCGCCAGCGGCGCCAGCCGCTGCTCGCGGTCGACGCGCGGCAGCAGGTTGAGCCGGCGGATGCCGGACCCGCGTACGAGCAGCCCGGCCGGCACCACGTACGGCTCGGCGGGGCCGTCCATGCTCTCGGCGGCCAGGCTGCCGGGCTCGGCGCCGCGGAATTCCACCTCCGGCAAGGCGGCGGCCAGCGATTGGCGCAGCGCCTCCGCCTGCCTGCCGCCTCCGGTGATGACCGCCTGCCGGATGCGGGAGCGGCCTTCCTGCAGGCCGAATTCGTAGAAGCTGAGCATGCGGGTGATCTCGGCGGTGAGCTCCCCGACGCGCAGGCTGCTCAGCTCCTCGTCCGCGCCGTCTTCCTCGATGGAGCGCACGAACACCGGATGGCCTTCGTGGAACATCGCGATCTCCGCCGAAGCCTCGCTCAGATGCACGTGCATCCGCTCATGGAGAGTCTCGTCGCCGGAGCCGGCCGCCCCTTGCAGCGCCGTCGCGACGAGGCTCGTGCCGACGACCCGGATGCGCGCCTCGCGCAGCATCGCGGCGAGCGGCTCGATCCAGCTGCGGGGCGCCGCGTAGACGAGCGCCTGCGAGCTTTCCCCACCCTGGCCGAGCAGGACGTAGTCATAGACCGGATGCTCGAACGGCAGGTGCATGACCGTCTCGACTTCCAGATGGATCAGCTGGCGCAGCTCCCGATCGCTCGCCGCCGGCAGCGCCATCTTGCGCACGATGACCTGGGAGGTCGGCACCGCCAGCACGACGGCCGCTCCCTGGAGCCTGCGCTCCCGCGCCCACTCCCGGATCGAGAGGCGCAGGCTTTCTTCGTTGACGATGACGTCCTGCGCGATCAGTCCCGGCGGGAACGGGAAGAAGCCGGCTTGCTCGGGATCGAGCCCCTTCTTGCCGAGCGGAGCATAGCGGATTCCCGTCGCGTCGATCGCGATGCCGATCCGCTTTCTGCCTAGTACGGGCATCCTTATCACATCCTGCCTACTTGAATAATTGAAGATAGCTGCCGATCAGCGCGTCCCCGTACCCGTACGCGATCAGCGCGCCGAGCATGAGGAAGGGGCCGAACGGCATCGGCTGGCGCAGCTTGCCCTGCCGCCGCAGCAGCAGGACGAGTCCTGCCGCCGTCCCGGCGAAGCTGCCGAGCAGCAGCGTCAGGAGCACGCCTTTCCAGCCGAGCGCGAGGCCGAGCAGCGCCAGCAGCTTGACGTCCCCCATCCCCATGCCTCCCCGGCTCAGCAGCGCGATCAGCAGCAGCACGCCGCCTCCGGCGATCGCCCCGAGCGCGTACTCCGCATAGGAGCGCCCGTCCGGCTCGAGCAGGCGCAACAGCAGCAGCGGCGGCAGGAACGCCAGCAGCACCGCGTTCGGAATCCGCATGTAGCGGATGTCCGCCACGGTCACGATGACGGCCAGGCTGGCGAGCAGCAGGCCGAGCAGGCCCTGCACTGTCAGGCCGAACCGCAGGTACGCCCAGACGAACAGCAGCGCGGCGGCCAGCTCGCCGGCCGGATACAGCGGCGAGACGCGCGCCGCGCAGCTGCGGCAGCGCCCCCGGCTGAACGCGTAGCTCAGCACGGGGACAAGCTCGCGCGCCGCGAGCCGATGCGCGCAGCGCGGGCAGGCGGACGGCGGACGCACGACCGACTGGCCGAGCGGCACGCGCAGCGCCACGACGTTGAAGAACGAGCCGCAGGCGAGGCCGAGCGCGAACAGGTAGAGGGAGATGAGGAGGGTCATGGGTTAGGGGGAGGTTGGTGCCGTTGTGCTTACTTCGCCTTCGCCTTTAAGTACATCACTGCCCTTGTAATAAATTGGTACTGCAGTTGATCCAGTACCTGTTTCGATTGAAACATATAATAACTGGCCATCACTCTGGAATTTCACAGATCCACCACTAATTTTATTTTTAGTACTTGGAAGTGTTATGTTCTTATCCAAATAGCCCTTATCCTGCAGATCATCATCTGTAGTTCCAGAAGTTACAACCGGTACTGTAGCACCATTAAAGTCGCCATTCTTTTCATTCGTTACATACAGACGTGCAGCATCATAAATCTGTCTTGCGGTTTGAAAATCAGATTTGGCTCTATTACTGCTCAATATATTTCCAATCAACGGAATCGCAATCGCCGCAATAATTCCCAAAATCACAATTACCGCCAAAAGCTCGATCAGCGTGAAGCCTTTCTCGTCCTTCTTCAGCTTCTTCAAAATCGCCGTCATATTAACTCCTCCTAGATAAGATTAATTATTCCTCAGGGCATCCAGGGTTCACCGCATGCCCTGCTAGACCACGAAAAGTAGCGTTAAATGGCCCTGTTGCATGCTACCTAGAACACGTAAGTCGATTTTTTCGAGTTAATGGCTCTGTTCGGCATTCTCAAGCACCTGTTAAGTCGATTTTTTCGAGTTAACGCTCCGGTTCGGCGCCTCCGGGCACCTTTTAACTCGATTTTTTCGAGTTAATTCTCCTGTTCGGCATTCCGGAGCTCCCTTTTACTCGGTTTTTTCGAGTTACTGCCACGCCATCGTGCCTCTAACACCCGAGTTACTCGGTTTTTCCGCGCATCTCCACCGCCATCGTGCCTCTAACCACCCAGTTACTCGGTTTTTCCGCGCAACTCCACCGCCACCGTGCTTCCAACCACCCAGTTGCTCGGTTTTTCCGCGCAACTGCCACGCCACCGTGCCTCCAACCACCCAGTTACTCGGTTTTTCCGCGCAACTCCACCGCCATCGTGCCTCCAACACCCGAGCTGCTCCGCGTAATTCCGCACAGCTGCCCCGCCGAAGCGCCTCATAACCCGCCTAGCCCATCTGCCCGTACAAGCTGAACATCGGCAGCATGATCGCCGCGACGATCAGGCCGACGACGCCGGCCAGGAAGACGATGAGCAGCGGCTCGATAAGCGACTTGAGCCGGTCGACGGTGTTGTCGACGTCCATCTCGTAGAAGTCGGCCACCTTGGCCAGCATCTCGTCGAGCGCGCCCGTCTCTTCGCCGACCGCGATCATCTGCGTGACGAGCGGCGGGAACACCCACGACTGCTTGAGCGGCTCCGACAAAGGATTGCCCCGCCGCAGCGAGTCGGCGCTCAGCCGCAAGTAGCGGGCGATGACGCGGTTGCCGACCGCCTCCTCGACGATCTGCAGCGACTGCAGCATCGGCACGGCGCTCGCGTACAGCGACGACAGCGTGCGCGACACCTGGGCGATCGCCCCTTTCTGCTGCAGCTTGCCGAACACCGGAAGCTTCAGCTTGACGTAGTCGAGCGCATAGGCGCCGCGCTGCGTCCGCTTGAGACCAAGCAGCAGCGCCAGCAGCAGCACCGCCGCCCCGAGCCACAGGTACCATTCGTTCTCGATGCTGGCGCTGAGCGCCATGACGACCTTGGTGATCGCCGGCAGCTCCGCGTTCATCGACTCGAACATGCTGACGAACTGCGGCACGATCGCCTTGAGCAGATAGACGACGGCCGCGATAGCGAGCAGTCCGACGATGACCGGATAGGTGAGCGCCGACTTGATCTTCTCCCGCGTCACATGCCCCTTCTCGAAAAACGTCGCCAGCCGCTCCAGCGTCCCCTCTAGGTCGCCCGACTCCTCGCCCGCCCGGATCATGCTCGTGAACATGACCGGGAAGATCCGCTTATGCTCCAGCGCCGCCTGGGAAAAGCTGCTGCCGCGCAGCAGCGAGGCATGGACGTCGTGCAGCGCCTTGCGAAGCGGCTTGCTCTCCGTCTGCTGGGACAGGATGTCCGTCGCCTGGACGATCGGCACGCCGGCGCGGACGAGCGTGGCGAACTGCCGGCAGTAGACGATGAAATGAGCCGGCTTCACCGGATTGCCGATGTAGATGTCCATCTGCAGCAGCGAACTGCGATGCTCCTCCAGCGACAGGACGACAAGCCCGCGGCGGCGCAGCTCCTCGACCGCCGACGACTTGTCCATTGCCGTCAGCATGCCTTTCAGCTGCTTGCCGGCGGAGCTTTTGACATGATACTGAAACTGCGCCACGCGCTACTCCCCTCTCTCCTGCAGGCAGGCTCTGGCGTCGGCCGGATCGGCCGCGCCTTGGCGCAGCAGCTCCTGCACGCTGCTCTCCAGCGTCGCCATGCCCTGCTGCCGGCCGGTCTGCATGACGCCGCGCAGCTGATGGACCTTCTCGGACCGGATCAGGTTGGCGACGGCCGGCGTGTTGACGAGAATCTCCGCCGCGCAGACGCGCCCGCGTCCGCCCGCGCGGCGCACCAGCCGCTGGGCATGCACGCCGATGAGCAACGAGGCGAGCTGCGAGCGGATCTGCCCCTGCCGGTCCGCCCCGAACGCATCGACGATCCGGTCGACCGCCTGCGGCGCGTCCGCCGTATGGAGCGTGGACAGCACCAGATGCCCCGTCTCCGCCGCCGTCAGGGCGGCGGCCATCGTCTCCGCGTCGCGCATCTCGCCGACGAGGATGACGTCCGGCGTCTGCCGCAGCGCGGCCCTCAGGCCGCTGGCGAAGCTGGCCGTGTCGCGGCCGACCTCCCGCTGGTCGATCAGCGAGAGACCCTGCTCGTACACATGCTCGATCGGGTCCTCCAGCGTGACGATATGCTGGCTGCGCGTCCGATTCAGGTGGCCGACAAGCGCGGCCAGCGTGGACGACTTGCCGCTGCCAGTCGGGCCGGTGACGAGCAGCAGCCCTTGCCGCCGCTGCGCCCAGTCCACCAGCACGCGCGACAGGCCGAGCTCCTCGAGCGTCGGCGTCGCCGACGGCAGCACGCGCGCCGCCAGTCCGAGGCCGCCGAGGCGGCGGAACACGTTCAGCCGGTACCGGCAGCCGTCCTCCTCGCACGCGAGGTCGGCCTCGCCCTCGGCGTCGAAGCGCTCCAGCCTCTCCCCGAGCAGCGGCAGCAGCAGCGCCTGCGCTTGCTCGCGCCCGAGCGGCGCCGCCTGCGCCTCGGCAGGCGTCAGCATGCCGTCAATCCGCAGCAGCGGCGGCGCTCCGGACGCGAGATGCAGATCCGAGGCGCCCCGCTCGCGGGCCTCGCGCAGCAGCTCCCGCAGCAGTCCCTGCGGTTCGTTCATGTCGGTCCAGCCTCCTTTTGCACTTGCAGGCGCAGCCTCATGCGGTTCCCCGCATGAAGCCGGCCGAGCCTGGCGCGCCGGCGCCCTGCCTCCGCCTCGGACGCTCCATTCTCCGTCGTCAGCGCATAGCCGCCTCGCGCATCACTTCCTGCACCGTCGTCTGCCCCTGCAGCACCTTGTCCATGCCGTCCTGCAGCAGCCCGGCCAAGCCGGCCCGCTCCGCGGCCGCCCGCAGCTCGAGCACCGAAGCGTCGTCGCCGATCATCCGGCGCAGCTCGTCCGTGATGGCCAACACCTCATGGATCGCGATCCGGCCGCGGTAGCCGGTCTTGCTGCAGCTGCCGCAGCCAGCTCCGCGATGCAGAACGTCCGTCTCGATGCCGTAGCTGCGCAGCAGGATCCGCTCCTGCTCCGTCGGCTCATGCGCGCGTCGGCAATCCGGACAGATCCGCCGCACGAGCCGCTGCGCGACGACGCCGACGAGAGAGCTGGCGATCAGGTAGCTGGCGATCCCCATGTCGCGGAACCGGGTCACGGTGCTGACCGCATCGTTCGTATGCAGCGTCGACAGCACGAGATGGCCCGTCAGCGACGCCCGGATGGCGATCTCCGCCGTCTCCGAATCGCGAATCTCGCCGACCATGACGATGTTCGGGTCCTGGCGCAGGATGGAGCGCAGCCCGGCGGCGAACGTCAGCCCGATCGCCGGATTCACATGCACCTGGTTGATGCCCTCCAGCTGGTATTCCACCGGGTCCTCGACGGTAATGATGTTCTCGCTGTCCCGGTTCAGATGCTGCAGCGCCGAGTACAGCGTCGTCGTCTTGCCGCTGCCGGTCGGCCCGGTGAGCAGCACGATGCCGTAGGGCGACTCGACCATGCCTTTGAACAGCCGGTAGTTGTCCGCGCTGAAGCCGAGCTGCTCGATGCCTTTGACCCCGACGCTCAGATCGAGGATCCGCAGCACGAGCTTCTCGCCGTGGATCGTCGGCAGCGAGGAGATCCGGATGTCGACCGTGCGGTAGTCGACCTGCATCTTGATGCGGCCGTCCTGCGGCAGCCGCCGCTCGGCGATGTTGAGCTTGGCCATGATCTTGAGCCGCGCCGTGATGTAGCCCTGCATCGCCTTGGGAATGACGCGCTCCGTGCGCAGCTCGCCGTCGAGCCGGTAGCGGATGAGCACCTGCGTCTCGCCGGGATCGACATGGATGTCCGACACCTGCAGCTGCACCGCCTGCTGGATCATGCCGTTGACGAGGCGCACGACCGGGGAGTCCTCGTCGGTGATCTCCATCTCGCCGATCTCGTCCTGCGTCGGCAGCTCGCCCATGATCTGGCTCATCGAGTCCTGCAGGCCGTAGAAGCGAGCGATGGCGCGCTGCAGCTCCTCCTTGGTGGAGATCGCCGGCTCGATCCGGAAGCCGGTGCTCATCCGCAGCTCCTCGATCGCGAAGTAGTCGAGCGGATCGGCCATCGCCACCATCAGCTTGCCGCCCTCTTTGTGAAGCGGGATGACCTGATAGCGGCGCGCGAGGCTCTCCGGGATGATCTGGGCGATGGAAGGATCGATCTGGTACTTGAACAGGCTCACATGCGGTATCCCCAGCTGGAATTCCAGCACCTCGATCAGCTGCTGCTCCGTCATGTAGCCTTGGGCGATGAGCAGGTCGCCCAGCTTCTGCTTCGTCCGGCCCTGCTCCCGCAACGCCTCCTGCAGCTCCGTCTCCGTAATGACGCCGCTCTCGACCAGCAGGTCGCCGAGCCTTTTCCTTGCCCCGTTCATCTCGCTTCCCCGCCTCTCTCTCTGCCCGTCCTTGCGGCTTGTCCTCCTATTATCGAAAGGAAATATCGATAAGTTTAGGCCTTTAGTCTCAATCTTAAAAAGAAATGAATGATTTCTCATAAATCAACTGTTTCCTATCGTATATTCAATAATTATCGTCTTTTTATTTCAATATGAGAATAAAATAAAAGCTTTAACTTCCAAAATGTGTTTTTCTTGTGTCGAATCGATTATAATCGGACTATCTAAAATTAGTCTATATGAACTATGTCCTTCATCTCATTTTTCCATTCTATTCTGGAGGTAGATGCACCCTATGGCCGCCCGTCTCCGCTCCGCGCTCTGCGCCCCTATGGCGATTCTGCTGCTGCTGGCATCGCTGCTGTCTCTCTGGCCGCCGGCTGTCCCTTCGGCTGCGGCGGCATCCGCCGCCAAGATCCGCGTGCTCGAGATCACGGACAACGGCACGTCGGACCTGAAAGCCCTGCTCGGCACCACGAGCTACGACATCACGACGATGAAGATGAAGACGTTCGTCGCCTCCCGCACCGATATCGACGGCCTGTACGACGCCGTCTACATCGGCAAGGGCAAGTACAATCCCGAGTCGATGACCCTTCTGGCCACGCCCGAAGCCCGCAATGCGGCGCATGACACGTCCAAGAAGCTCAACGACATCACGAACCTCAAGGCCCAGGAGCTGATCGACGGCTACGTCAACCGCGGCCTGCTCGTGATGCTGTACAGCGACAGGGCGACGGCCGACGGCCTGCTGTATCAGCCTGCGACTCCTGACGGCAAGTCCGGCATCCTCAAGTCGAAGTTCTCCCCTTATCAGGAGAGCGGGAATCAGCGGGACAACGTGCTGTTCCTCGACCAGCAAGGGCTGAAGGCGATCGCCTCCACCTTGAAGCAGGACCGGTACGCGCGCCTGCTCGCGCTGCGGCCGCAGCTTCAAGTGACTGCGGCTCCGACCGACTACTTGACCGATCCGTCCTCCATGTATCGCGCCGGAGACACGCTCGTCTTCCGCTATTCGCAGCCGGAGTCGTCCCGCCTGCGCGCCAATCTGTACCTCAACCTGGATTCCTCGCTGCGCTTCCAGGCGGAGCAGGTCGTCGCCACGTCCGACGCCGCCGGACCATCCGGGGAGCTGCGCTACCGCATGCCGCGCGGCTACTCCGGGCTGTACTATTGGAAGCTGGAGCTGGTCGAGATCGAGACCGGGCTGAAAAGCTACGCCTCCGGCGCCATCCGCTTCCGCGACCGGCAGACGGAGATCGGCGTGCTTCAGGTGCTGCCTGGAAACGACAAAAGCGCCCTCACGAACGATACCGTGCTGAAGCAGAGCTATCTGAGCACCGACGACTACCGGATCACGCTGAAGACAGCCACGATTCAGGCGTTCAACACCAAGGGCGGCCCGTTCGGGTACGACTCCATCGGCGGCAAGTACGACATGCTGATCTTCGGCTTCAAGGACTCCTACAACGGCAGCGCCCCGATCAGCGAGACGGCGGCCAAAGCCGTCAAGGACTTCATCCAGACCGGACAGAGCGTCATGTTCACCCATGACACGGTGTACATCGCCAGCGGCACGACCGACAACGTCTGGACGCGGAATTTCAAAGAAGCGACCGGTCAGACCGGCATCCAGACGAACATCGGACTCGGCGCGCCGCAGACGTCGACGACCGTCGCCAAGGTCAACGACGGCCTGCTCACCCGCTATCCGTTCAACCTCGACGCCGGCACGCCCAGGGTCGCGACGACGCATGACCAGTACTATATGCTCGATCTGGAGGACCCGACGCTCGTGACGTGGTACAACATCACCGGCGGCACGCGGGACAACAGCGACAGCTGGAACCATTACTACACGTATTCCAAAGGCAACGTCACCTACTCGGGCACCGGCCATCAGGGCGACAACGGCACGTTCCCCGATTGGGAGCAGCGCCTGTTCGTCAACACGATGTACCGCGCGTACATGGGCTCCAACCATAAGCCGGAGCTGTCCGTCCACGCTCCTGCCGCTTATTCGGACCAGGCCGGCAACTTCATTCCGCATTACCAGCAGATTCCCGTCAGCTTCACCGCCGAGGACCCCGACTACAAGGACCGCCGGATCAGCGCCAAGGTGGAGTTCCTGTACACGGGCGAGGATGGCAGGCCGGTCGTCCGGACGATGTCCGACAACGCCTCGCTGCTGTCGGGGACGCTCGTCTCCGAGTCGTATCCGAATCCGCTGCCCAAGGGCGGAGACCTGACCGTCCGCATCACGGCGACCGACCGGCAAGGCGCTTTTTCGACCGAGTCGGTGCGTGTCGTCGTCCGGCCCGTGACGGCCGGCCTGCAGGTCGACCGCTCCGCATCCGGCACGTTCAAGGACGCCTATGTTGAGAAAGGCAAGGACTTCACGCTGAGCTACGTCGTGCGCCCGCAACCGGTGACGGCGGCCAGAGGCCAGAACGATCTCGTCATCGCGGCTCCGGTGTTCCAGGAGAAGCTGCCTCCGAATCTGGAGCCGGTCTCGCTCCCCGCCGGCTTCCAGAAGAGCGGCTCGCTCGCCGGCGGCTACACGGTGACGGGCACGCTGCCCGACATCCGCTACGCCGCCGATCCGGCCGGCGACGGCACGCGCTACACGGCGGCGCCGATTCCGTTCTCGATTACGGCCAAGGCCGCCGCGATCGGCAAGCTGCCGCTTGACCAGGCGACGCTGACGTACCGCAACCTGGGTCAGAGCGCGGGCACGTCGCTCCGCTTCAACGCCCTGACGCTCGAGGCGATCGTCAAGCCGACGAAGCTTTCGCTCCCCGCCGAGGTCGACATCGCGATCGGCCAGAACTACAAGCTGCTGCTGGCGATGGAGCCGGCGGAAGCGTCGGTCATCGGTCTGAAATGGACGACGAGCCAGCAGACCAATGTGTCGGTGGCGGAGAACGTCATCGGCGGCGTCATGGTAAGCGGACTTACGAAGGGCGACTCTATCGTTACGGTCTTCGACGAGCTCACCGGCCTCAGCGCCAGCACGGTGGTCCATGTCATCCAGCCGGGCTTGTCGCTGACCACCGCCGATGGAGGCAAGGAATACACGCTGGGCAGCCGGATTCCGCTGAAATCGCTGCTCACCAAGGTGACGAGCGACACGGTGCCGAGCGGCGCGCAGGTCGAGTGGTCGGTCGGCCCTCAGCAGGCCGGCGAGGAAAGCATCCGGGAGAAGCAGCGGAAGCCAGGCCTCTTGGAATGGACATCGACCTTCTACCCGTCTAGTTCTGAAACGTATACCCTCAACGCCAGCATCAATGTTCTCAACAGTGAACTGAAAACCGATTCGTACAAGTCTCTTGGACTTACACTGAACATCGTCGCCCCAGACCTGCAGCTGAGCGGACCGTCCGTCATCGTCGCCGGCGACGGCAAGGCGATATGGACCCGCTCCTGGGGCGACCGCCATCCCGTCGGCACCGATGCGGCCGGACGAGCGCCAGCCTACGCGTGGAGCTGGGAATCGGATGCCGGCGCCCGGCCGGCCCTCTCTGCGGACAGCAGCGGCCAGACGGCTGGCGTCGCTTCCTCTGCGCCCGGCAGCGGACGAGTCGCGCTCAAGGCGACCCAGCCGCTCCGCGCCGGCGAGCCGCCGATCGAGCTGGCCAAGGCCGCTCAGGCGGTGCGCATCATCGCCAAGCCGACGCTTGCCGCAGGCAAGAACGAGCTGCTGCCGGGCGAGCAGACGCAGCTGTCGCTCCGCTGGGACGGCGTCGCTGCGGCCGACGTGCCTGAGCATACGGTCCGCTGGACCGCGCAAGGCGCCGGCACGCTGCAAGGCGATGCCGCCGGCAGCCGCACGCTGACGGCAACGAAGCCTGCCGGAAGCAGCGGCAAAGCGACGGCTGCCGCCGTCGTGACGATGTCGACGGGCTACTCCTTCACGGTGGAGCGGGAGCTGGACGTGATCGCGCCGGAGCTGGCGCTGTCCGAGCTGCCGCAGCGGCTCGCCGCAGGCCAGCAGCTGACCGTGTCCGCCAGCTGGAGCCCGGCCTACAGCGGCAGCCTGTCCGCTCTGGCCTGGAGCCTCGGCGGCGCGCCTGCCGAACGGGCGACGCTGACGCCCAAATCCGGCCAGCCGGCCAAGGCGCTGCTGGCTGCGGTCGGCGCCGGCAGCGCGACCGTGTCCAGCTCGATCGAGCTGGATTCCGGCTATCGCTCCTCCGCTTCCACAACCGCCTGGATCGGCGACTTCACCTTGCCCGCCTCGCTGACGCTGGAGCAAGGCGCGCAGCTGCCGCTGAAGACGAGCGGCCTGCAGGCGCAGCCGTCCTCGCTCGCCAGCGAGATCGTGAGCGCCCTCCGCTGGGGCAGCAGCGCGCCCGCTGTCGTCTCGGTCGATGCCAGCGGCCGCCTGACCGCCAAAAAGCCGGGCTCCGCCGTCATCAGCGCTGTCTGGCGGGCGAACAGCCTGCCGGGCGGCTCGCTGCAGCGGACGATCCGCGTGACGGTGAACGCGCCGTCCGGAGAGCGTTCGGGCGATCGGTACTGATCCTGCAGGAAACGCAAAGAGGGACAAAACGGAGGCTTCTCCGTTTCGTCCCTCTTTTTTCTTGCCGATCCGATGCTATCCGTTCGCTCCGTCGCCCTGCGGCAGCAGCCGCAGCGGGCCTGTCGTGAGCCGGACCTTGTTCACCCGCGGCAGCGCCGCTTCCTGGCTGGCGAACACCGAGCTGTTGTAATCGATGATGAAGCGGGCTTTCTCCTTCCCGAGACTGCTCTGCTCCGGGAAGCTCAGCCGCTGCCGGGCCTCGTCCTCGGCCGTCGAGCCGAGCGTGGCGTTCAGCGTCAGGTCGCCCTTGGCGAAGAAGCCGCCGCGCATCCAGAAGGCGCTGCCGACGCCATACAGGCCGGCCGAGCTCTCCGTATAAAGGAACGCGTCCAGCACCTGCCCGTCCGCTTCCGTCCCGCTGCCGTATCCGGCGCCGACCGGCTGGAACGAGCTCACCCGGTACAGATCGATCGGCCCGCCGCCGATCAGCACGAGCTCCTTGCGCGGGGCCGTGCCGCCCGGCTGCAGCCCGCGTATCGCGCCGTCGCGGATGTCCGTCCGTCCGAGCACGTAGACGGTCGCGTCCACGTCGACCTGGCCGGTCAGCGTCATGCTGCCGGTGACGAGCACGTTGCCGCGCAGCCGCAGCGGGCTCGAATCGCTGCCAGCGCTGCCGTTCGGCCCGCTCGCATCCGCGTCGCCTTCTCCACCGCCAACGCCGCCCGCGCCTGGCCCAGCTTCTTCGCCGGCAGCTCCATCTCCGCTCGTTGCGCCGATCGCCGGGCCGCGCAGCTCCAGGTCGCCGTGCACGATCAGCCAGTTATGCTTGCCCTTGGAAGCGAAGTCGATCGCCGGCACGCTGCCGTCCAGCACAAGCGGTCCCGTCACGACGGCCGATCCGGCCTGGCCGGAAGCGCCGATCGAGGCCAGTCCCGCGCGGAACTCGCCCAGCTCCTCTTCGTAATCGGCGACGGCTTGCTCGTACACGGCGACGGCCTCCTCGTACTCGAGCCGAGCCTGCTCGTACGCCGCCGGATCCGGTCCAGCGTTCGGAGCCGAAGGCTCCGGCGGGCTCTCGCCGGGATCGGACGGCTCCGGTCCGAGCAGGATGTCCGGCACCGGCGGCTCCTCCGCCGTCAAGACCGGCTGCGCGCCGAGCCAAGCATACCGGGAGGGGTAGCTGGACTCCAGCAGCCCGATCAACGCTGTCGGACCGCCCGACGCATAGACGCTCTCGATGACGCTGCGATCCTGTCTGCCCGCCCCGTCGCCGAGCGAATCCCGTACCTTGTCCAGAAAGCTCGACCTGACATCGATGGAGACGAACTTCTGCGGCGGCTCGACGCGGATGCGCTGGCCGAGGCCGTGCGTCTTGTCCCGGTCCACGCCGTCCGCCGCTGCCAGGCTTCGGTCATATACCGCCATGTAGCGGTCGACACCGTCGGGGTACGAGATGCCGTAGCCGTAATGCAGCCGCCCGCCGTCGCCGGCGATGATCCAGCCGCTGTCGTCCTGCGGCTGGCCGTCCTCGCCAAGCATCGGGTCGAGATAGGGAAACTGAGAAACCTGCGTCCGTCGCGCCCCGAGGTAGACATATTCGGCCGTGTCGCTCAGCTGCAGCGCTTCTCCGGCATACAGGCTGCCCCGGAAATACGGAGCTCCCCCGATCGTCACGACGCCTTCGGAGCCGAAGGCATACTTGAGGAAATCCGGATAGGTGTCGAGCATGACCTCCTGCTGCAGCCGGCGCTTCGCCCCGTCGACCTCCGCTTCCGCCGTCACGACGAGCGAATACTGGTAGGCCGCGCTGCCCGAGCTGCCCCGCGACAGGCATTTGCCGTCGTCCGCGCAACGGACGCTGACGACCTGATAGAACGGCCGCGCCGCATCGATCTCGCTGCCCCCTTTGCCCGCATCCGCCAGCTGCGCGTTGAAGGCCTCCGTAAAGCCGGCCAGCTGCGCGCCGAGCGATTCCGGCTCGATGAGACGGCCGTTGAACCGGTCATAGATCGCGGCAATCGCCTCATCCAGCCCTTTCTGGGCCAGATGCACGCTTTGCACGTTCTCCTCGCTGCGCTCGGTCCGCATCGCCCCGCCGAGGCTCGCTCCAAGCACGGCGACGCCGAGCAGCGAGAGCAGCAGGATCAGGAATACGACGAGCAGCAGCGAGGATCCCTTGTCCTCCTTCATGGCCGAAGCCTCCTAAAAGCCGAATTTGCTTGCCAGATCGAGCGAATACACCCGCCCGTCCGCCTCCCGCAGCAGGCGCAGCCGGATCTCCAGCAGGCCGCTCGAGCAGGCTCCGCCCCCGTCCGGACAGCGCAGCTCGATGGCGGAGCGCTCCTCGCCCTCCGTCGCCAGCTCCGAGCCCAGCTCCACGGGCAAGTCCCCGATATACAGCCGGCCCTTGCCTGCGGCATCCCGGCGGATCGCCACCCGCTCGCTCCTCGCCTGGCCGCCCCCGTCCGCGTCCGCCTTCATGACGATGCCGCTGCCCGTCTCCTCCTCGGCTTGTCCGATCTCATCGGCGCCGAATGCGTACAGCCGCGCCATGACGGCGCTCATCGCCGAGTCCGCATCCTCGCGCAGTCCGTTCTGCGCCTGCACGCGCCCGTAGGCGTCCATGCCGAAGGAAATCGTGGCGTAGATGATGCCCAGCACGAGCGACAGCAGGCTCAGGGCGGCGATGAGCTCGATGAGCGTGTAGCCGTCCTCGCTGCGCCGCAGCCGTTCAACGAATCGTTTCATCGGTCAAATACCCCTCCACTCGCACCGGATCGCTGCGTCCGCCCGTCTCGGCGGCGACCTCCACCTGGATCGGCAGCAGATAGGCGGACAAAGCCTCTTCGCCGGCGCCGGCCGCCGCGATCCGCCCTTCGTCCTCCGCATCGGGGCCGATATCGAGGTACGGCGCCAGATCCGGCTGATAGGAGACGCGCACGACATAGGCGACGCCATTCACTTCCGGGCGCAGCACATGGCTCAGCACGGACGGGTCTCGAACCAGCCCCGCATAGCCGGCGCATTCCGCCTCGCAGCGGGACCCATCCAGCACGGAGTAGCCGCCCCCGGCGTCCGGCACGGCCAGATAGGCGCGCAGCGGAGCGAAGGGCTCCTTCTGGATGGAAGCCAGCGCGTTGCGGGCGAGATGGACGGCGATCGTCTTGCTCTGATTTTGCTTGCTGTAGCTCATGGCCTGGATGAAAAAGCCGCTGAGCGTCAGCGCCACGACCGACAGGATGACGATCGAGGCCATAATTTCCAGCAGGGTGAACCCCTGCTCATCGTTCACTCGCCGACGCATGGCCGTACCTCCCGGTTCTCCTTATGCCTTGAATATCGACCATGACGAGCCTAATCATTAGGCCAAAGGTCTTAGGAATCACCCCTCCTCCAAGGCCCTAAGACCTTTTTTTATCTCCTTGATGATAAGGGGAGAACATAACAAAAAGAGCAGCATCCATTGGGATGCTGCTCTCTTGCCGTCTAGGAAAAGAACTACACGCGCTTGGCTCCACGGCCGCCGCGCTTGCCTTCGGTGTTCTTCTTCAGGGACGAAATCCGTTCTTCGCTGTCTTTTAGGAAGCGGGACACCTTATCCTCGAAAGAGGGCTTGCCGAACGCAGGACGACCGCCGCCGCCCTTGTTGAACGGTCGGCCACCGCCACCGCCGCCGCCAGGGCGTCCGCCGCCGAAGCCGCCGCCGCCGCCAGGGCGTCCGCCGCCAAAGCCGCCGGGGCCGCGAGGAGCGCCGCCGCCGGGACCGCCAGGACCGCGTCCGCCGCCGAAGCCGCCACCGCCGCCTTCACGGTTGAAGCGCTCGCGAGCGGGAGGCGCGCTCCCTTCTGGACGGTCGATCGCCTGCTTGATGGACAGACCGATCTTGCCGCTCGGATCGATGTTGATGACCTTGACGGTCACGACATCCTCCAGCTTGAGATGATCCTTGACGTCCTTCACATAATTGTCGGCAATCTCGGAAATGTGCACGAGGCCGGTGACACCCCCCGACAGATCGACGAATGCCCCAAAATGTGTAATGCCTGTCACTTTTCCCTGTAGTTTGGCGCCCACTTCTATTGCCATAAAATAAAATGTTCCTCCCTAAAAGTTGTGCGAAGCATGTTAACTGCCGCTACCATGCCATTCCCTGCATGTCAGGGCACGCTTGGTCTCAATTATACCGTAAGGCCAAAAGCAAGGTCAACAGACGGATGTCCCGGTCTGTCCCGCCGAAAGCCCGTCGTTACGGGGCTGTCAGCAGCTCCTCGCCAGGCTTGACCCAACCCTGCTGCTTGCTCGCGAGCTGGGAAATATATTCGGGATCGTTCAGCTGCTTGATCTTGGCCTGCAGCTCATCGGATTGCTGTTGCACTTGCTCCAATCGTTCCTTGGCGAGCGACAACCGCTCCTCGGTCTCGGCCTGGCGCTGCATTTGAGAGAACAGAGCGTACCCTGCCCACGCTAGAATAACCGTCATCGCCACCAGCCACAGCTTGTATCGTCTGCGCGCACCCGTCGTCTTCGGACTTTCCATCACGTGAATCCTCCCGTCTCTTCCAAGGTTCGGCTTGTAGGACCGGAGCGAATCCAATCACTTGCGGAAAAGCCGCTTCCAAGCCTGCTTGAATCCATTCGACACGCGAGCCGCCTTTTCCTTCACTTGCCAGCGGATCGCGAGCCGGCCCAGCTGTCTGCCGATCGGACGCAGCAGCGGACCCAGCATCCAGAGGATCAAGATTCCTGCAGGACGAACCAATTGTAGCACAATGCGGAAAAGGAACATAGAAAAGGCGAGCAAAAAACCTGTCAAAACGCGAACAAGGCGGTAGAGTCCTATCAAAGGACGAATAACCAGCATGTCCGAAAGACGGACAAGCCAGCCGATGACCGCTCTCGCCGCCCCGATCAGCCAGCGGGTGACTCCGATCACCAGTCCGCTGAACAGCAGATAATGCAGGCAAAGGCCGATTCCGAGCCCGAGGTACACGTACGCCCGCACCTCGCCGTCGTTGCTGGCGTACAGCACCCGGAATATGGCCAGCGCCGCGATCATCCAATACGCCACGTCGAGCGGCGGCAGCATCCAGCGGGGAAAGCGCAGCTCCCGCGACACGACGCGGTAGCCGTCGAAGGCCGTGCCCATGAGCACGCCCGACAGCAGCATCAGCGCCATCGTCAGGCCTTGGGTCTCCAGCGTCACTTGAATATCTTCCCGAACAGGCTCTTGGACTTGGCCTGCTGCGTGCCGTCCAAATAGACGAGCGTATGGATCAGGCCTTCGATGGCGACCAGTCCCTGCTCCAGGCTGAGATGCTTCATATGCAAATTCTGGCCGCGAATGGCCAGATATCCGAGCTCGGTCTCCAACAGAAACTCCTCGTTGTCGAAGCTCTCGACGTTCAGCACGCCCGTTATCTCCAGCAGCTTGCGGTTCAGCATCTTCACTTCCTGCCGCTTCTGCCCTTTCATGGGTTCACTCATGCCTCGTCCCCTCCTTATAAGCCTATGCTTATTAGGAGGGGACGAGGTTTAGAACCTATAGGAGTGGGGGGTAAGCATCATTACCCTCGGCTGCCGGAGCCGAAACAGCGCGGAAGCGATTCTTTTTCTTCCTTTCTCTTACAGCGCGGCTTCGACTTCCTTGACCATCTCGGCTACGGAAATCAGTCCGCCGCCCGACAGGTACCAGTATTGCGGGCTCAGGTAGACGATCTTGCCGTCCTTGGCCGCGTCGGTCTTGTTCACGAGCTCGTTGTCGATGACGCCCTTGGCATTGTCGCCTTCGCCGAGCGCCGCGTCGCGGTCGATGACGAACAGGTATCCCGGATTCTTTTCGGCGATGAACTCGCTCGTGACGGACTGGCCATGCGTCTCCACCTTCAGCGACGGATCGACCGCCTCCACGCCGAGCGCGTCATGGATGATGCCGAAGCGCGAGCCGACGCCGTAGGCGCTCATCTTGCCGCCGGCCGTCAGGACGATCAGGCCCTTCTTGCCGGATTCGCCGGCTTTGGCGCTGGCGGAGCCGACCGCTGCCTGAATGTCGTCCAGCTTGGCCTGCGCGTCGGCTTCCTTGCCGAACAAGCCGGCCAGCGTGTTCACGTTGGAGGAGAAAGACTCGAAGTAGTTCGACTGATCGAGCTCGACGAACAGCGTCGGAGCGATTTTCGCGAACTCCTCGTAGGAATCCTGCTGACGGCCGCTGATGATGATGAGATCCGGCTTGATGGAGTTCACTTTCTCGAAGTCCGGCTCCTTCAGTCCGCCGACGTTCTCCTTGGAGCTGTACTTCTCCAAGTACGGCGGCAGGTTTTTGGCCGGCACGCCGGCGACGTTGGCCTCAAGGCCGAGGGCGTCGAGCGTATCGAGGGCGCCGAAGTCGAAGACGACGACCTTTTGCGGGTTCGCCGTGACGGTTGCTTCGCCCAGCTTGTGCTTGAGCGTCACTTCGCCGCTCGGAGCCGCTTCGCTGCCGGCATTGGCCGCTGCGTTGACCGCCGCGTTCGAGGCGGCTGCGCCTCCTTCGTTGGCGCCGGCATTGCCGTTGTTCGACGCTCCGCAAGCGGAGAGCGCCAGCGTGAGCATCAGGATCAGGGATAGGGACAGCCATTTTGCCTTGTTCATGTTCGTTTCTACCTCCAAGGTGGAATTTATCTAGCGTGTTCAGCCGAAATAGACGCATACCCGCTTGCCGTCCACGATCTCGATCGGGACGTCCATGCCGTACAGCTCCAGCAGCACTTCCTGCGTCAGAATCTCGTCGGTCGCGCCCTCGGCGATGACGCGCCCGTCCTTGAGCGCGACGATCCGGTCGGAGTGGAAGCTGGCGAAGTTGACGTCATGGATGACGAGCACGACCGTCTTGCCTCTCTCGTCCACGAGCCGGCGAAGCACCCGCATGATGCCGACCGCATGCTTCATGTCGAGGTTGTTGAGCGGCTCGTCCAGGAAAATGTACTCCGTGTCCTGGGCGACGACCATCGCGATGAACGCGCGCTGCTTCTGGCCGCCGCTCAGCTCGTCGAGATACTTGTGCTGCATCGGCCCGAGCTCCATGTAGGCGATCGCCTCGTCTACGCGGGCCCAGTCCTCCTTGCGCAGGCGCCCCTGGCTGTACGGGAAGCGGCCGAAGCTGACGAGCTCCCGCACCGTCAGGCGCACGTTGATGTGGTTCGCCTGCTTGAGGATCGACAGCTTCTTGGCCAGCTCCTTGCTGTCCCAGGCCGAGACGGGCTTGCCCTCGACGAGCACCTCGCCCTCGTCGACCGCCATCAGCCGGGTCATCATCGACAGCAGCGTGCTCTTGCCCGCGCCGTTCGGTCCGATGAACGAGGTGATGCTGCCGGGCTGGATCCGGGTCGAGACGGCGTCGATGACTTTTTTGCCGGCATAGCTTTTGGATACCGCTCTGGCTTCGATCACGACCGATTCTCCTTTAGCAGCAGGTAGAGGAAGTAGACTCCGCCCACGAAGTTGATGATGACGCTGATCGTCGTCGAGAAGGTGAACACATGCTCGACGAGGAACTGTCCGCCGACCAGGGCGATGACGCTGACGAGGGCCGCGCCCGTGATGAGCGTCGAATGCCGGTACGTCCCGAGGAACTGGTATGCCGTGTTGGCGACGAGCAGCCCGAGAAACGTGATCGGTCCGACCAGCGCGGTCGATACGGCGACGAGCACGGCGATGAGGATGAGCAGCCGGCGCGTGACCTTCTCGTATGGAATCCCGAGATTGACCGCATGGTCCCGCCCGAGCGAGAGCGCGTCCATGTACGGCGACAGCCGCCAGTAAGCCAGCAGCACCGCTCCGATCAGGATGGAGCTGAGCACGAGCAGGTCGTACTCGATATTGTTGAAGCTCGCGAACATCTTGCTCTGCACGACGAGGAAGTCGTCGGGATCGATGAGCGCCTGCATGAACGACGCGCCGCTCTGGAACAGCGTGCCGAAGATGAGGCCCGTGAGCAGCAGCAGGTAGATGCTGCTGTTCTCCCGCCGGAACAGGACCCGGTAGAGCAGCGCCGAGAATACCATCATCAGCCCCACGGACAGCAGGTAGTTGGCCTGCTTGTCGATGACCAGGAAGCCGACGCTGCCGAAGGCGAACACGAGCAGCGTCTGCAGCAGGTTGTACAGGGCATCCATGCCGATGATGCTCGGCGTCAGGATGCGGTTGTTCGTGATCGTCTGGAAAAGGACGGTCGACAGCGCGATCGCGAAGCCCGTGAGGACGATGGCCGCGACCTTCTTCAGCCGGCGCGGCAGCGCGTACGACCAGTCGTCGACGCCGACGGTCAGGAAGAGCAGGACCATCGCGGCCGCCAGCCCGCCGAGCAGCAGCAGCTTGGGGGCGGCGGACCTTTTGAGCGCGTCAGCCGGCATAAGCATCCCTCCTCAAGAGGAGATAGAGGAAGATGACGCTTCCCAGCACGCCGACGATCAGGCTGATCGGCAGCTCGTACGGATGGATCAGCACCCGTCCCAGGATGTCGCAGGCGAGCACGAACACCGCTCCGAATACGGCCGTCACCGGCAGGTTCTTCTTGAGGTTGTCGCCGCGGAAGATCGAGACCAGGTTCGGAACGATCAGGCCGAGGAACGGAATGACGCCGACTGTCAGGATGATCGAGCTGCTGATGAGCGCCACCAGCACGAGCCCGAGGTTCACGATCTTGCGGTAGCTGAGGCCGAGGTTCAGCGCGAAGTCCTCCCCCATGCCGGCGATCGTGAAGCGGCTTGCGAACGCATAGGCGAGCAGCGTCGCCGGGACGCTGATGTACAGCAGCTCATAGCGCCCTTGCATGACGCCGGTGAAGCTGCCCTGCATCCAGGAGCCGATGCTCTGGATCAGATCGTAGCGGTAGGCGAAAAACGTCGTGAGGCTGGCCAGCACGCCGCCGAACATGAGCCCGACCAGCGGAATGAAGACCGCGTCCTTGAACTTGATCCGATCGAGCATCCGCATGAAGACGAGCGTGCCGGCTAACGCGAAGCCGAAGCTGATGGCCATCTTGACCAGCATGCCGGCGCTGTCGAAGAGGAGCAGCGAGACAAGCAGCCCGAGCCCCGCCGCCTCCATCGTGCCCGCCGTCGACGGCGAGACGAACTTGTTGCGGCTCAGCTGCTGCATGATGAGCCCGGCGATGCTGAGGCTCATGCCGGCGATGATGAGGCTGGCCAGCCTCGGCAGGCGGCTGATCCGCAGCAGCTCCTGCTGGTCGGGCGTCAGCGAGAGCAGGTCGGCCGGGGATAGCGGCGAGACGCCGACGAACAAGGAGAGGAAGGACAGCGCCGCCAGCAGCGGCAGCAGGATCGACAGCCTCATCGAGGCCCGCTCCTGCGGACCGGCTCTGGCCGGAATGAATGTAATCGTTCGAGAATGAGAATCATTTTCATTACCCCCGCCGCTTACTATAAGCCAGTCGGACGATAGGGTCAACCTTCTGGGGGATATTTCCGTTTTTGTTCACGATTTTGTCACAAGCGGGACTCTGCTCCAGCGGGATAAGGAATAAAAAAAGACCCCTCGCGAGGGGTCTTTTTTTGGGGGGTGCTGCTGAGGAGCGGCGCCGGACTAGAAGCCGAGGCCGTCGTCCTCGCGCTCGCGCGCTTCTTCCTTGAGCAGCGTATAGAGCGTCGCCGCTTCATCCTTGCGGGTCGTCTCCGCCGTGCGCTCGACGCGAACGGTGATGTACTTTTGCCCGTATTGGATGCGCAGCTCGTCGCCGGCTTTGACGGTGCTGCTCGGCTTGGCCTCGCGGCCATTGATCCATACGCGGCCCTGCTCCGACACATCCTTGGCGACGGTGCGCCGCTTGATGAGCCGGGAGACCTTGAGGAATTTATCGAGCCTCAATTACTTGATGGCTTCTTTCAGCTTGTTGCCGGCTTTGAATGCAGGAACCTTGGATTCCGGAATCGTGATCTCTTGGCCCGTCTGCGGATTGCGGCCCGTGCGGCCGGAGCGGGTGCGGGTCTCGAACGTGCCGAAGCCGATCAGCTGGACTTTGTCGCCGGAAGCGAGCGCTTCGGTCACTTCGCCGAGGAAGCCGTTCAGGACGGACTCGACGTCGCGCTTGGTGAGGCCGCTTTTCGTTGCGATGCTGTTGATGAGGTCGTTCTTGTTCATGGTTGTTTCCTCCCGGAATAAGTAATGGATTCGGTTGAAGTGCAATTGCGCTGCCTGCCGGCAGCACTGGGGTCGAAACAAGAAGGCTCGGCCGCAGCGCGCGGGAAGCTTCCCGGACGAGAGCCGGCGGCGCCGCTTTTTTTCGAGGGATACGTAATTCGTGCCCCCGAGGAAAAAATCCTGCTGCTATCGGAATTTTTTTTGCAGAATTCCGTCGAGAACGGGCGAACGATGGCGAAAGGAAGGCCGAAGCCGAGCGGGCGAATCTATAACCCTCTCTTTTTGGCTTCCTCCCACCAGCGGTCCATCTCTAGTAGATCAGTCTGGTCAAAAGAGGTGCCGTTTATACGAAGCTGCTCCTCGACATAGAGAAAGCGCCTCTTGAACTTGGCGTTCGTCCGCGCGAGCGCCTCCTCCGGATCGGCGTCCAGGAAACGGGCGGCGTTGACGACGGCGAACAGCAGGTCGCCGAGCTCTCCGGCGCTCGCCTCGGCGTCGCCGAGCTGCGCGGCCTCCCGCACCTCGCCCAGCTCCTCCTCGATCTTGGCCAGCACCGGCTCCAGCTCGTCCCAGTCGAAGCCGACCTTGGACGCCTTCTTCTGGAGCTTGTAGGCGGTCAGCAGCGCCGGCAGATCCTTCGGCACGCCGTCGAGCACGGAGACGCGGTCCGCGTCGCGGCCCTTGATGCGCTTCTCCTCCGCCTTCATCCGCTCCCAGCTGGCGAGCGCCTCGCCCGCGTCGGACGCGCCGTCCGCGCCGAATACATGCGGATGGCGGAAGATCAGCTTCTCGTTCAGCTCCTGGATGACGTCGTAGACGGTGAACGCGCCCGTCTCCTCCTCCATCTGGCTGTGCAGCATCACCTGCAGGATGACGTCGCCGAACTCCTCGCGCATGCCGTCCGGATCGTCCGCGTCGATCGCCTCGAGCGCCTCGTACAGCTCCTCGATGAAGTTCTTGCGGATCGACTGATGCGTCTGCTCGCGGTCCCACGGGCAGCCGTCCGGACTGCGGAGGATGGAGACGATCTCGTGCAGCCGGTCGAAGCTGCGGCTGCGCAGCCGCTCGTCCGCGCTGGCGGGCACATAGACGAGGCTGAGGTTGCCGTAGTCCTGTCCCCGATCGAGCTCATAGAGCGGCACCGTGACGATGCGCTCCTCGCCGGCGACGCCGAGCGCGTGACCGATCGTCACCGGATGATCCTCCGGGTAGCGCTCCATGAGCGTCAGCTTGACGTCCGAGGCGGTGAAGGCGTCGTACACCTGGCCGACCAGCGTATGAAGCTGCGGCTGCAGCAGATGGGGCTTCAGCTCCCCCGCGTCGAGCAGCTGGAAGCCCTCGATCGGGTCGAAGCCGAGCCGCGTAAAGGCGATGTCGAGGAAGCTCTCGCCTCCGAGCACCGTCAGCTCGATGCCTTCGCCGGGGCAGCGCTCCAGCAGCAGCTGCACGGTGCGCTCCGCCACCATCGGATGGCCGGGCACCGCGTAGAGCACGGCACGGCCGGAGCCGTCCGCAGCCGCCGGAGCTTGGGCCGTCGATGGAGGAGCGGCAGCATGCGCAGCGTCGGCCGTCACACGAGGAGGAGCGGCAGCATGCGGCGGCGTCGAACCCTTGGCGAGCCGGATCAGCTCGTCCGCGATGGCGTCGTACACCTCCGGGAACGAGGCCGACTGCTCGTACAGCCGGTCGAAGGAACGGATCGGCACGCCCGTTCCGCGCAGCATGTCCATCATGGGATGCTTCTCGGTGCGGACATAGATGGCTTCCGCGGCCTGCAGCCGCCGCCAGATGCCCAGCGTCAGCTGATCCGGATCGCCGGTGCCGAGGCCGGCTACCGCGATCGACGGCGCGTCTCCGACGGCGCGGGTGATGCTCGAATCGGATGTCATGGCGGGGCTCCTCCCTGGGGCAGGCGCGATCCTAGCTCGCGCCCTACGGCAAAAGCCCCGGAAAGCCTTCCGGGGCCGCCTCCTTTAAGACTTTACTTGGCTTGAAGCCAGGAATCAAGCGGCACCGTTCTCATTAAGGATAAATATGGAATAAATGTAAGGTATAGGGTCGATCACTGGAGGGCTGCCGGCGGCCGAGCCAGGCTCTACGGCAGCAGCCGCCAACGGCGCAGGCGGGCGGCCAGCCGCTCGCCGCCCGGCAGCAGGCCCAGCTCGCCGGCGTCTACGGCGCCGAGCCGCAGCAGCGCGGCGCCGTAGACGCCGGCGCCGAGCAGCACGCCGCCGAGCGTCTGCATGGCGGCGGAGGCGCGCGGCGCCAGCGCGGCCGCAGCAGCCGCGAGCTCGCCGAGGCGCGCGCCGGCCAGGGCGGCGCCAGCGAGCGCCGCGAGCGCCAGCGCGGCTGCGGCGAGCCTGCGCCGCCGCGCGGCAGCAGCGGCGCGGCTGCGCCCGGCGCGCGGCGCGGGCGAGAGCGCGGCCGCAGAGCGCGCCGCGGCCAGCGCGCCGAGGCCGGCCGCCAGCGCCGTGGCGGCCAGGCCGGCGGCAGCCGCGCCGGCGATGCCGAGCGACGGCACGAGCGCGGCATTGAGCGCGGCCTTGGCGAGCGCGGCCAGCCCTAGCAGCGCGGCCGGCAAGCGCAGCGCGCCGAGGCCCTGCAGCAGCGGCGCGGCGACCGCGCTGACAGCCGCGGCAAGCGCCGTGCTGCCGACGAGCGCGAGCGTGCCGGTCGCCTGCGCGTCGGCGTAGAATAGGATGTTGAGCGGGCGCGCGAGCAGGACAAGCCCCAGCGCGGACGCCGCGCCGACGAGTCCCGACGCGCGCAGCGACAGCCGCGCGATCACCGCCGCCTGCGCCGGATCGGAGCGGCGATGCCGTACGAGCTGCGGCACAAGCGCTCCGGCGGCGGCGCCGGCCACCATCGCCACGAGCTGGATGAGCGGCTGGCCCCGGCTGTACAGGCCAAAAGCCGTCATCGCTCCGGCCGCATCCATATCCCCGCGCAGCAGCCGCGGCACGGTGAACGCGTCGATCGCCCCGAGCACGGGAGCGACGATGGCTCCGAGCGCCGCCGGCAGGGCGATCGCTCCGAGCGCGCGCATCTCGTGGAAGAGCGCCCGCGCCCTCGGAACGGCCATTCCCTTGAGATTGCCGTCTCCCGCCTCAAGCGCAGCAGCGGTCGGATCGGGCTTCGCCACCTCGCCGTGGCCTTTGCGGCGGACCGCTCCCGCCTCGCCCGAAACGGCCGGTTCCAGGCCCGGCGTCCGGCTGATGTCCTCTTGGCAGACCGCGTCCTCCGCGAATTCGTGTAGCGGGGCTCCCTTCCGTCCCTTGGGCCGCGCCGCTCCCCGCCGCAAAAACGCCGCCAGCAGCGCAAGTCCCGCCGCCGCGCCGAAGAACGACCCTCCCATCGCTCCGGCTGCAAGCCGGTCATCTCCCCAGCCGGCCGACCAGCCGATGCGCAGCAGCAGCAGCATGGCGGCGACGCGCACGACCTGCTCCGCCAGCTGCGACCAGGCGGTCGGCCGCATGTCGCCGAGCCCTTGCGTATAGCCGCGCAGAGCGGCCAGCGCCGGAACGAACCAGAGCGCCGAAGCTACCGCGCGGATCGACAGCGCCGCCGCCGGATCGCCGACGAGCCCGGCGATGCGGTCCGCGAGCATCCAGAGCGCGACGAATCCGGCCGCTCCGAGCAGCGAGAGCAGCGTCACGCCGGCGGCAGCGGCTCGCCGGGCGCCGAGGCGGTCGCCCTGCTCGAGCAGCGCCGCCGTGCGGATCGCTACCGCCACCGGCAAGCCGGCGGTCGCCAGCACGAGAATGAGCTGGTAGAGCGGATAGACCGCGTTATAGATGCCGAACACGCGGTCTCCGGCGACATTCTGCAGCGGAATCTTCTGCAGCGTCCCGATCAGCTTGGAGAGCAGGGCCGCGCCGGCCAGCAGCGCCGCGCCTCCGAGCGCCGCGCCGCCCTTCCCCGCCGTTTGCTCCTTTTCGTCCATCGTTCCGTTCCTTTCGACTCGTTCGTTCTCCTCATTATAGCGGCGGGAGTCCGTATGAGCCATGCTTCGGACGCATAGGCTGGGAAAGGACGTTTTTCGGCATGATTCCGCAAGGAGGCAGCAGCCTATGGAAATGAATCGACATCCGGTTTGGACGGAATGGCAAAAAGCCAGCCTTTACCGCATGCTGGCCGATTATTACCGCGAAGCCCAGCCCTTCGAGGCGGGCTCCTACGAGGAACGATACCGGGAGGCCGTGCAGCGGCTCGCCGGGCTCATCCGGCTGTACGGCAATCCGTTTGGAGAATCGCTGCCCGGCCTCGAGCCCGCCGCGCCCCTCTGGCCGCAGGAGGCGGCATTTTCCGGCATGACGGGCATGGCAGGCGGCTACTCGGCTTCGACGCAGGCGACGGCTCTCCCGCCGGGCGTCTACGCCTCGCCGTCGGACTACCCGGCCTATGCCGCTCCGGCCGCCGCCTACCCGCCGGACGCCATGGCGGCATCCGCGTGGCCGGCTTACGCCTCCGGCGCTCCGTCGCCCTGGCCGGGCTATGGCCCATCCGCGCATGCGCCGGCCTGGCCGCCTCTGCATGGAGTCGGCCTCCCCGGCCTCGCGCCGTCGCTGCCGGGGGACTACGGCGCATCCGCCGCCCAGCAGCCGGCCTCCCCGGCTCCTTTCGGCTGGAACTCGGCGCCGAGCCCCGCCGCCAAAAACGGCTATCCCGGCTGGTCCGCCTGGATGCTGCCCGCCGTCCCAGGCTATGCCCCGCCGCCAACGGACGGGTCCGCCGCGCCCTCGACCGGCGCGGCCGCCGCGCACGCGCCGAACGCCGCCCCGGCGGCTTCGCCCGCTGCCGATCCGCCGAGCTCGGCCGCTGGAGACGGCGCCTCCGCCGATTCCGGCGCGCTCGCGGAATTTGCCGGTCCGGGCATCCGCCCGCCCGCGCCCGCTGCCGACTCTGCGGCGGCTTCGCCCCGGCCGAGCGTAGAGACCGCGCGGCTACGGCTGGTCCACGCCGTCCCCGGACGGCAGCCGCTGACGCTGCAAGCCGGCGAAGCCGCTGCGCACGCAGGCTATCTCACGGCCTCGCCCTATGCAGACGTTCCTGCCGGACCGCTTCGCGTCCGTCTCGCCCCCGCTTCCTCGCCGCAGCCGACATCGCAGCCGCAGCAGGCAGACGACGGCGAGGCTTTCGAGCTGCGGCTCGAAGCCGGCCGCGCCTATACGGCGGCCGCTTGCCCGGATCCTCAGGGAGACGGACTGCGGCTGATCGTCTTTCCGGATGAAAAGGAGCTCCGCGAGGACTGCGCCAAGCTGCGCCTGCTGCATCTCGCCCGCACCGGTCCCGTCGACCTGATGGTCCAAGACGGCGGCACGCTGTTCCGCAAAATCGCGCCGGGCAGCGCTTCGTCCTACATCACGCTCGCTCCGTCCGAGCCCGAGCTCGAGCTGACCGAGGCGGGCTCACTGCGCCTGCTCCATGCCCCGACGCCGCTGCCGCTGTCCGGTGCAAAGGCGCTCACGCTGCTGCTCGCCGGCGAGCCTCCGGAGCTGACGGCGTTCGAGGACGGCTGACCTGCCCGGTTTGCCGCCCGGCTTGGCGCTCGGCTGACCTGCCCGGTTTGCCGCCCGGCTGAACTGCCCGGGTTGGCGCCCGGCTTGGCGCACCGGGCTGTCCCCAGCGGCCCGAGACCCGCGAGCCCTACGGCAAACAAGCTTCCGCTCGGGATTCTCCGAAAGGGAAGCTTGCTTGATGGCGGACGCCCGCCTACTGCTCCATCTGCTTGGCGAGGAAGCCTGCGGCCGTCTCGGCCATCTTGATCTCCATCTGCGCCATCTTGGCCGCCTCGTCCTTGCTCGCGAGCACGACCGTGCCGATCGGGTCGCCGCCGGCGATGATCGGCGCCGCGACGAAGGAGGTGTAGGTCTCCGAGGCGTTCTTGATGATCTCATGCTCGCCGGGGGCGGTTTCCGTGGCGGTCTTGCGGCTCTCCATCGCCTGCTCCAGCAGATCCCCGACCGGCTTGTCCATGTAGTCCTTCTTGGAAGCGCCGGCGACGGCGATGACCGTATCGCGGTCGGAGATGAGCGTGATGTGGCCGGTGCTTTCGCTCAACGATTCGGCATATTCCTTCGCGAAGTCTCCGAGCTCGCCGATAGGGGAATACTTCTTGAGGATGACCTCGCCGTCGCGGTCGACGAAGATTTCAAGCGGGTCCCCCTCGCGGATGCGAAGCGTACGGCGGATTTCTTTCGGGATGACGACGCGTCCGAGATCATCGATTCGGCGCACAATTCCAGTTGCTTTCATTGTCATGTTGCCCCACTTTCCTCGAAGAGTTGTAAGTCCACTGGATGCCTGGCTCCGACTGATTTATTTCGTGAGTTGGGATTGGATCGTTCAGGCGTTCACCTTTCAATCTGACCATAGTATTCATCCGCTCCCAGTTTCTTATGCACCGCGCCAGGCCGCGCCGGATGAGGCCGCAGAGGCGATTTTCGCCTTTTGCGGCGCGGATTTCCGCCCCCTGACCCCGTCTGGGAAATGCACCCACATACCTCCTTGCCATGCCGGCGGAAGCAAGCGGCTCCGGCCCGACGGACGCGGCCCCGCCGCCCTTGCCGCAGGCGAGCATACTCCCTTCGCAGCCAACGACGAAAAAGCCGCTTCTCAGCGGCTTTCCTGGAACGGACAAGCAGGGGAGCGCCTGTCCGTCAGCGCAGGTCCGACCCCTATACCGTCAAATATCGGCGCACCGTCTCGTCGTCCAGCGCTTCGAGCTCCCCTTGCCAGGCGATCGAGCCCTTCTCCAGGATATAGACGTAGTCGGCCACGCTCCGCACGAACTCCAGGCTCTGCTCGACGAGCAGGATCGCCGTCCGTCCGTCGGACTTGATCGAGCGGATGACGTCGCGGATGTCGTCCACGATCGACGGCTGGATGCCCTCGCACGGCTCGTCGAGCAGCAGCAGCTCCGGCTCGGCCGCCAGCACGCGGGCGAACGCCAGCTGCTGCTGCTGCCCGCCGCTCAGGTCCCCTCCGCGGCGGCCGTACATCGTCGGCAGCACCGGGAAGCGCTCCACCGCCGCCGGCGGGATGTCGTCGCCGCGGCGCTTGCCGCGCGCGGCCTCCAGGCCGATCAGGATGTTCTCGCGCACGGACAGCTGTCCGAAAATCTCGCGCCCCTGCGGCACGTAGCCGATGCCGCTCCGCGCGCGCTCGCCGGGAGCCTGGCGCGTCAGGTCGCGGCCGCCGTAGCTCACCGTGCCGCCGCGCGCCTTGAGCACGCCCATGACGCTCTTGACGAACGTCGACTTGCCCGTGCCGTTGCGGCCGAGCAGGCAGACAACCTGGCCCGGCCGCACCTGCAGCGTCACGCCCCGCAGCACGGCGCTCTCGCCATAGCCCGATTCCAGCTTCTCCACGGTCAGCATGCGGCTTCCCTCCTCTTGCCCAAGTACACCTCGGCCACCCGATCGTCCGCCTGCACCTGGTCCATCGTGCCCTCCAGGAGCAGCCGCCCCTCGTGCATCACGGTCACCAGGCTGGCGAAATTCCGCACGAACTCCATGTCATGCTCCACGACGACGACAGCCCGCTCGCGCGCGATCTCCTGCAGCAGCTCGCCCGTCTTCTCCGTCTCCCGGTCGGTCATGCCGGCCGCCGGCTCGTCGAGCAGCAGCAGCGACGGCTCCTGCAGCAGCAGCATGCCGATCTCGAGCCATTGCTTCTCGCCGTGCGACAGGCTGCCGGCGCGGGCCTGCTGGCGGTCGGCCAGCCCGACGATCTCCAGCTGCCGACCGAGCCGATCCCGCTCTTCCGCCGCGAGCTTGGCCCGCAGCGTCGCGAGGATGCCGCGCTTCTGCTTCATCGCCAGCTCCAGGTTCTCCTCGACCGTCAGCGTCGGAAAGATCGACGGCGCCTGGAACTTGCGGCCGATGCCGAGCTCGGCGATCTGATGCTCCTTGCGCCGGGCGAGATCGATCCCGTCCTCGTACACGATGCGGCCGCCCGACGGCCTCACCTTGCCGCAGATGGCGTCGAGCAGCGTCGTCTTGCCCGCGCCGTTCGGTCCGATGAGGAACCGCAGGCCGCTCGCCTCGAGCGTGAGGTTCATGCCCTGCACCGCCTTGAAGCCGTCGAACGACACCGTCACGTCCTCACACCGCAGAATAGCCTTTCCGCTCATGCTCGGGCACCTCCTTCCGCTTCTGGACGAGCTTCCTCGCCCGGCGCCAGCCGTCCGCCGCCAGCCCGGCGATGCCGCGCGGCAGGAACACGGTCGTGACGATGAACAGCGCGCCCATGAAGAACAGCCAGATGTCGGGGTACGACTCGCTGAACGTGCTTTTGGCCCCGTTCAGCAGCAGCGCGCCGAGAGCCGCGCCGATCAGCGTCCCGCGTCCGCCGATGGCGACCCACAGCACCATCTCGATCGAAGGCACGATGCCCATCATCGACGGCGAGATGATGCCGACATGCAGCACGAACAGCATGCCCGCGATCCCGGACAGCGCCGCCGACAGGACGAAGACGCCCATCTGGTAGCGGGCCGGATCGTAGCCGAGGAAGCGCACGCGGTTCTCGCCGTCGCGGATGGCGCGCAGCACTTTGCCGAAGCGGCTCTTGACGACGACACGCGCCGCCAGGAACGTCGCGAGCAGGACGCCGGCCGTCACGTAGTAGAGCGCAAGCTTCGTCTCCGGCGCGGCCAGCGAGTAGCCGAGAATCTGGCCATACCCGGTAATGCCGTTGGTGCCGCCTGTGAACGCCTGCTGGCCGGTGATGAGCGTGACGCTGATGATGACGAGCGCCTGCGTCAGGATCGTGAAGTAGACCCCTCGGATGCGGTTGCGGAACGTGAAGAAGCCGAGGAACAGCGCCACCGCCGCCGGCATGGCCATACCGAGCAACACCGCTCCACCGAAGCTTTGGAACGGGGTCCAGAACCACGGCAGCTTGGTCAGGCCGCTCCAGTCCATGAAGTCCGGCAGCCGTCCGCCGCTCGCCTGCAGCTTGAGGTGCATCGCCATCGCGTAGCCGCCGAGGCCGAAAAATACGCCATGCCCGAGGCTCAGGATGCCGGTGTAGCCCCACAGCAGGTCGAGGCCGACCGCGGCGATCGCGAACGCCAGGAACTTGGCCAGCAGGTTCAAGCGGAAATCGCTCGTGAACAGCGGTGCGGCCAGCAGCAGCGCGGCGGCCAGGAAGTACCCCATCGCCAGCCCGTAGCGGGAGGCGCCTGCTTTCATCATCCACTGCGTCATGTTTTTCGCCTCCTTAGTCCAGCGACCGGGTGCGCATGGCGACGAATCCCTTCGGCTTCCATTGCAGGAAAGCCACGATGCATAGGAATACGAGCACCTTGCCCAGCGATGCGGTCGTCCAGTATTCGAACAGCGTGTTCGTCATGCCGATGCCGAGCGCGCCGAAGACCGTGCCGACCAGCTTGCCGACCCCTCCGAGCACGACGACCATGAAGGCGTCGACGATGTAGTACGTGCCGATCGTCGGCCCGATCGGGCCGATCAGCGTCAGCGCGCAGCCGGCGATGCCCGCGAGGCCGGAGCCGATCGCGAACGTCAGGCTGTCGACGCGCCGCGTCGAGATGCCGAGGCAGGCCGCCATGTCGCGGTTCTGCATGACCGCCCGCATGCGCCTGCCGGCCGTCGTGCGGTAGATGTACACGAACATCGCCAGCAGGCAGGCGGCGACGAGCGCGAGGATGAGCAGCCGCTTGTACGGCAGCACGAGCCCTTGCGTGACGGACAGGCCGCCCTCCAGCCAGGACGGGCTTTTGACGCCGACGTTCGGCGCGCCGAAGATGGAGCGGGCGAGCTGCTGCAGCACGAGTCCGACGCCCCATGTCGCCAGCAGGCTGTCGAGCGGACGGCCGTACAGGAAGCGGATGAGCGTCTTCTCCAGCAGCAGGCCGATCAGGAAGGCGGCCGCGAAGCTCGCCAAGATCGACAGCAGGAAGTACTGGTCGAACCAGGATGCGGGCAGGTAGGCCTGGAACAGCTTCTGGGTCATGTAGGTCGCGTACGCGCCGACCATGATGAGCTCTCCGTGGGCCATGTTGATGACGTTCATCTGGCCGAACGTGACCGCGAGGCCGAGCGCGATCAGCAGCAGGATGGAGCTGACGCTGATGCCGTTGAACAGTTGGAGCCAAACTACGTCCATGCGCGGCTCTCCTCTCTTGCGCCGGGGCCAGCCGGGCCGGCCGCTCTTTTGGGACGGCAGCGGCGCGGCTGGCCCCGGCACTTGGGTATAGGGTGGATTCGTTCGCTTAGCCGCCAACCCGGCGGCGCTTAGCCGCCAACCCGGCGGCGTTTAGCCGCCGGAGCTCAAGCTCGATGCCCAGGCGTATGTCTTGAGGTACGGATCCGGCTGGACCGGCTCGCCGGAGCTCCACACTTCCTTGAACTGGCCGTCCGCCTGCACCTCGCCGATGCGGACGGTCTTGTACAGATGCTGCGTCTCGCCGTCGATCTTGACCTTGCCCTCCGGAGCATCCCACTCCAGCTCCTTGGCCGCTTCCTTGACGGCCGCCACGTCGGTGGAGCCGGCCTTCTCGACGGCTGCCGCCCACAGGTACACCGCATCATAGCCCGCCTCGATCGGGTCGGCCGTCACGCGGTCCGCGCCGTACTTGGCCTTGTAGGCTTCGACGAACGTCTTGTTGGCGGGCGTATCCGTCGTCTGATAGTAGTTCCAAGCGGCCAGATGTCCCTCCAGCACATCCGCGCCGATGCCGCGAATCTCCTCTTCGGCGACCGACACCGACAGCGTCGTCAGGTCGGCGGCGCTGATGCCGGCGTCCTTGAGCTGCTTGAAGAACGCGACGTTGCTGTCGCCGTTCAGCGTGTTGAACACGATGTCCGGCTTGGCGGCCTTGATCTTGCTGATGATCGTCGTGTAGTCGGTGTGGCCGAGCGGCGTGTATTCCTCGCCGGCCAGCTCTCCGCCTTCCGCCGCGAGCTGCGCCTTGATGATCTTGTTGGCCGTGCGCGGGAAGACGTAGTCCGAGCCGAGCAGGTACATCTTCTTGCCGCGGTTCTCCAGCAGCCAGCTGACGGCCGGCACGATCTGCTGGTTCGTCGTCGCTCCGGTGTAGAAGATGTTCGGCGAGGACTCCAGCCCTTCGTACTGGACCGGATACCAGAGCAGGCCGTTCAGCTCCTCGAACACCGGCAGCATCGCCTTGCGGCTCGCCGACGTCCAGCCGCCGAAGACGGTCGCGACCTTGTCCTCGGACAGCAGCTTGCGCGCCTTCTCCGCGAAGGTCGGCCAGTCGGAGGCTCCGTCCTCGACGACGGGGACGAGCTGCTTGCCGAGCACGCCGCCCTTGGCGTTGATCTCGTCGATCGCCATCATCTCGGCGTCCTTGACCGACACCTCGCTGATCGCCATCGTGCCGCTGAGCGAGTGGAGGATGCCGACCTTGATTCCATCGCCGCTTTCCCCCGATGAAGCGCCCGCAGCCGGAGAAGCCGCTGGAGAAGCCCCGCCCGCGCCGGGTTCGTTTTGGCCGCATCCAGCCAGCACGAGCGCCAGCGATACCGCCGCCAGCAGGCTCTTTCCGATGTGCCGCTTCCTGGTCTTCGTCTTCGCTTGATTCATCTCTCTCCACTCCCCTTTACGAATCCGAACGTTATGTAGCAGGTTCGTTCCATCGTTCGTGATTGTAGTATAGGCGGGGGACAAATTTAATGTCAACATATCTAACATAAAATTCGCAAAAAGGGGTCTTTAGCCCTTGGTTTCGACACTTTAGCTTGATCTCAAAGACAGTTTCGGAAGAAACCTCCCTTTAAATCCATATCACGATTACGAATTGTGATTTCAATCTTTATTTATGTTATATTTTCTAACATTAAGTTTCTGGCAAAGCATGCGTTTGATTAAGACCCTCAACAAAATGGGCGAATCCATCATCGCAATCGCTCGATTCTGCTCGTTCATCCGTTAGCCGCTTCCTTCATGGCCGCGCGATCCGTTCCCCTCCATCTGAGCGCGCGAAAAGCGCCTCCTCGGGGCCGGTGGCCGCGCGAAAAGGCGCTGGTGCAATTCTATAGCCGGGATGCAGGGCTTCTCAGCTGGCGCGAAGAGCTGCATCCCGGATCTCCGCCCGGTTCGAGCGCATCAGCGCCCTGCTGGACGGACCTCCGTCAGTTTCCGGCATTGCTTGCCGCATCGGGAGCGGCATTCTCCGCTCCGGCGTCGCCGCCAGACGGCGTTCCGGCATTTTCTCCGGCGCTGCCGCTTGGAGCCGGGCTCGTCTCCGGATCCTTGAACTCTTCCTTTTTGGTGATGAGTCCCGGGACCTCGTTCTGCATATAGTCGTTCAGCTGCGATTGGGCGAGCGTCTGCTTGACCTCTTCCTTGGCCGCGTCGAATGTCGGCAAGTCGCGCTTCTCGACCTGGATGACATGATAGCCGTACTCGGTCTCGACCGGCTCGCCGACGACCCCGATCTCCTGGGTGACGGCCGCCTTTTTGAAGTTCTCGACCCAGCCGCCGGCCGCCTGCTCGGCGTACTGGCCGCCGTTTTCGGCCGATCCTGGATCCTCGGAATATTCCTTGGCGAGGGCGTTCC
Organism: Paenibacillus albicereus; assembly: GCF_012676905.1. Classification (NCBI taxonomy): domain Bacteria; kingdom Bacillati; phylum Bacillota; class Bacilli; order Caryophanales; family Paenibacillaceae; genus Paenibacillus; species Paenibacillus albicereus. Next base: position 44,553 of record NZ_CP051428.1, on the reverse strand, counting down.
AGTCCGCGCCGTCCGCCTCCAGCTTCGCCTTCGCTTCCTTGGCTCGGGCGAGGGCGTCCTCCTTCTTGCGCTCCTTGCCTTCCGGATCGGTGAAGCCGACGAGCACATGGCGGAGCGTGACCTTGGTCAGCCCTTCCTTGTTCTCGTCATAATATTTTTGCGCGTCGGCGTCGGTCACCTTGGCGGCCATCGTATCGGATACGCCGAGCGACAGCGTGATGAAGTCCTTGATGTCCTGCGCGCCGATGTTGTTCTCCTTCATGTTCGTTTCGAGCGTTTCTTTCGTGTAGGCTTCCTCGATCTGTTTGTACTGCTCGTCCGCTTCCTTGGCGGCCTTGTCCTTCACTTCCTGCGAAGCGTCCTTGTACACGAGCTGGTAGCCGATATACTGGTCGAGAATCATGTTCTTGTAAGCGGCCATGTCCAGATAGGGCGCTACATTCGGGTTCACGACGCGCAGCACGTTCGCGAAGGTCGTGAAGTCCTTCTCGCTGACCGTTCCGCCCTTGTACTCGGCGATCGTCTTGCTGTCGTCCCCGCCCTCGCCGTTCTCGGCTTTTTTGCCGCAGGCGGCCAGAGTAAGCGCCAGCACCGCTGTCAGCGCAAGCAGAAGCAGGCGGCTCGCGGCCGGACGCTTGATGGAAATGTTCATAAGTGTCTCCTCTCGGTTCGTTCAGGCATGGGTTTAGTTTACCAGAAGTGGACATGCGGCGCATTAACGGCGCCTTAAAGGCCGGATGGGGCAGGCGGAAGAAAAGCGAGCGAGGGAGCTCCTAGGCCGCTCCGGCTGCTCGCCGCCGCTGGAGCGGCATCATGCAAAAAAAGCCGGAGCCGGGCGTTCTACCCGGCTCCGGCTCTTTCTTGCGCGGCGCGATGCTTCTGAGCGTGCGCCCTCGCAGGCGGCCAAGTCGCTTAGCTTCCGGCGGCCTGCGCGGCGCTGGCCGGGCGCACGGCCTCGCCCCAGCGGCGCAGCAGGCGCAGCGTCAGCTCGAGCCGCTCGGCGCTGCCGAGGCCCTTGCCGCGCAGCGTCAGCTCCATCGGCTCGCCCTTGCCGCCTCCGCCGATGCGGCGGAAGCGGTTCTCGAACTCGAGGCAAAGCCCGTCGATGGCGCGCGTATCGGCTCCCTTCGACGCGGCCTCGCTGAACTTCAGCGTCCACTCGTCGTTTTTGTTCGCGCTGATCGCCTCGATGCCGTAGCTCGCGCCGTACACCTTGAGGCGTCCGACATCGAGCAGCGCCGCCACCGCGTCCGGCAGGTCGCCGAAGCGGTCGGTCAGCTCGTCGAACAGATCGTCGGTCTCCTCCAGCGAGGAGAGCGCCGCCACCTTTTTGTAAATCTCGATCTTCTGGATGCTGTCGTAGATGTAGTCCGACGGCAAGTAAGCGTCGAGGCTGAGATCGATGACCGTGTGGACGGGCTTCTCCTCCGCCACCTCCTCGCCGTACATCTCCTTCTTGCGCCGCGCGATCTCGTCGGCCAGCATCTGCGAGTACAGGTCGAACCCGACCGAGGCGATGAAGCCGTGCTGCTCCGCGCCGAGCAGATTGCCCGCTCCGCGGATCGCCAGGTCCCGCATGGCGATCTTGAAGCCGGAGCCGAGCTCGGTGAACTCCTTGATCGACTGCAGCCGCTTCTCCGCCACCTCGGTCAGCACCTTGTCCCGCTGGTACGTGAAGTAGGCGTAGGCGATCCGGTTGGACCGGCCGACGCGGCCCCGCAGCTGGTACAGCTGGGAGAGGCCCATCTTGTCCGCGTCGTGCACGATGAGCGTGTTGACGTTGGGGATGTCCACCCCCGTCTCGATGATGCTCGTGCTCACGAGCACGTCGGACTCGCCGTCGAGGAAGTCGAGGATCGTCTTCTCCAGCTCCTGCTCCGACATCTGGCCGTGGCCGACCGCGACCTTGGCCTCCGGCACGAGCGAGCCGAGCAGCTCCGCCATCTGGTAGATGCCCTGCACGCGGTTGTAGAGGTAGTACACCTGGCCGCCGCGCGCCAGCTCCCGCTCGATCGCCTCGCGCACGAGCGCCGTATTGTACTCCACGACGTACGTCTGCACGGGGAACCGGTTCTCCGGCGGCGTCTCGATGACCGACAGGTCGCGCACGCCGAGCATCGACATGTGCAGCGTGCGCGGGATCGGCGTCGCCGTCAGCGTCAGCACGTCGACATTGGTCTTGAGCCGCTTGAGCTTCTCCTTGTGGGAGACGCCGAAGCGCTGCTCCTCGTCGACGATGAGCAGGCCGAGGTCCTTGAACACGATGTCCTGGCTCAGCAGCCGGTGCGTGCCGATGACGACGTCGACGGCGCCGCTCTTGAGCCCCTTCATCGTCTCGGTCTGCTCCTTGCGCGAGCGGAAGCGGCTCAGCACCTGCACCTTGAACGGGAAGTCCGCGAAGCGCTCGCGGAACGTCTCGTAGTGCTGCTGCGCCAGGATCGTCGTCGGCACGAGGATGGCAACCTGCTTGCCCTCGATCGCCGCCTTGAACGCCGCGCGCACGGCGACCTCCGTCTTGCCGTAGCCGACGTCGCCGCAGAGCAGCCGATCCATCGGACGCTGGATCTCCATGTCCTTCTTGATCTCGCGGATCGCCCGCAGCTGGTCCGGCGTCTCGTCGTACGGGAACATCGCCTCGAACTCGTTCTGATAGGCGGTGTCCGGGCCGAAGCCGAAGCCCTTGGCCTCCTGGCGTTGGGCGTACAGCTTGACGAGATCGTCGGCGATGTCCTTGACGGAGCTGCGCACCTTGTTCTTGACCCGCGTCCACTCGTTGCCGCCGAGCTTGTAGACCTTGGGCTCCTTCTCCTCCGACCCGACGTACTTCTGGATGAGGTCGATCTGGTCGATCGGCACGGACAGCTTGTCGCCGCCGGCGTACAGGATGTGCATGTAGTCCTTGTGGATACCGCCGATCTCCAGCGTGCCGATGCCCATGTACTTGCCGATGCCGTGGTTCTGGTGGACGACGTAGTCGCCGACCTTGAGCTCGGTGTAGCTCTTGATGCGCTCGGCGTTGTCCATGTTCTTGTCGACGCGGCGCGTCTTGCGCTGCTTCTGCGTGAACAGCTCGCCCTCGGTGACGACGACCAGATGCGAGCCGGGCAGCTCGAAGCCGCTGCCGAGGCTGCCCTCCAGCAGCTGCGGCGGCTCGATGTCGTAGTCGCCGAGCACGCGGCGCAGCCGGTCCATCCGCTCGCCGCTGCCAGCCAGCATGAGCACCTGGGCGCCCGCCTTCTTCCAGCGCTCCATCTCGGCGCCCAGCACGTTCATCTGCCCGTGGAAGTTCTGCATGCTGCGGCACATGAAGTTCAGGATGTTCTGCGGTTGCGAATGCGGCACCTGGCGCAGGAACAGCGACAGCAGCAGCGTCGGGAACGGGCGGTGATGCAGCACGTCGTCGCTCTCTCGGGCGAGCTTGAACGCCGGCAGCGACTTGCCCGTGCCGAGCAGATGCGCCTGCCACTCCGCCTCGTCGCGCTCCAGCTGGCGGGCCGTCTCGATGAGCCGCGTCGGCTCGTCGAGGACGAGCAGCGTGTCCTTGGGCATGTAGTCGTACAGCGTCTGGCGCTCGGGATAGAGCAGGGCGATGTATTTATAAAGTTCAGGGAAATAAATATGCTGCCGCAGCCGCTCCAGCTCCGCGCCGAGCTCGGAGCGCAGCCGGTCCTTGGCGGTGCGGTCGGTCATCTTGTCCAGCTGCTGCTCCAGCAGCTCGGAGGCATGCTGCGCGGCCGCGCCGAAGCGCCGCTCGTCGGCGATCAGCTCCTGGCACGGCGTCACCGTATACGCTTCCAGCTTGGCGATGGAGCGCTGTCCCTCGGGATCGAACGTGCGGATCGAATCGATCTCGTCGTCGAACCACTCGACGCGCACCGCCGACTCGGCGGTCAGCGGATAGAAGTCGACGATGCCGCCGCGCACGCTGAGCTCGCCCCTGTTCTCCACGCGGTCCGCGCGCACGTAGCCGAGCGCGTTCATCCGCTGCAGGAACGCCTCCATCGGCAGCTCGGCTCCGACCTGCAGGTCGACCTTGGCCTCCGCCATCACGTCCCGCAGCGGCAGGAAGCGGCGCACCCCGGAAAAAGGCGCGACAACGATCCCGCGGAAGCCGCGGGACAGGCGGATCAGCACCTCCATCCGCTGGGCCAGCATCTCCGGACTGGAGACGGCCGACTCGGCCGCGACCAGCTCGTTGGCCGGGTAGAGCAGCACGTCCTCGCCGGCGCTCAGCTCCTGCAGGTCCTCCGCGATCTTCTGCGCGGAGAACATATTATGGGTGACGACCAGCATCGGCTGGTCCAAGTCCCGTTTGAGCGCAGCCATGAGCACCTGGCGGGACGAGCCGGCCAGGCCGGAGACCATCTGCTCCTTCATGCCGTTGCGGAAGCCGGCGGAAACGGATTGGAAGTCCCTGTCGGCGGCGAATGCCTCGATTAACGCTTTCAAGTGGAGCACCTCTCTTTCGCTTGAGCCCGCTCCCCGCGCACTCCCGGATGCCGCTCCTGCCGGAGAGCGTCCGGAGAAGGAGACGGCAACAAAGGCCTCCTGAAAAACGAGGGGCCTTGGACGGACAACGGGCAGCAGCACGCAAAGAAGCCTCAGCTACCCGCCAAGGCTCTTGCCTATGTTGTCGTACTTGTGTACTTGTTGTCGAAAAGAATCGAACCTGCTACTGCAACGGGCTGGATACGAGAAGCAGCTCCGGATGCCGCAGCGCCGCCTCGCTGCAATAGTCGCAGACGAGCTTGACGACCATGTCGCCTTGCGGATTATACGCTATTATATCGCTGCGCTCCTCAAGGGTCAAGAAATGCAAGCCGAGCCGATTCTCCGGAATGCCGTGCAGGCTGGAGATCGTGCCGAGCGGCGTCCGGCAATGCCGGCACTCGTAATGAATCGCCATGAAAGGGGCCTCCTGTCCAAGGGTTTGGCTCCAGTATGCCCACTTTCTGGCTCGTTTAACGCAGCCCCTCTACCCGTTGAACTTGCCCATCGTATCGTCGAACGGATGCGTCAGCGCATGCTCCGCGGCTTCGCAGGCCCGCTCGGTCATCGCCAGCACCGCCTCGCGCTCGCTCTTGGGAAAGTTCGACAGCACGTAGTCGGCGATGACCATGCCGTTCGTCGGACGCGACACGCCCATGCGGATGCGGTTGAAGCTCTGCGTGCCCATGTGCTGGATGATCGACTTGATGCCGTTGTGGCCGCCCGGACCGCCCTGATAGCGGAGCCGGATCTTGCCCGTCTCCGTATCCATGTCGTCGTAGACGACGATGACGTCCTCCAGCTTGGCGTCAAAATACTTCATGAACGCCTTCATCGACTCGCCGGACAGGTTCATGAACGTCATCGGCTTGATGAGCCATACCTTCTCGCCGCCGACCCGGCCCTCGCCGATCAGCGCGCGGCATTTGGCCTGCGTCACCTTGATGTCCCATCGCTCGGCGAGCGCGTCGACCACCTTGAATCCGATGTTGTGGCGGGTATCCGCATATTGCGGCCCGGGGTTGCCGAGCCCTACGATCCATCTCATTTGTCGCTGCACCTTTCTGTTCGTTCGTCTACGAACCACTGTACCATAAAGGCGGCCCGTCGCCCACTCTGCCGGGTGCCGCGTGCCGGACCCGCGCCGCCTGCCGATGCCGCCGGCTTGTCCGGCCGCAAAAAAGCGCGCCCTGTGCGGGCGCGCCTGCAGTCGTGCTCTATTCTTCGTCGACCGCGTTCGCATCTTCGGAACGGGCTGCGGCCTTCTCGTCTTCCTTCGCCGACTCCTCGGCTTCCTCCTCGGAAACTTCCTTCTGCGGAGCCAGCACCCCGGCGATGATCTGCTCGGGATCGGTGACGAGCTGCACCTTGTCCGGCAGCTTCAGCTCGCCTGCGGACAGGTTCTCGCCGACGCCGAGGCCGGAGATGTCCGCCTCGAGCGAATCGGGAATATCGTTCGGGAGACATTGGACCTCGACCTCGTGCAGCGTCACCGACAGCACGCCGCCTTCGCGGACGCCTGCCGAGTCGCCGGTCAGGTCGACGCGGACCGATGCCTTGATCTCCTCGTTCATGTTGATCTGGTGAAGATCGACGTGGATCAGCCGGCGCGACAGCGCGTCGCGCTGCACGTCCGTAATCATGACCGGCTGCTTGCCGGCATCCGGAATCTTCAGCTCGATGATGGCATTGGGCTGGGAGCGAAGCAGATGGAGCACTTCCTTCTCCTCCAGGGAGATAACCGACGAAGATTCGAGCTTTTTGCCGTAGACGACGGCGGGCACCTTGCCCTCGCTCCTGAGCTTGCGAAGGCTGCCTTTCGATCCGTTGCTGCGGGCTTCGGCTTGCATGGTAATCGCCATGATTGTCTTCCTCCTCTATAGGTCCTTGCACCTGTGGACAGGATGTCCAGCTTTCCCTAACTATACCCCGCCGAAGCCTTTTCTAAACGCCGCCAAGCTATAGAAAGCCTCTCGCCGCATCCCCCGGCGAAGACGGCCGTAAAGAGGAAAGTCCGCAAAAACGGTCAAAATCGTCCATCCCATCTTAGGTATGCTGAATCTGAAGGAGGCGGCGCGATGACGCAGCATCAGAGCATTCAAAAGGCGATCGCCTATATGGAAGCCCGGCTCCACGAGCCGCTCCCTCTCGAGAGGATCGCCGCCGAAGCCGGGTTCTCCGCCTATCATTTCCACCGTCTGTTCCGCGAGCACACCGGCCGTAACGTCGGCGAATACTTGCGCATGCGCCGCTTGGCGCTGGCATCGCGAAGGCTGCTGGAGGAGGAGCGCGGCATCCTCGACCTCGCCCTCTCCTGCGGCTTCGAGAGCCAGGAGGCGTTCACCCGGGCGTTCAAGCGCCTGTACGGGCTGCCTCCGGGACGGTATCGCCGCCTGTTCCTTCATCATCAATCCGCTCGCGAAAGGATGGAATCTACCATGTCCACGAATGAAGCTCTTTCCAGCAGTCCCTTGAAAGGGTGGTTCCTCAGCGGAAGCCATCCGCATCAGTACCGCATCTCGCTTGACCGCTCGACCATCCACCAAGGAAGCTCCTCCGGACAGCTCGAGTCGCTCGGAGAGACCGACCCCGGCGGGTTCGCGACGCTCATGCAGCAGTTCCGGGCCGACACGTTCCGCGGCAAGCGCATGCGCCTCTCCGGATTCGTCCGGACGCGCGGAGCGAGCGGCTTCTGCGGCCTCTGGATGCGCGTCGACAACGCGGCCGAGGACGTCCTGCAGTTCGACAACATGAACGACCGGCCGCTGGCCGGCGACCTCGACTGGAACCACTACTCCATCGTGCTGGACGTGCCCGAGGAGAGCGCGGTGATCTCGTTGGGCGTCCTCCTGTACGGTCCGGGCCGCGTCTGGCTCGACAGCCTGCGCTTCGAGGAGGTCGACGCCAGCGTGCCGACGACCGGACAGCCGCCGGCTCCGGAGCTGCCCGCAGGTCCCGTCAATCTGCATTTTGAGGACTGACGGCGCATGAGTCTGCGCCTCCTCGGACCGACCCCAAAAAGCCGTCCCGGCCGGGACGGCTTTTTGGCAGGTTCCGCTTCTACAGTCCGATTCGCAAAGCCGCTCGCCAAGGGGGAGGCGGTCAGCTGCCGCCGCGCTCCTTCTTCGCCTTGGCGCGGGCGCGGATCTTGTCCGCATAGCCCGGCTTGTTGACCTGGCGCTCGCGCGCGATGGCCAGGTCTCCCCCCGGCACGTCATGCGTGACGGTGGAGCCGGCGACGACGTACGCGCCGTCGCCGATCGTGACCGGCGCGATCAGGTTGACGTTGCTGCCGATGAACGCGTCGTCGCCGATGATCGTCTTCGCCTTGTTGAACCCGTCGTAGTTGACCGTGATCGCCCCGCAGCCGATGTTCACGCCGCTGCCGACCTCCGCGTCGCCGACGTAGCTCAGATGGGACACCTTGCTCTCGTCCCCGAGGACCGCGTTCTTGAGCTCGACGAAATCGCCGATCTTGCACCCCTTGCCGAGCTTGGAGCCGGGACGAAGGTTCGCATACGGACCGATCGAGCTGCCCTCTCCCGCCTCGGACTGGTCGACGGTGCTGTAGCGCACCGTGACGCCGCTGCCGAGCACCGAGTCCTTGATGTCCGCTTGCGGACCGACGACGCAGTCCTCGCCGATGACCGTGCGGCCGCGCAGCACCGTGCCCGGATAGATGACGGTATCCGCGCCGATTTCGACGCCATCCTCGATGTAGGCCGCCGCGGTGTCGATGAACGTCACGCCGTTCACCTGGTGGCGGCGCACGATCCGCGCCTGCATGAGGCGCTCCGCCTCGCCGAGCGCGATCCGGTCATTGACGCCGATCGCCTCCGCCAGATCGGAGGTGCAGTACGCCTGCACCGTCTCTCCTCCGGAGACGAAGATGCCGACGACATCCGTCAGGTAGTATTCGCCCTGGGCGTTGTCGTTGGTGACGCGGGCGAGCGCCTCGAACAGCTTGCGGTTGTCGAAGCAGTACGTGCCGGTATTGATCTCCTTGACCGCCGCCTCTGCCGGGGAGCAATCCTTTTGCTCCACGATGCGCGTCACCGCTCCGTCGTCGCCGCGGATGACGCGGCCATAGCCGGTCGGATCGGCGAATTCCGCCGTCAGCACCGTCGACGCAGCGCCGCTCGCCTCGTGCAGCTCCAGCATCGCCTCGATCGTCTCCGCCGTGACGAGCGGCGTGTCGCCGCAGATGACGATCGTCGTGCCCTCCTTGCCGGCCAGCAGCGTCTCCGCCTGACGCACGGCATGTCCGGTGCCCAGCTGCTGCTCCTGCAGGACGAATCGGGCCCGTCCCTCGAGATAGCTCTGCACTTGGGCCGCTCCGTGTCCCGTCACGACGACGATCTCCTGGCACGACGCCTTTTCCACCGTATCGACGACATGCCCTACCATCGGCTTCCCGCATACGGGATGCAGCACCTTGTACAGCTTCGACTTCATGCGCTTGCCTTGTCCTGCGGCAAGCACGACCGCCATCCGATTCACAGCTGACCGACCTCCCTGATTTTCCGTTGTTCTCGTTTGACTCGCATTCCTATATATATATCCCATCCCGGGCAAAAAAGAAAGGGAGCCCTCGGGCTCCCCAACCATGCTGAACTTTTCCGGCCCTGATGCCATCAGGCGCCTTCTTCGATTGCAACTTCCTCTTCCGTGGCTGCGCGCTCGTATTCGGCGAGCACAGCGGCTTGAATTTTCTCCCGGGTGGTGGAAGAGATGGGGTGGGCAATATCCCGGAATTCCCCGTCAGGCGTACGCTTGCTCGGCATCGCGACAAACATCCCGTTGTTCCCGTCGATGACTCGAATGTCATGAACGACAAATTCATTATCGATGGTGATGGATGCGATAGCCTTCATACGACCTTCGGAATTAACGCGGCGGAGTCTGACATCAGTAATCTGCACTTGTGTTCACCACCTTTGCCTATCGAAGACTTGGTGTATTATTCCACAAAGCAGATCAGATTCCTTCTTTATTCTGCCAATTCACAGCTAGTTTATAAAATAAATTTTGGAAATAAACCAATTTCGAGGTCATTCGACAGAAGTCGAGGCAATCAGCTCGATTTCGACAAGGACATCCTTGGGAAGACGGGCCACTTCCACGGCCGAGCGAGCCGGCTTATGGTCCCCGAAGAAAGATGCGTACACTTCGTTGACCGCCGCGAACTGGTTCATATCCTTCAAGAACACGGTCGCCTTGACGACCTGCTGGAGCGAGGAGCCTCCCGCGGCCAGCACGGCCTCCAGGTTGCGGAACACCTGCTGCGCCTGCTCCACGATGCCGCCTTCGATCAGCGTGCCGTCCGGCAGCAGAGGGATCTGGCCGGAGGTGAACAGCAGGCCGCCGAGCTTCACGGCATGGGAGTACGGTCCGATCGCGGCCGGAGCGCCGGCGGCGAGAATCGGTTCAAGCTTGGACATCGAGAACAGCCCCCTATTCGGTATCGAAATAATTGCCCGGCACGATCGTCGTCTGCTTCGTCTTGAGGTCGACGGCCGTCAGCTTGGCGAGCGAGACGTAATCCTCGAGCAGCCGGTCCTCGGTGCCGACCTCGCCGGACTCGACGAAGACGCCGACGCCCGCGACGGTCGCGTTGAACTCATGCAGCAGGTCCATCATGCCCTGCACGGTGCCGCCGGCTTTCATGAAGTCGTCGATGATGAGCACGCGCGACTGTTCCTTGAGCGCCCGACGGGCGAGCGACATCGTCTGGATGCGCTTGTTGGAACCTGACACGTAGTTGATGCTGACGGCAGACCCCTCGGTCACCTTGTTGTCGCGGCGCACGATGACGACCGGCAGGTTGAGGCAGGAGGCCGTCGCGTAGGCGAGCGGGATGCCCTTGGTCTCCACCGTCATGATGACGTCGATCTGGCGATCCGCGAAAGCGGTCGCAAAAATGCGCCCCACGTCATTCAGCAGATTCGGCTGTCCGAGCATGTCCGTCATGTACAGATAGCCGCCCGGGAGCACCCGCTCCGGCTGCTCGAGCTCTCGGCACACCCGCTGGATGATGGCCAGCGACGCCTCGGACGCCATCCGGGGAATGAACTTGACGCCTCCCGCCGCTCCGGCGAGCGTCTGCAGCTGGCCGATGCCTTCTTCTTCGAATACTTCCTTGATGATGGCCAGATCCTCGCTGATCGAGGACTTGGCCGATTGATAACGGTCCGCGAATGCGGTCAAAGAGATCAAGGTATGGGGACGATTGAGCAAATATTGGGTCATCTCGACCAACCGGGCACTGCGCTTGAGCTTCTTCACCTTGGGGTCCCCCTGGCTAAATCCGAATATTGTAAAGCCAATATATCACCTTTATCCGGATTTAATCAAGATTGGACTCCAGGAGATGTAAGCATTCTTACCACGTATACTTCCTTGCAGAACCCTCGCAGCCCGTTGTAGATGCGGGCCAGCTTGGCTTCCTTGGAGACGAGGCCGAATACGGTCGGACCGCTGCCCGACATGAGCACGCCGTCCGCTCCGAGCCGCAGCATGCTTTCCTTGAGCATGCGAACCTCGGGGTACAAGCGCAGCGTCACGTCCTCCAGCACGTTGCCGAGCTCCTCGCAGACGCCTGTGAACGACCCGGCGCGGATCGCATCCAACATGCGCGGCAGCGAAGGATGCTGCTCGATGGCGCCGGCCCGGAAGCGGCCGTACACATCGGCCGTCGAGACATTGATCGGCGGCTTGGCCAGCACGACCCAGCATGACGGCGGGTTCTCGATCGGCTCCAGCTTCTCGCCGCGGCCCGTCGCCAGCGCCGTTCCGCCCGTCACGCAGAACGGCACGTCCGAGCCGAGCTCCGCGCCCAGCAGGCTCAGCTCCTCCTCCGGAATGCCGAGCTGCCACAGCCGGTTCAGCCCGCGCAGCGCAGCCGCCGCATCGCTGCTTCCCCCGGCCAGGCCGGCCGCGACCGGAATCTTCTTATCCAGATGGATGTAGACGCCCTTCTTGACGTCGTAACGTTCCTTGATCAGCCTAGCCGCCTGAAAGGCCAGGTTCTTTTCGTCCAGCGGTATGTAGCCGGCTTGGCTGGAGATGATGATGGCATCCCGCTGCAGCTCTTCCATCTCGAGCCGATCGGATAGGTCCACCATCGTCATGATCATCTCTACCTCATGGAAGCCGTCCTCGCGCTTGCGCAGAACGTCCAGCAGCAGATTGATCTTGGCCGGCGCCTTCTCGTAGATTTTCATGTCGTCCGATCCACCCGTTCGTTAGATAAACTGCCTCTATTATAGCATCCGACCGGGAGAAAAGCGAAAAGGCGGCCCGCCGCTGGACGCGTCCGGAACCGCCTCGTTGCTCCTATCGCTGCTGGCGCGAAGCGGCCTGCTCCGCCATCTGGATGGCCCGCTTCACCATGTTGCCGGCATCCTTCGCCTTGATGCCGCCCCAGCCTTCCTGCTGGACCGTATCGTAAAAGCCCAGATCCTTGGCCAGCTCCACCTTCAGCTGCTCCGACATCGTGCTGCGCCTTCTGCGGCTCATGCTTCATGCCTCCCTTTCGCTCTCGGGTACGGACGACGAGCTTGATGCTGTCGCCTTTCGTAGTATGAGGGATCGGCAAGCCGAGTATGCGAAGGAAAAACAGCCAAAAAAAACGCGCTGGCAGAGGCCGCGCGCGAAGGTTTCCCCGTGAAACCTGATCTATTCGGTCAGTGCAGCGGGTTGATCCGCACCTGACCTTCGTCGTTGCAGACGGTGACCTCGACCGAGTCCGTCAAAATATCCGCATAACTGTAGGATACCCGCTTGAAAGCGTGCTGATCCTGGTCCAGCTTCACGATGAAAACAGATGGGTAGGTTTCTTCCAAAACACCAGAACGTTCAACCGTCTTGCGCCGGCCTCCATTGGCCCGCAGCATGATCTTGGCTCCAATATGAGCTTCCATGCTGCGCTTGATCTCCGACAAAGCATTTCTAGCCATTGGCACTACCACCTCTTTCCTTGTCCATTATAGCCCAGGAAGGGTGGTAATGTCAAATAAACGAAAATTATATCATTGCATTAAGTTTTGTGTCAATGAATATTTTTCGACTTTCTGGAAGCGAAGAATAGAGCTTTTTCTAAACCATATAATAAGGATTTGGCTTGACTTGCTTGACCTCGACCGGCTTCGGCAGGCCGACCCGATACCGTCCCATCGTCTCGATGCCGCCGACGCCCTCGATGCCCGAGATCGTGCCGTGAATGACATCCGGCAGGTTCACGCATTCGCGGATCGAGGTGTAGCTCGCCTTGATCGCGATGTAGACCGGATCGAGCGCATGGATCAGGATGCGGCCGGGCGAGCTGGCGAAGTTCGCGCCCGACTGCAGCAGCGCCTCGTAGTAGGACTGGCAAGCGCCGGCCACCACGACGAGGTTGTCGCGGTTCTTGTCGTACTCGCGGGCGACGTGCACGGCATTCACGAAGTTCTGCGAGTTCTTGTAGCTGCCGATGCTGTACAGCTCGCTGCGGCCCGGCGTTTTGAGCAGGCCGTCATGGCCCGTGATGACGACGATGTCCGGCTTGACCTGCGGCAGCAGCCGGTACAGCAGGTCCGCCATCTGGCTCTCCGCCACATGCAGCCCTTGAGCCGGCACGTTCATCTGGTTGTACAGCTGCATGCTCTTGCGCATGTAGTTCGCATCTCCGTCGAGATGCAGCACCTTGCCCGGTAGATCGAAGTACGAGTGCTTCTCTTCAGGACGATAATCGAGCTCGCTGGCGAAGGCATGATCGATGAGCTCCTCGCTCATGCGCTGATTCGAAGCCTTCACCTTGCTCCTCAGTGATTTCGTGACGCCCAGCTCCTCCGGGTTGGCCACCTTCTCCAGGTCGCCGATCGGCGCGTCGGCGAGCAGTCGGTAGTCCGACCCTTTAAGTATGGCGGTTTCCCCATAGATCGCCTCCACCCGGAAAAGCACGTCTCCTCCATAGGATCGCCGAACGACAAAATCCCCAGTTTCCACTGTGCCATCACCTCTAGCCTCAGCCTATGGGCAAGGAGGAAGAATGGTGACAGCCGGATGGGAAACCGGGGGTTTCAATAACGACGGTCAGGCTTGCTTCAACCCTTCCCGTTCGAGAGCGGCGGCTAGCGCGGCGTATTCTTGCAGCGAGAGCGTCTCGCCGCGGCGCACCGGGTCGATGCCCGTCTCCTGAAGCACGCGGGTCAGCTCCTCGCGGCGGCTCTTGCCGATCCAGGACGAGAGGTTGTTGTGGATCGTCTTGCGCCGCTGCGCGAAGCAGGCTTGCACGGTGCGGAAGAAGAAGTCCTCGTCGGCGACCTCCACCGCAGGCTTGTCCCGCATCGCGAGCTTGATGACCGCCGAATCGACGTTCGGCTGCGGGATGAACACCGTATGCGGCACGATGCAGACCAGCTCCGGCACCGCATAATACTGCACGGCCACGCTGAGGCTGCCATAAGCTTTGGTGCCCGGCTTCGCCGCCATCCGCTCGGCGACCTCCTTTTGGATCATGACCACGATATTCTCCAGCGGCAGCCGCTGCTCAAGCAGCTTCATCAGGATCGGCGTGGTCACATAATACGGGAGATTGGCTACGACGCTGACCGCGCTAGTCCCCGCGAACTTGTCGCGGAACAGCTGGTGCAGGTCCAGGTCCAGCACGTCGGCATGCACGACCGACACATGCTCCTCCGCTCCGAGCACCTCCTGCAGGATCGGAATGAGCCGCTGGTCGATCTCGACCGCGGCGACCGCCTTCGCCTGCCGGGCCAGCTGCTCCGTCAGCGCGCCGATGCCGGGTCCGATCTCCAGCGCGCCTTTCGTCTTGTCCAGTCCGGCGGCCGACACGATCTTGTTCAGGATATTCGGATCGATCAGAAAGTTCTGGCCCAGGCTCTTTTTGAAGGAAAATCCATGCCGCTCGATGATTTCCTTTGTCCTTCTCGGTGTCGCTACATCGCTCATGATCCGATTTCCCCTTCCATCTGCTCCAGCGCCTCGCGGAATTCCCTTCGGGTGATCCGAAAGCTCGTGCAGCGCTTCATGAACTGCTTGCCGTTGCAATAGCCGATGCCCAGCCGGTTGCCCATGAGCAGCCTCCGCCGAGCGGCATCGGGATGCACGAGCAAGCCTGCCTCCATCAGATCAGCATGGGTGAGTTCCGGCTCGCCCTCCGAGCCTTCCGTCCGCACGGTCGCAAGCGCGCGGCGCACGGCTTCCGGCGAGGCGTTCTCGACGCCGATATCCCCGCGATAGAGGGCATCCTCCTGAGGCAGGAACGCATGCTTGCAGCCCGGGATGCGCTGCGAGACGATCTTGCGGATGCGTTCGCCGGCGTGGTCGGGGTCCGTGAAGATGATGACGCCGCGCCGCTCCATCGCCAGCTCGATCCGGCGGAGCACCTCCTCGCCGATGGCCGAGCCGTTCGTTTCGATCGTATCCGCCTCGACCGCCCGCTTGATCGCCGTCGTATCGTCCTTGCCCTCCACCACGATGATTTCCTTGATCACTGGCTTGTCTCCTTTGATTCCGCTTGCTTGCGACCGGGTATAAGATCACGACTAGCTTTAACCCTTTTGCAATCCCTTACTCCCCGCATTTTCCTTATAAACGCCCAAAAACGGGCCGCTGAAAAACAGCGGGCCCGCTCGCAAACGATCAGCTCAGCTTCGGCTTGGTCGGTCCAAGGACATAGACCGTAAAGCCGCGCTTCTTGCCGAATTTCTTCACGTAGGATTCACTTTCGTAAAACACGTCGATTTTCTTGCCGTTGATCGCTCCGCCCGTGTCTTCGGCGCGGCGGAAGCCGATTCCTTCTATATACACCCACCATCCCAGCGGGATGACGTCCGGGTCGACTGCAATGGTGCGCCCTTCGGAAACTTTTGCTCCCGAGGCGGTGATGCCGTAACCGGGATCGCCCTTGGATTTGCCTGTAGAGGCGAATCCGGCGGTATACGCGGTCAGGGTAACGTTCGTAAGAACTTTCTTCGCTTTGAGATTGAGACCGGATTTGGTCTGAGCTGCAGTCGGAGATGAGGATGCCGCGGTCAGGACCGCTGGTTTCGGTTTAGGCTTTTCCTTGGTTCCCACCGCCACGACCTTGCTGACGGCTTGTTTCTCCATGGATTTGGCGAGCAGAGTCTTCGTGACCAGTTTGCCGTCCTGGTACACCTTTTCGAAGGTTTTGACGAGTTGGCCGTTCTGGCCGGACTTCACCATCTTGAGCTGCCCCTTTTCCAGGGTAGCGTCCTCCTTGCGGACGACGGTGAACGGAATGTCGTGCGTGGTCTTCATTTGATGCTTGTCGATCCTCATGACGCGGATCGTCATATTGGCTTTCAGCTTGGTTTCGGAGCTTGGGAATATTTTATCCTGCTCCCGAACGTCGATATGGGATTCTCCGATCGCCGCTTCCACGGTCTTTTTGGTGGTCTTTACCTGCAGGGTCTTGCCGTCGGCAAGAATCGTCACCGGCACCGCCTGGTCGATCACGATGCGGTCGCCTTCCTGGAGCGCGGCCCCGAGCGGAGTCGACATCTCGTCATGCGGTCCGACCGCGATCGCCTGCTCCTCCAGCAGCTGCTGGAGCGAGGAATGGCTCGTGCTTACGATTTTTTCCTGCCCGTTCAACACCAGAGAGACGCTTTTTTCCGACGTCCCTTTCAGCAACACCAAAAACATGAAAGTCATTGCGAGTGAGATCGTTAAGCTAAGGATAATCAAACGCAGGTTGTCATGCTTCCATCGCCATTGGAAAGACTTGCTGGATGATCGTTGTACATGGGTTTCCTTTAAGGGGATAGCGCCCACTTCTTCGGTCCTCCTTACATAGCCCCGCCGCCTCGTGTACCACATGATAATTCAAGACGCGACTATTAGGTTTTGTACGTGCCGAGCAGCACGCCGCTGGCAGCCTCGCCTCACCTCCACCGTTAACCCTATGTCGACGTATAATTCATTATTCAAACAAAAAGAAGCCGTCGACAGAGGATCTGTTTCGTGGCTTCCCGGGTGGTCACGATCAGGTGGAAGTGGAGCACGAGGTTGATCTCTCTTATATGCGCTTACGAGGTTAGCTGACGGGTTCGGGCAAGAGAGCTGCCCTATCGCGGCCGGACCCTGCTCATGGTCCCGGCGAATTCACCCCTGGAAAAGTACAGCTTGTCCGGCATCAAGCGACATCCTAACGCGATGTGCCGCTTGCTCCTTTTCGGCTGCATTGGTTCCCCCGTTCTCCCCGATCAGGGAGATTAAGCGTATGATGAACATTCTGCATCACTCAAAGCTCTGTGTTGAATCATACCGTTTCCTTCAAGCGATTGTAAAGACACGATAAAATCCTCTGAGATTCAAAATCGAGGGTTTTCGGACGATGGCGGATGATTTGGCTAAGGAAAGGCCAATTTTTCTCGTCTACAAGCCTTTTTTCAACCGATATCACGCCATTTTAAGAAATTTGGAAACATTTTCTTGCATTTGCCGAAGTGATGGAAACGATTTCTTCTACAGATTTACCTTTTATTTCCGCCGCTGTTTCCGCTACAAGAGTGACGAACGAGGACTCGTTCCGCTTGCCCCGATGAGGGTGCGGAGCGAGATAAGGGGAGTCCGTTTCCAGCAGCAGTCGGTCCAGCGGCACTTGCGCGAGCACCTCTTTGGGGACCCTTGCATTTTTGAAGGTGACCGGTCCGCCGAACGAGATGTAGAAGTTCATGTCGAGGCATTTCTTTGCCGTTTCCCAGCTGCCGGAGAAGCAGTGCATGATGCCTCCCACCTCGTCCGCCTTCTCCTCCCGGAGGATGCGGACGACATCCTCGTGGGCGTCGCGGTTATGGATGACGATCGGCTTGCGGCAGCGCTTGGCGATGGCGATCTGGTCGCGGAACGCCTGCTGCTGGACTTCCTTGGGAGAAGTATCCCAGTAATAATCCAGACCGATCTCGCCGATCGCGGCGACCTTCGGATGGCTCATCAGCGATTCGATCCAAGCCAGGTCTCCCTCGCGCAGATCCACCGTATCGGTCGGATGCCAGCCGACGATGGCGTAGATGAACGGATGCGTTTCGGCAAGCTTCAGCGTCGTCGGGATCGTTTCCCGATTGAAGCCGACATTGAACATCAGCTCTACGCCGGCTTCCCGCGCGCGCTGGATCGCTTCGGCACGGTCGTTGTCGAATTTAGGCGAGTCCATATGGGTGTGCGTGTCGATGATTCCTTTCATGGTTCGACTCCTTTCATGCGTCGCCGCTCGGCTCCAAGCCCAGCCGGGCCAGAGTGCGCGGCTTCAGCTTCCGCCGGATCCGTCCGGCCGCTTCTTCATCATAGTAAAGGCGGTATTGGCCTCGGTGCATGCCTGTAATCGAGGGAACGACATCGGAGCGCCGCGAGATTTCAGTCACCGCTCCGCTCGGCTCGAGGAGCAGGATCGGCGGCTTGCCTCTCCCGCCCTCGGTCAAGCCCTCGGCGGCCGAACGATACACATGATAAGGAAGATCGTACGGGAAATCAATTTCAAGCTCATAGCCCGGGTCCATCCCGGCGGCTGCCAATTCCTCGAAGCATAGCTGCGCTTCTGATTCGTGCTCTTTTTCGAAGGTTATATACTTGTACAATCGGCGATGTAGGAACCTGCCGCACAGCTGGGACAGCAGCTTGTCCTCCTCCTCCGTCCATGCCGCGAAGGCCGTCTGTACGAGCGCCTCGTCGAGCTTGAGGTACGAGGCGACGTCAAGCTCGCCGCGGAACAGCTTGAGGATCGGGTCCGGTATCCACGCGAAGGCATACCCCGACCGGCACAGCTCTTGCGCACGGAGCAGAATCTTGCGAAGGATGATCTCCGAGCTGCGGGTGACCGGATGGAAGTACACCTGCCAGTACATCTGGTAGCGGCTCATGAGATAATCCTCCACCGCATGCATCCCGCTTCCTTTGACGACGATCCGCCCCTGATGGGGCCGCAGCACGCGCAGGATCCGGTCGAGATCGAACGTGCCGTAGTTCGCGCCCGTAAAATAGGCGTCCCGCAGCAGATAATCCATCCGATCCGCATCCATCTGGCTCGAGACGAGATTGACGACGATCGGCTTCTCGTAGTTCTTGCGGATTACCGATGCCACCTTGCGCGGAAAATCGGGATCCACCGTCCGCAGAAGCCGGTTCACTTCCGTCTTTCCCTCTATTATATGGCAGCTCCATTCCTCATGGTCGAACTCCATGACTTCCTCGATGGAGTGGGAGAACGGACCATGCCCCAGGTCGTGAAGCAGAGCCGCGCATAGGCAGAGCAGCTTCTCCTCCCTCGGCCAGTCCGGATACTCGCTCCGCTCGAATTGCGATATGATGCGGCGAGTGATCTCATATACGCCCAGAGAATGGCTGAACCGGCTATGCTCCGCCCCGTGAAAGACCAGATAGGTCGTGCCGAGCTGGCGGATTCTCCGCAGCCGCTGGAATTCCGGCGTATCGATCAGATCCCAGATCAGTTGATCTTGCACGTAGATATACTTGTGGACAGGATCCTTGAATACTTTCTCTTCCTCCAGCCTCGTCACGCCATCCACCTAGCTTTCCGTTCATATTTTCGACAAAAACCATAGACTGATGTCGAATACTGTCGTATTTTTATTTCCAATTGAATGAAGCATAGTGTAAGATAATCTAGGTTCCAATCCCTTACAAAGCCTGTTAATCCGTATTTTTACGCGAAATGCGCATGAAATGTCTGGTTGACTGATTTGGGAATGGTTGGTATGATAAGGATCATAAAAAGTAGCTTTTTGTCGAATCATGACGATACATGAACCTATGAAAGGGGTTAAGTTGCCCTATGATGAAATCTACTGGAATTGTACGTAAAGTCGATGAGCTCGGACGCGTCGTCATCCCGATCGAGCTGCGCCGCACCCTCGGCATCGGAGAGAAGGACGCCCTGGAAATTTATGTGGACGGAGAACGCATCATGCTCAAGAAGTATGAGCCTGCCTGCATCTTCTGCGGAAATGCGGAAAACGTCGCCTACTTCAAAGGAAAGATCGTCTGCAATTCCTGTCTTTCCGAAATGCCTTCCCCTGTGACAAAATAGAATAAATCAGGTATACTAGGTTTTAGCAACTTAACCCAAGGTATTTCTAACCTTTTTATACTCCTTACTTGCCTTCCTGAACCGTCCGCGGTTCAGGAAGGTCTTTTTTTATTTACGCATGACTTCATTATAGACATCTCGCTTGGACAGGCCGCGATCGGCGGCCGCCAGCTTGACCGCATCCTTGCGATCCCGGCCCAGACGCTCGTAGTGCTCCACATGTTGCTCCAGCTCCAGAGACTGCCACCACTCCGCTCCGGTCTGCGCCGCCTCCGCTTCCCCTTCCGCGATGACGAGGCAATACTCGCCCAGCGGCTCATGCTCCTCCAGATGCGCGATCAGCTCGGACAGCCTTCCCCGCGCCGCTTCCTCATGGCGCTTGGTCAGCTCGCGGACCATCGCCGCCTCCCGATCGCCCAGACGCTCGAGTAGCGCAGGCAGCGTCTTGCGGATGCGATGCGGAGACTCGTACAGCAGCAGCGTGCCGGGCAGCGCCTTCAGCGGCTCGAGCCATTTGTCCAGCGCCTTTTTGTCCCGCGGCGGAAATCCGGCAAAGGTAAAGCGCTCCGTCGGCAATCCCGACATGACGAGCGCCGACAAAGCGGCGTTCGCCCCCGGCACCGGCACGACCGGAATGCCTCGTGCGGCCGCATCGCGCGCCAGATCCGCTCCCGGATCGGAAATCGCCGGCATGCCGGCATCGCTTACGAGCGCGATGCTGCTGCCTTCCTCCAGCAGCCGCAGCAGCTCCGGACCGCTGCTCGCCTTGTTGTGCTCGTGATAGCTGACCAGCCGGTTATCGATCTCGAAGCGGCTGAGCAGCTTGCGCGTCTGCCGCGTATCCTCCGCTGCGATCATGGAGACTTCCTTCAGGATGCGGATCGCCCGCATCGTCATGTCCTCCAGATTGCCGATCGGCGTCGCCACCAGGTACAGCGTTCCTTTATCCGTCGGTTCGAAGCTCTTCTGCAGCTGCATCCGGCTTCCCCCTTCCTTGGTGAAAATAAATGTCCATGATCTCGTCGCTGTACTGCCCGTCCTCCTGGTACACGATCAGCGGCGGAAGCAGGCGAACGGACGGGCGTCCGCCGCGGACCGCCTCGATGAGCACCATGTTGGCTTCAGCGCCGACATAGGGATGGACGAAACGGATCCGCTTCGGCTCCAGGTTGTGGCGGCTCATGGCCGAGACGATCTCGATCAGCCTTCCCGGACGATGAACCATCGACAAGCGGCCTCCGGTGCGGAGCAGCCGCGCGCATTGCTCGACGATCTCTTCCAGCGTGCCGTTCATCTCATGGCGGGCCGCCGCCACATGCGGGTTCTCGTTCCGATCGCCGCTCGCAGGAGGCAAGTAGGGCGGATTGACGGTCACCGCATCGTAGCTGCCATAGCCGAGCTGCTTGGCCAGCAGACGCAGATCGCCTTCCATAATCCGGATTCGTCCTTCGAGCCCATTGAGGGCGACGCTGCGCCGGGCCATGTCCGCCAGACGCGGCTGGATTTCGACCGCGTCGATGCCGGCCTCGGAGCGGGTCGAAAGCAGCAGCGGCACGACGCCGTTGCCGGTGCATAAATCGACGATGCGGCCGCGCTTCGGCACGCCGGCGAAGCGGGCCAGCAGCACCGCATCCATCGAGAAGCTGAACACCTCTCGACTTTGAATGATGCGAAGCTGGTGCGTCAGAAGATCATCCAGCCTCTCGCTGGGCTGCAAATCAAGCTCCATGATGCATAGCTTCTCCTTCCTCGTTGAGTTGAATGACCGTCCCATGACGACAAACAGGACCCGCATGCGGGTCCTGAGAAGGTTATTTGTTCAGGAAGGAGAGGCAGAACAAGCAATCTCCTTCCGTGCGCAGATGACCGTAGTTCACGTTGCAGATGTGGAATCCCTCATGATAGAGGCGGGCTAAGTTGTCATGCCCTTCCCCGACTGCCGGCGCATCCTCTCTGTCCGCGTCGTCCGTCAGGACAGCCGCTGCCGAAGTAGCTTGCCCCGCTCCGGCTGATCCGGCCTTGCGCCGCTCGCCGTGCGGATTCGTCTCTATTTTGAGCACCTTGCGCAGCTGGCGATTCTCGATCGTCAGCTGCTGATTCGCTTCAAGCAACTGCTTGACGCTGAGCTTCAGCTCCCCCAGCTCGCGATGGAAGGCGTCGGCCTTTGCTTCAAGCTCCTCCACATGCAGAAAAAGATCCTTATTGTCCAAGAACTCACACCCCAGAGCTTTGCTGCAAATCATTCAAGCCCGGCTGGTGCCGGCCTTACTTGACTACAACCTCGTCGATCGGCATTTCCTTCGGCCGTCCGCCTTGATCGAAGAGCTGGACGAACACCTTCTTGGACGAGGCATTGATGCCGGTGACGCGTCCCTCCCCGTGCGAAGTGACGACCGTCTTGCCGACAGAAGGCATTTCTTCCCGGATGCTCTCGTAGTTATCATGCTCAAATTTCAAGCAGCACATCAGCCTGCCGCACAATCCGGAGATCTTGGTCGGATTGAGCGATAGGCTCTGATCCTTGGCCATCTTGATGGACACCGGATCGAAGTCGCCCAGCCAGGACGAGCAGCAGAGCACGCGGCCGCAAGGACCGATGCCTCCCAGCATCTTGGCTTCGTCGCGCACCCCGATCTGCCTCAGCTCGATCCGAGTACGGAACACGCTGGCCAGGTCCTTGACGAGCTCGCGGAAGTCGATCCGGCCTTCGGCCGTAAAGTAAAAAATGATCTTGTTGCGATCGAACGTAAACTCGACATCGACCAGCTTCATCTTGAGGCCGTGCGCGCGGATCTTGTCCAAGCAAGTCGCAAAGGCGTTCTGGGCTGCGCTCCGGTTCTCCTCGACGACTTTGGCGTCCTGCTCGCTGGCGATGCGAATGACTTTTTTAAGCGGGAGAACTACGTCTGATTCGTCTACTTGTTTCTGTCCGACTACGACTTTGCCGTACTCCACACCCCGGGCCGTTTCCACAATGACATGATGGTCCGTGCCTACGGGATGATCGACGGGATCAAAGTAATAGATCTTGCCCGCTTTTTTGAAGCGGACCCCGACGACATTATACAAGGATTAACCCTCCTGTAGACGTACCATTAATTGCTCGAGGGCAAGCTGGGGAGCGACGTTTGCCTTGATCCTCCCCGCTGCCCCCATCGTATGCTCCATGCACGACACCCAGTAAGCTGCAGGCTTCGTGAAGGCATGAGCGCTTATCCAATCCAACTGATCTATGAAAACCATCTTGTCAGACCGACCGGCCTGAAAATGAATCATGTCTCTGTACCATAACACCAATAAGGACAAAAGCAGCTGCGGATCGGCACCCAGCTCTGTCTTGGACAGGCGCTGCTGGACGGTGACCAGAGCCGCAGTGAATCGAGACAAGCTCTCCTTGCCTAATTGTATCACTACATTTCGGATTTCTGCAAACCCAACTTGCGCCGTCAAAGCCTTTGAAGCCTCCTTGCCGGAGGCTAGATGAACCGCTGCTCGGGCCAGCAGCGGAGGCTCTCCTTCCGCGACGAGCTGCTCCAGCATCTCCTCTGCCGAGTAGGGGAGGAACGGCACCGGCTGGCTGCGCGAAGCGATCGTCGGAAGCACCGCGCCTTGATGCGTCGCGAGCAGGATCGCCACCGTCGGCGAGACCGGCTCTTCCAGAACCTTCAGCAGGCTGTTGGCGGCCTGCGGCGTCATGGCATCGGCCTTTTCGATGAGGTAGACCTTGCGGCTGCCGGCATCGGCCGTCCGATAGGCCATGTCCCGCTGGAGCTCCTGAATCTGGCCGAGCTTGACCGACTGTCCGTCCGGCGCGATGCGATGCAGATCCGGCTGATTGCCATGCTCGAACTTGCGGCATTCGAGGCATTCTCCGCAAGCGTCATCGTCCCCCGAACGGCAAAAAAGCGCCTGCGCGAACGCAAGCGCCGTCTGCAGCTTGCCGGTTCCGCTCGGTCCGGCAAACAAGTAGGCATGGGACACCTTGCCGGTGCGCAGCGCATGCTGGAGGATCTGCTTGGCCTTGCCCTGGCCAGGGATATCGGAAAGTTTCACGGATCGAATCCTTTCTATTAAAAAAGCAGATTGATGAGCAGGCCGCGGATGTCGCCTACGCTTTGCAGCAGCTGCATGCGCCCCTGCTCCGTCTGGAGCAGCTCCTCCGCCATCGCGAGCAGGCTCTCGTCGACCTCATCGAGCAGCTTGTGCCGCTTGATGCGCCCTCTGCGGTCCATGCTGCGCACGTCCTTGATGCCGACGCCTCGGCGCACGGTCAGCTCGAGGAACTGCTTGACCATCGCCTTGTACGTCTGCAGCTCGCGCACCGTCATGGAGCGGGCGAGCCGGTCGCCCTGCGCCTGAATGTCCTGCAGCTTTTGCTGCAGCTCTTCCCGCGTGCGGCTGCCGTTCTGCTGCTGCATGACGTCGGCGAACGATTTGGGCTGCACCGCCCGGCCGCTTCCGCTGCCCGATACGCGGTCCTGGCCGAGCGGCCGGTATCCTGGATCGATTTTCATGCCAACCCTCTCCTGTCAGAAATGTTCGAAGCGCTCGACCGGAAGCACGAATACTGCCGCGCCTCCCACTTGGACCTCCACGGGAAAAGGAATATAGGAATCCGTCGTGCCGCCCATCGGCGACACCGGCGTCACGAGCTGATCGCGAACCTTGCAGTTGGAGCGGATGCAGTGAAGCACCTCATGCACCCGTTCATCCTCGATCCCGATCATGAACGTCGTGTTGCCGGCCTTGAGAAAGCCTCCTGTGCTGGCGAGCTTGGTCGCTCGGAAGCCTGCGCTAACCAAAGCATTGGAAAGGCGGTTGCTGTCTTTGTCCTGTACAACGGCGATGACGAGCTTCATCCTCATCCCTCCTGTATCGTTTCCATTGAAATTCGACATGCTTCAGATCGATTCCTGCTGCAGGGGCCAGAGGACCCGCATGGCCTGTTCCTGGATGGAGTCAGGCGCTAAGGAAGCGTCCAGCCGGAATATGCGCCGGGGCTCTTGCTCGTGCAGCAACCGATACCCCTCTTGGACGCGGCGGTGAAACGCCTCCGTCTCCAGATCGAGCCGGTTGACCTCCCGCTCGCTCGAAGCGGCGATCCGCGCCAGTCCGAGCTCGGGCGGCACGTCGAGCCATAGCGTCGCGTCAGGCATCCACTCGCCGATCGCATACCGGTTGATGCTCCACACGTCCTCGATGCCCAGTCCTCGGGCATAGCCCTGATAAGCGAGGCTGCTGTCGATGAAGCGATCGCAGATGACCCACTGCCCGGCTTCGAGCGCGGGCACGACCTTCTCCACGAGATGCTGTCGGCGCGCGGCCGCGTACAGCAGCGCTTCCGTCCGAGCATCCATGCTCGTATGGGTCTTGTCGAGAATGACCGACCGGATCTTCTCGGCGATCGGGATTCCACCCGGCTCCCGGGTCGTCAAGACGGAGCGTCCTCTTGCTTGCAGCTCCTTCGCGAGAGAGCGGATCAGCGTCGTCTTGCCTGCTCCCTCCCCGCCCTCTATGGTAATGAATAGTCCTTTCGGCACGTTCATGCTCCCTGCATCTGGTTTCCTTCTATCATAGCATACATCGGCAGCGATGCCGCGCCGGCCGATCCAATCGGCTTATCGTCGTCTTACCCGAATCGAGCCTCGTTCAGACACGCTCTTGCCCTGAAATCTCGCTCCATCCAGCCGCTGCATCGAGTCAATCAGCCTTGCCGTAATGGCCTCTCCCTCCAGCACAAGCGGAATTCCCGGCGGATATGGGATGATCGCTTCGGCGCTGACGCGGCCCGCCGCTTCCATCAGCGGTACGAGCTCGGTTTCCCGCTCGCTGGGCGGGAAACGCTCCAACCGGGTCGGCTCGGAGAAAAGGAAAGCAGGCTCGCGCGAAGCGCCGCCGGCTTGATCTCCGGAAGCCGCTTCAGCAACGCGCGTCTTTGCCTTGTCCGTACGCGTCTCAACACCGCGCGCCTTTGCCTTGTCCGTACGCGTCTCCGCACCGCGCGCAGGGATGATCTCCGGACAAGCTGCGATGCGCTTCCCGGCTTCGGTTGCCGAGCCCTCCTCCGATGCCAACTCCCGTCCGAGTTGTTCCAGCTCTGCGAGTGCGGCCAACAACTCCGCCGCCTCCTCCATGCCGGTCCGTGCTCCTACCAGCAGCACGACGTAGGTCTCATCTGCCATCTCGGCCCAGATGCCCCGCCGTTCGAGCTGACGGAGCAGGTCGAAGCCTTTCCAATCGCCCAGCCGGTCATAGAGGACGATGCGCAGCGGATCGGTGCGTATGCCCTCATCCTGCACAAGGTCTTCCGCCAGCCCCCAACGCTCGCTCAGGCGGAGTCGGCTGCGGATCGATGCGGCCGCATGCAGGCCCGGGCCGAACCAATCCGGTCCATGCTCGTCAAGCAGCCCGCGTGCCAAATCGAGCGAAGCCATGATCGGATAGGATGGCGAAGAGCTTTGCAGCGCGGCAAGCATCGCCTTCACCTTTTGCCGATCCAGCCTTTCACCCTGCATATGGAGCATGGCCCCCATCGTCATCGCATGGAGCGTCTTGTGGGTCGACTGCACGACGGCATCCGCTCCAGCCTGAAGCGCTCCTGACGGCAAATCCGGATGCAGGCCGTAATGAGCACCATGCGCCTCATCGACAAGAAGGAGGCATTCCGTCCGATGAACGAGCTCGGCATACGGCTGAAGATCGCGAGACCAGCCGTAGTAGCTTGGGTTGCTCAATACGAGAGCTTTGGCCTGAGGCCAGCTGCGAAGCGCCTGCTCGACGGCCTCGAGCGCAGGCAATTCCGATAGGCCGCTCGACGGCTCGATTCGCGGTTCCAGGAAGACGGCTTTCGCGCCGCTCAGCCGGAGCCCGTTCAAGACGGATTTATGGACATTGCGCTGAATCAGCGCGATGTCCCCTGGCTGCAGGCATCCGAGAAGCAGCGCCAGATTGCCAGCCGTGCTTCCTCCAACAAGAAATGCCGTTTCATCCGCTCCGAATCGGCAGGCGGCGAGCTGCTGAGCCTGCTGGATGGCGCCGGATGGATCATGAAGATCATCCGTATCGCTCAATTCCGTCACATCCATCGGCAGCAATCCGCCCAGAGCCGATACGAATGACGGTGCTCCGTCGACGCTCCCCCTCTTTGAAGCCGCTCCTGCCGCCTGAGGCGGCTCGATTCCCTTGTGGCCCGGCACATGAAAAGACCTTGGCCGTGCAGCGGCATGACGCTGCAGTATGTCTACGATTGGCCCTACGTGATTTGTCAAAGAAAACGGCTTCCTTTCCCGCTCCAACGTCCTTTTCCTTCATTGTAGCGGTCTGCCCGTCCAAAAAAAAGCTCCCGCCGTTCAAGGCGGAAGCTCAGGCATTTTTATGGATCCATATCTGTCTCATCTGATGGACATAGAATGGATATTTTTCATCCAGTACATCCGTTTGCACCATTTCTTTCTCGCAGCTGCCGCATATGAATTCAGTCACGATTCGCAGTCCTTGGTCATGGGGTTTCAGCTCGCCGCATACGATGCAGGTGCACAGGGCTTCCTCATGCATCACCCATCCGCCTTTCTCTTCCATGCAATGATAGTAGCATTATGCCCACCATTCTAGCAATTCATACCTGGGCTCCGATATAATAATCAAGAGCTGCCATAGCCCAATCGCGTCTATACAGGATATGCCGCAACTCGCCAGGGGTGATTGAAGCACCCGGTCACGGCTGCGCAGATGGAGAAGAAGCGCTGCCTATCAAGGAGGATTCCATGTTCCAGCCTCTATCCGAGCAAAAGGAAGCGACCATCTATCAATATAAGCTTGTCCGCAAGCTAGCCTTTGAGCCGGGCTTCCAAAGGTTCTATATCGTGTCTGGCGCGACTCTCGCGCTGGCGCTACTGCTTGTCGATCTTTGGCCCGCATTGGTCGGCCTCGCGACAGGCTCCATCCTGGTCCCCTTCTTGCATGCCGTCATTATCCGCATGGCTCTCCTTCGGAGACGCTCGCTCGAATCGACTTCCCGTCGCTGGCAGTGGAGATGGAAGTTCCCCTTTCCCGGCTATATGCCCGCGCTGCCGATGGAGCTATCCGTATTTCAGCGGCTTCAGCTCCACAAGCTATGGATCGGAGCCTGCGTCATCGGCGCTTTCTATCCCTGGCTGCCGCAGTGGCTGCTCGCCGCCTACTTGCTGCTGCACCTGTGGCTGCTCGCACCGCTCCTTTATGCCATCCTCCGCCTTCATAAGGAAAAGCGTGACGGCGTCATCAAGCTCCCCTTCGAGGAGCCGTTCTTCTCTTATTATCATCGCTAGACCAGGTCAAGAGCCTGGTCTTTCTTTATATAACCTGAAGAGGAGCCGATGAAGCCGAGCAAAGCAAAAAGCCGCCGCATCCAAAGATGCGGCGGCTCCTATGCACATGCTTGGCGACGTCCTACTCTCCCAGGACCCTGCGGTCCAAGTACCATCGGCGCTGGAAGGCTTAACGGTCGTGTTCGGGATGGGTACGCGTGGTTCCCTTCCGCCATCGCCACCAAACGTCATGCGTGCTCAAGGCGTAGGCTTGCGCCCTGAAAACTGGATCGAACGAAATGCCGTGCTGACCGGCTGTGTCTTGCTTGAATAGGATAAGCCCTCGACCGATTAGTACTCGTCAGCTGCACACGTTGCCGCGCTTCCACCTCGAGCCTATCAACCTGGTCGTCTACCAGGGGTCTTACATACTGGGAAATCTCATCTTGAGGGGGGCTTCGCGCTTAGATGCTTTCAGCGCTTATCCCGTCCGTACGTAGCTACCCAGCGGTGCTCCTGGCGGAACAACTGGTACACCAGCGGTACGTCCATCCCGGTCCTCTCGTACTAAGGACAGCTCCTCTCAAATTTCCTGCGCCCACGACAGATAGGGACCGAACTGTCTCACGACGTTCTGAACCCAGCTCGCGTACCGCTTTAATGGGCGAACAGCCCAACCCTTGGGACCTACTTCAGCCCCAGGATGCGATGAGCCGACATCGAGGTGCCAAACCTCCCCGTCGATGTGGACTCTTGGGGGAGATAAGCCTGTTATCCCCAGGGTAGCTTTTATCCGTTGAGCGATGGCCCTTCCATTCGGTACCACCGGATCACTAAGCCCGACTTTCGTCCCTGCTCGACTTGTAGGTCTCGCAGTCAAGCTCCCTTATGCCTTTGCACGCTGCGAATGATTTCCAACCATTCTGAGGGAACCTTTGGGCGCCTCCGTTACATTTTAGGAGGCGACCGCCCCAGTCAAACTGCCCGCCTGACACGGTCCCTGCACCGGTTTCACGGTGCCAGGTTAGAACTCCGATACGATCAGGGTGGTATCCCAACGGCGCCTCCTCCGAAGCTGGCGCTCCGGATTCCTAGGCTCCCACCTATCCTGTACAGATCGTACCAAAGTCCAATATCAAGCTGCAGTAAAGCTCCATGGGGTCTTTCCGTCTTGTCGCGGGTAACCTGCATCTTCACAGGTAGTAAAATTTCACCGGATCTCTCGTTGAGACAGCGCCCAAGTCGTTACGCCATTCGTGCGGGTCAGAATTTACCTGACAAGGAATTTCGCTACCTTAGGACCGTTATAGTTACGGCCGCCGTTTACTGGGGCTTCGGTTCACAGCTTCGGGTTGCCCCTAACCGCTCCCCTTAACCTTCCAGCACCGGGCAGGCGTCAGCCCGTATACTTCGCCTTACGGCTTCGCACAGACCTGTGTTTTTGCTAAACAGTCGCTTGGGCCTTTTCACTGCGGCCCCCTCGGGCTATTCACCCTACCGAGGCACCCCTTCTCCCGAAGTTACGGGGTCATGTTGCCGAGTTCCTTAACGAGAGTTACTCCGCGCGCCTTAGCATGCTCTGCTCGCCTACCTGTGTCGGTTTGCGGTACGGGCACCTTCGCCTGGCTAGAGGCTTTTCTTGGCAGCCGGAGATCATGACCTTCGGTACTATAATTTTCCCTCCCCATCACAGCCCAGCCGTACGGTTTG
>NZ_CP051428.1:0-10000 GCF_012676905.1 Paenibacillus albicereus | reverse complement strand
CGAATCCATATTCATGCGGATGAGCGTTCCGGACTCCGTCATGATCATGAGGTCCTCGTCCTCGGCCACTACCTTGAGGCAGACGACCGGTCCGCGCTGCTCGCTCACATTAAACGTCTTGATGCCCTTGCCGCCGCGAGACTGGATACGATAGTCCTCGACCGGAGTCCGCTTGCCGTAGCCCTTGGACGTGACGATGAGCACTTCCTGAGCCGGATCGACGACGTCCATGTCGATGACCTTGTCGCTCTCGTCAAGCTGGATGCCCTTGACGCCGGTCGCCGAGCGTCCCATAGACCGCACGTCGCTTTCCGGGAAACGAATCGACTGTCCGTTTGCCGTGCCCATGAAAATCTCCTGCTTGCCGTCCGTCAGCTTGACGCTGATGAGATCGTCGTCCTCGCGCAGGTTGATGGCGATCAGGCCGACCTTGCGGATATTGGAGTAGTCGTCGAGCGGCGTTTTTTTGACGACGCCCTGGCGCGTGCCGAAGAACAGGAAGCAGTCCGGGTCGAACGATTCGACCGGGATGACCGCATTGACGGTCTCGCCCTGCTCGATCTGCAGCAGGTTGATGATCGGCGTCCCGCGTGCCGTGCGGCTGAGATCCGGAATCTCGTACGCCTTCAGCCGGTACACCTTGCCCTTGTTCGTAAAGAAGAGCAGGAAGTGGTGCGTGTTGGAGACGAACAGATGCTCCACGAAGTCGTCCGACTTTGTATCCATGCCCATCACGCCCTTGCCCCCGCGGCGCTGGCTGCGATAGGTCGTGACCGGCAGCCGCTTGACGTAGCCGGAATGCGTAATGGAGATGATGACATCCTCGCGCGGGATGAGGTCCTCGTCGAGGATCTCGTCCTCTCCGATCGTCACTTCGGTGCGGCGTTCGTCGCCGAAGCGCTCGCTGATCTCGGCCAGCTCCTCGCTGATGAGATCCAGCACAAGCTGCTCGTCGGCGAGAATCGCCTCATACTCCGCGATGCGGGCCAGCACCTCGTTGTACTCCGCTTCGATCTTCTCGCGCTCCAGCCCCGTCAGGCGCTGCAGCCTCATGTCGAGGATCGCCTGCGCCTGCTCGATGCTGAGCGAGAAGCGGCCAATCAGCCCTTCGCGCGCTTCGTCGGCCGTACGCGAGGAGCGGATCAGCGAGATGATCTCATCGATATGGTCCAGCGCGATGCGAAGGCCTTCAAGAATGTGGGCACGAGCCTGAGCCTTTTTGAGATCGAACTCCGTGCGCCGGCGAATGACCTCGATCTGATGCTGCAGGTAGTGGTACAGCATGTCCCGCAGCGTCAGCGTGCGGGGCTCGCCGTTCACGAGCGCCAGCATGTTGATGCCGAACGTCGACTGCATCTGCGTATGCTTGTACAAGTTGTTGAGCGTCACGCTCGGGTTGACGTCTCGGCGCAGCTCGATGACGACCCGCATGCCGTTGCGATCGGACTCGTCCCGCAGATCGGTGATGCCTTCGATCTTCTTCTCGCGAACAAGCTCCGCGATCTTCTCGACGAGACGCGCCTTGTTGACTTGGTACGGCAGCTCATGCACGACGATTCGCGCTTTGCCGGCGTTCTCCTCGATCTCGGCGCGCGCCCGCATCGTGACGGAGCCGCGGCCGGTCGTATAGGCCTGCCGAATGCCCGAGTGGCCCATGACGAAGCCTGCCGTCGGGAAGTCCGGTCCCTTGACGTAGTCCATCAGCTCCAGCGACGTGATGTCGGGATTGCGGATAAGCGCCTGGATGCCGTCCACGACCTCCCGCAGGTTATGCGGCGGGATGTTGGTCGCCATGCCGACCGCGATGCCGGACACGCCATTGACGAGCAGGTTCGGGAAGCGGGCAGGCAGCACCGACGGCTCGCGCTCCTCGCCGTCATAGTTGGAGACGAAGTCGACCGTGTCCTTGTTGAGATCCCGCAGCAGCTCCATGGCGATCTTGGACAGGCGGGCCTCCGTATATCGCATGGCCGCAGCCATGTCGCCGTCGATGGAGCCGAAGTTGCCGTGGCCGTCGACGAGCATGTAGCGCATGGAGAAGTCCTGCGCCATCCGGACCATCGATTCGTAAACAGCGCTGTCGCCGTGAGGATGGTACTTGCCGATGACCTCGCCGACGATGCGGGCTGATTTTTTATAGGGCTTGTCCGGGGCCATGCCGAGCTCCGACATGGCATAGAGGATGCGCCGGTGAACGGGCTTGAGTCCGTCGCGCACATCCGGCAGCGCGCGGCTGACAATAATGCTCATGGCATAATCCATGAACGACTCGCGCATCTCCGTGCCGATGTCCCGGTCCTTGATCTGGGAACGTTGTTCTTCCGCCATACTTACCTCCTGTGCAGTCAGGCCGCCAAGCGGCTCTTGCCTGATGGTCGCGGCCCGCCTCGCTCGCTGTCCTATCTTATCTGTGTGGCACAAACAGAGGACAATTAAACGTCGGGACCGTCGAAAAATAGGTGGATGCCGTGCTCCATCCGTGCGCGAAATCCATAAAATAAGGCGATGGATCGCAGTGGGACAATACACTCTATTATAGCATTGATTGGTCGCTTACGATATCGGAATTTGCACTACGATCCGGAAGCCGATCCGCCGAAACCTGCGGCGCGGCGCGCTTTTGGAGACAGGGAAGGATGAGGTTCGGTTGGCCATCCAACGAGTTGTGAGCAAACAAAGAAAGACGGAGGTGCTGCTGCAGTCGGAGGCGCTAGCCCTCCATGTGCCGGACACGAGAATATACGGCCGGGACTCGCTGAAAGCGATGCTGGACCAGTACGGAATGCTGTATATCAAGCCGGACTCCGGCACGTTCGGCAACGGCGTCATCAAGGTGCAGAAGCTCGCGGAGGGCGGTTACCGGTTCCAGAGCGGCATCCGCGTCCAGACGCATGCCGCCTACGAGGCGATGTTCCGCTCGCTGGAGCAGATCCGTCCCAAAAAGCGCTATCTGGCGCAGAAGGGCATCCATCTGCTCCGGCATCGCAAGCGTCGTTTCGATCTGCGCGTCATGGTCCAGCGCAACCCGGCCGGCGCCTGGGAGACGACCGGCATCATCGGCAGGCTGAGCCACCCGTCCAAGATCGTCACCAACTACCACAGCGGGGGCACGATCACGCCGTTCGAAACGCTTCTGAGCGGACATATGGACGCCGCCGCGCAAAAGGAATTCCGCGGCCGACTCGAGAAGCTCGGCGTCCAGACCGGCGAGCAGCTGGCTACACGCTGGCCGAGACTGAAGGAGATCGGGCTCGACGTCGCCGTCGACACGTCGCTGAAGCCGTGGATTCTGGAAGTGAACACGAAGCCGGACCCGTATATTTTCCGCAGGCTCAAGGACAAGGAGATCTTCCGCCGGATGCGGCGCTATGCCGCCGCCTATGCGCCCAAGAGCCGCGCCCGCTGAAGAGGCAGCCGATGAAAGAAAGCCGGCTTTCGGATCGCTCCGAGCCGGCTTTTGCCTTGCTGCTAGATGTCGAGGTTCTTGACGTACTTGGCATACTGCTGGATGAAATCTCGGCGCGGCTCGACGTTGTCGCCCATAAGGGTGTCGAACATGACGTCGGCTTTGATCGCATCCTCGATCTGCACCTGCAGCATCGTGCGGCTCTCGGGGTCCATCGTCGTCTCCCACAGCTGGGAGGCGTTCATCTCGCCTAAGCCTTTATAGCGCTGTACGTTTACTTTGGCGCCTTCGCCGAACTCGGCGATGATGTCTTCCCGCTCCCGTTCGGATTGGGCGTAGCGGACGACCTTGTTGCGCTCGATCTTGAACAGAGGCGGCTGGGCGATATAGACGAAGCCGGCTTCGATGATCTTGCGCATGTACCGATAGAAGAACGTCAGCAGCAGCGTGCGGATGTGAGCGCCGTCGACATCGGCGTCGGTCATGATGATGATCTTGTGGTAGCGGGCCTTGGCGATGTCGAAGTCGTCGCCGATGCCGGTGCCGAGGGCGGTGATGATCGCGCGGATCTCGGCATTGGACAGGATGCGGTCCAGGCGCGCCTTTTCGACGTTGAGGATCTTGCCGCGAAGCGGCAGGATCGCCTGGAAGTGCCGATCGCGGCCCTGCTTGGCCGATCCCCCGGCGGAGTCGCCTTCGACGATGTACAGCTCGCTGATGCTGGCATCCTTGGAGGAGCAGTCGGCCAGCTTGCCGGGCAGGCTGCTCACCTCGAGCGCGCTCTTGCGGCGCGTCAGCTCGCGGGCTTTGCGGGCCGCCTCGCGAGCGCGGGAGGCGGACAGGCCTTTGTCGACGATCTTGCGGGAAACCGAAGGGTTCTCCTCGAGGAACTCCTGAAGCTTCTCGGCAAAGAACGACTCCACGATGCCGCGCACCTCGCTGTTGCCGAGCTTGGTCTTGGTCTGCCCTTCGAACTGGGGCTCCGGAATCTTGACGCTGATGATCGCGGTCAAGCCCTCGCGCACGTCGTCGCCGGACAGGTTGCTGTTGTTGTCCTTGATGGCGCCGGACTTGCGGGCATAGTCGTTGATGATGCGGGTGAGCGCGCTCTTGAAGCCGGATTCGTGCGTGCCGCCCTCGTGGGTGTTGATGTTGTTGGCGAAGGAGTAGATGTTCTCGCTGTAGCTGTCGTTATACTGCAGGGATACCTCCACCTGGATGCCGTCCTTGGAGCCCTCAACATAGATCGGCTGTTCATGCAGCGGCTCCCGGTTGCGGTTCAGGTACTGGACGAACTCGATGATGCCGCCGTCGTAGCGGAACGTGTTGCTGACGCCGGTGCGCTCGTCCTCGAGCACGAGCTCGATGCCTTTGTTGAGGAACGCCAACTCGCGCACGCGGGACTGCAGCGTCTCGTAGTCGAAGACGGTCGTCTCGGTGAACACCTCGGGGTCCGGCTTGAACAGGGTCCGCGTCCCCGTCGTGTCGCTCTCGCCGACGATCTTCAAGTCGTACTGCGGCGCGCCGCGGCGGTATTCCTGCTGATAGATCTTGCCGTCCCGGCTGACCTGGACGACCACCTGCTCGGACAAGGCGTTGACGACAGAGATGCCGACGCCGTGAAGGCCGCCCGATACCTTGTAGCCCTCGCCGCCGAACTTGCCTCCCGCATGAAGGACGGTCATGACGACCTCGAGCGTCGGCCGCTTCATCTTGGGATGCTCGCCGACCGGGATGCCCCGGCCGTTGTCGGTGACGGTGATGCTGTCGTTCTCGTGAATCGTTATCGTAATCCGGCTGCAATAACCGGCCAGCGCTTCGTCGATGCTGTTGTCGACGACTTCCCAGACCAGATGGTGGAGGCCCTTGCCGCTCGTGGAGCCGATATACATGCCCGGCCGCTTGCGGACGGCCTCCAGGCCCTCGAGCACCTGGATCTGGTTCTCGTCGTACGTATGCTGTTGGTTCGTAGACATGCGATGATTCACTGCTCCTCTCGACTGCGCTAAGCAACTGATGCGGGCATGCCGCGTACGGACATGCCCAGCCGCTGCCGCCTTCAGTTGGCGGCGAAGTTGTGGCCGCGCTTCTTCA
This sequence comes from Paenibacillus albicereus, assembly GCF_012676905.1. NCBI lineage: Bacteria > Bacillati > Bacillota > Bacilli > Caryophanales > Paenibacillaceae > Paenibacillus > Paenibacillus albicereus. The sequence continues at coordinate 4,500 of NZ_CP051428.1, read as the reverse complement.
GCGTGGATGATGAGATGGGGGAGTAGTACACCCGGCTCTTGGTGACGACGATCGACTTGGGCTCCTCCTCGCCGATCAGCTCGACGTCCTTGCGCTTCTTGGCGCCGGCGACGAACTGCTTGGAGAGCTTGGAGGACTGCTCGATGGATATGTCGAAGATGGCGACCAGCTCGGATGTCCGGATGATCTTCTCCCCGCCCAGATGGATGTACATCCCCTTCACGCTCCTCTATGCAAAGCCCCGCAAGGAGGCAGAATCGCCAAGAAAGGGCTGAGGCGGCCTATGGGGTGACCTTGCCGCCTTCAACCCGGTAGATACCTGCGTCGGACAGCCGGCTCGTATTGACGCTCTCCAGCCCCGTCGCGGTTATGAACGTCTGGACCTTGCCCTGGAACGTCTCGATCAGCTGCGTCTGGCGGTGCTGGTCGAGCTCCGACAGCACGTCGTCGAGCAGCAGCAGCGGGTACTCGCCGATCTCCTCGCGGATCAGCTCCAGCTCCGCCAGCTTGAGCGAGAGCGCCGTCGTGCGCTGCTGTCCCTGGGAGCCGTACACCTGCGCTTCCTTGCCGTTGATGAAGAAGGCCAGATCGTCGCGGTGAGGGCCCGCGAGCGTGACGCCGCGGCGGAATTCCTGATCTTTTACCTGGGTTAACTTTAACATAAATTGCTCGAATAAAACAGATTCTTCTTCGCCCTCGCCGATGTCGAACGACGGACGGTACTCGATCGACAGCTCCTCGCTACCGGCGGTAATGCCCGAATGGATGGCCGCCGCCCACGTCTTCAGCTTTTCTATGAATTGTTGCCTCTTTTTCATGATTCTAACACCATGCTCCGCGAGCTGCAGGTCCCAAACCTCCAGCAGCCCCGGCTTGACGCCGGACGGTCCGGCCGACTTGAGGTAGTTGTTGCGCTGCACGAGCACCTTGCCGTACTGCTGGAGCGTGTGCAGGTAGCCCGGCTGCACCTGCCCGATCTCCATGTCGAGGAAGCGGCGGCGGACGCCCGGAGTCCCCTTGACGATCTCCAGATCCTCCGGAGCGAACATGACGACATTGAGCGTGCCGACGAAGCCGCTCAGCTTGCGCTGCTCGAGTCCGTTGATCCGGGCTTTCTTGCCTTGGGCGGAATAGGACAGGTCGAGCGTCACGCGGCCGTAGCGCTTCTCCACCTCGCCGCGCACGGAGGCTTCTTTGCCGTTCCAGCCGATCAGCTCGCGGTCCTTGGCGGTACGGTGGGATTTGGTCAGGGCCAGCGCGAAGATCGATTCCAGCAGGTTCGTCTTGCCCTGGGCGTTGGGGCCGATGAACAGATTCACCTTGCGGTCCGTCTCGAGCTCCAGCTGATCGTAGTTGCGATAGTTGCGAAGCGCGATCTCATTCAGGAACACCGCTCAGACCTCCCGTCCAGAATGTCCGCCCCAGGCGGACAAAGCCATCGCTCCGAGTTCACGTTCTCTGAACCTTGAAGCCGCCGAAGCCGTCCACCTCGACGATGTCTCCGTCATACAGCTTGCGGCCGCGCCTGTTGTCGGGCTCGCCGTTCACGATGACTTTCGTTTCTTGAAGAAAGAACTTGGCCTGGCCGCCGGAGTCGATGCAGTCGCTCAGCTTGAGGAATTGGCCGAGGGCGATGTATTCGGTCTTGATCGTAATGGATTTCATGGGGATGCCTCCTAGGTCATGGGATGGGAAAAGAGGGAGAAGGCCGCTTCGGCATGGAAAAGGCGGGCGACCGGAAGGTCGCCCGCCGTGTGCTGCCGCCGCTCGCGGAGGTTCAGTTGGTCGTGCGGTACGGCAGGATGATGTACTGGCTGTTGTCGTGATCCGCCGGACGGATGATGATGGGGCTCATTGCGCCGGTGAAGCTGATGACGAGCTGCTCGCTGTCGATGACTTTGAGCGTGTCGAGCATGTATTTGGAGTTGAATGCGATCCGCAGCGGCTCGCCGCTTTGGCGGATGACCTCGAGCTGCTCCGTTACCCGTCCGAGCTCCGAGGAGCTGGAGGAAATCTCGATCGTTCCGTTTTCCAGGGTGACGATCCGCACGATGTTGGTCTTTTCCTCGCGGGACATCAGATAAGCGCGCTCCATCGCGTCGATCAGCTTGCGGGTCTCGAGGACGAGTTCTGTTTTGAACGTCTGCGGAATAATCTTGGAGGTATCGGGATAGGTGCCGTCGAGCATGCGGCTGTAGAACAGCGTATGTCCGAGCCGGAACAGCACCTGGTTGCTCGCGACGACGATGTCGACGAGGCCGCCTCCGTCGGGAACGAGCTTCGACAGCTCGACCATCGTCTTGGCGGCGATGACGACGTTGCTCAGCCGGTAGCCGTCCGGCGTCTCGACGCGGGAGATGCGGCTCGCGAGGCGGTGGCGGTCCGTCGCGACGAATTTAAGCTCTCCTCCAGCCAAGTTCCACAGCAGTCCGGTCAGCACCGGGGTCTGCTCGCTCGTCGAAGCGCAGAACACGGTCTGGCGGACCATCGCCTTGAGCAGGTCGCCCGGCAGCTGGAGCACTTCGTTCTCCTCGATGGACGGAAGAACGGGGAACTCTTCCGGATCCAAGCCGACCATCTGGATGTCGGTCGAGCCGGAACGGATCATCGTCTGATAGTTGTCGCCGACTTCGATCTGAACGTCCTCGGCCGGCAGCTTGCGGATGATCTCGACGAAAAACTTCGCCGGCATGACGACGCTGCCCGGCTTGTCCACCTTGGCGATGACCGCCTCGTCCGATTCGGCAGGGATGTAGCTCTGGATGGAGATGTCCGTGTCGCTTGCCGTAAGGGTTACTCCCTGGTGGGTGACGTCGAACTTGATGCCTCCGAGAATCGGGATGGCAGGGCGGACCGAGGCGGCTTTGGCGACTTGCTGGATGGCGTCGTTGAGTTCGTTTTTCGAGATCGTAAGTTTCATGCGTTCCTCCTTGAGTGTCTTGGGCGGCACTCGTCTTTGGGGTTCAGCCTGCGGCGGAGCCGTGCTTTGGTTTTAGATGATGTTTAGTTAAAAGAAAATAGCAGTAGTAGCCGTAGGGGCGGTGGATATGTGGATAAGCCCGATGAAGGGGGATGCGACAAGCCTATCCACATGTGTACAGCTTGTGCATAGGCTTGTCGGTTCTTGTCCCTTTTTCGGGGATAAGATTACATATGATTTTTGACTTTTTCCGTCAGGTTCTGAATCACCTTGAACAGCTCCTGGTCCAGCTTGAGCTGCTTGGAGATCTTCTCGTGCGCGTGGATGACGGTCGTATGGTCGCGGCCGCCGAAAGCCTCGCCGATCTTAGGCAGCGAGTAGTCCGTCAGCTCGCGCGAGAGATACATGGCGATCTGGCGCGGGTAAGCGACGGCTTTGGTGCGCTTGCGGGCCTTGAACTCCTCGAGCTTGAGGCCGTAGAACTCGCCGACGCGCTGCTGGATGTCATGGATCGTAATCATCTTGGGCCGGCTGGAAGGGATGATGTCCTTCAGCGCCTCCGCGGCCAGATGCGAGCTGATGTCCTCGTTGATGAGGCTGCTGTAGGCGACGACGCGGATGAGCGCGCCTTCGAGCTCGCGGATGTTCGTGTCGATCTGATTGGCGATGTACACCATCGCCTCGTTCGGGATGTCCAGGTTTTCCGCCTTGGCCTTCTTGCGCAGAATCGCGATCCGCGTCTCCAGATCGGGAGGCTGGATATCGGTGATGAGCCCCCATTCGAAGCGGGAACGCAGCCGTTCCTCAAGCGTGGGGATCTCCTTGGGCGTCCGGTCGCTGGAGATGACGATCTGCTTGCGTTCCTCGTGCAAGGCGTTGAACGTGTGGAAGAATTCTTCCTGCGTGCCGTCCTTGCCGGCGAGGAACTGGATGTCGTCGATCAGCAGGACGTCGATGTTGCGGTACTTGTTGCGGAAGCTCTCGCCGCGGTTGTCCCGGATCGCATTGATGAACTCGTTGGTGAACTTCTCCGAGGAGATGTACATGACCTTCGTGCTCGGGTTGTGCTCCAGGATGTAATGCCCGATCGCATGCATCAAGTGCGTCTTGCCGAGGCCGACGCCGCCGTAGAGAAACAGCGGGTTGTAGGCTTTGGCGGGCGCTTCGGCGACGGCCAGCGAAGCGGCGTGCGCGAAGCGGTTGTTCGCCCCGATGACGAACGTGTCGAAGGTGTATTTGGGATTGAGCATATGCGAAAAAGGCTCGGCTGCCGCAGCCGGCGCCAGCTTGACGGCCGGCTGGGCGGGAGCGGCCGGCTCGGGCGGCCGGTTCTCCTCGATGACGAACCGGATATCGACAGACTTTCCGACGAAATCGGACACTGTCGAACGGACGAGCTTCGTGTAGCGGCTCTCCAGCCATTCCACCGCGAACGTTGTCGGCGCCGTGACGACAAGCTGTCCTTCATCCGAAAAATTGGCTTTCGTCGCCTTGAACCAGGTGTCGAAGCTCGGTTTGCTCAATTTGGTCTGGATGATTGACAGCACTTGCTGCCACAAATCTACGGTATGGCTGTCCAC